>JBDSTO010000107.1:0-27841 GCA_039928255.1 Aestuariivirga sp. | reverse complement strand
TTCTGCTGGGTCAGGTTCTCGAACTTGGCGCGCGGGAGCGAACGTCTGGTGCCATCAAGGCCTTGCTCCATTTGTCACCGAAGACGGCGCTGCGGGTGACGGAGACTGGCAATGATGAGGAAGTGGCACTTGAAGCCATTCACGTCGGTGACTTGCTGCGCGTAAGGCCCGGCGAGAAGGTTCCCGTCGATGGCGTTCTGGTTGAGGGGCATTCATCGCTTGATGAATCTCTGGTCACGGGTGAATCGCTTCCTGTCGTCAAGGAGCCTGGATCGAAACTGATTGGCGGCACCCTCAACGCATCCGGCGGATTTGTCATGCGCGCCGAGAAGGTGGGCAGCGACACCATGCTGGCCCGCATCGTGCAAATGGTAGCGGAGGCGCAGCGCAGCCGCGCGCCCATTCAGGGCATGGCGGACTGGATTTCAGGCTGGTTTGTACCGCTGGTGTTGGTGGCGGCCGTCGCGTCCTTCGCGGCGTGGGCGATCTGGGGGCCAGAGCCACGCTTCAGCTTTGCAATGATTGCTGCGGTCTCGGTACTGATTATCGCTTGTCCCTGCGCGCTGGGACTGGCGACTCCGATGTCGATCATGGTTGGCATGGGGAGGGGTGCACAGGCCGGTGTTCTGGTCAAAAATGCCGAAGCTTTGCAGCGTCTTGAAAAGGTCGATGTGCTGGTGGTCGACAAGACCGGAACCTTAACCGAAGGGAAGCCATCTCTCACCAAGATTTTGGCAGCGGAGAATGAAGACGAAACTGAGATATTGCGTCTTGCTGCCAGTCTGGAGCAGGGCAGCGAACATCCTTTGGCCAGTGCCATCGTTGCGGCGGCGCGCCAACGCAACCTTGTGCTTGGAAAGGTGATGGGATTTGACCAGCCCGTCGGCAAAGGCGCCATTGGCATGGTTGAGCGCAAGCGATTGGTGATCGGTAATGCAGTGTTTTTGAGTGGGTTGAAAATTGATACGTCGCAGTTTTCGGAACGTGCCGCAGCGTTGCAAAAAAGCGGTGCAACAGTTGTGTTTGTTTCGGTGAATGGCACGGCGGTGGGTGCGCTGGCCATTGCTGATCCCATCAAGCAAACCACACCTGCCGCACTGAAAGCTCTCAAAGCTGCTGGTGTCAAAGTGATCATGTTAACGGGGGACAGCCGTAACACCGCCGCTGCCATCGCCAGCGAACTGGGGCTTGAAGATGTGGAAGCGGAAGTGCTGCCGGAAGACAAAGCCAAGATCGTTGCAAAGCTCAAAGCCGAGGGCCATGTGGTTGCGATGGCGGGAGATGGTGTGAACGATGCGCCAGCGCTTGCGGCGGCTGACGTTGGCATTGCGATGGGCACAGGCACTGATGTTGCCATTGAAAGTGCAGCCATCACATTGCTGCGTGGCGACCTGATGGGGATTTTGAAAGCGCGGAAGCTTTCCACTGCGACGATGCGTAATATCCGCCAGAACCTAGTCTTTGCGTTCTTTTACAATGCAGCGGGAATTCCGATTGCTGCGGGCGTGCTCTATCCGGTCTTTGGCCTGCTGCTTTCACCCATGATTGGCGCGGCAGCCATGGCGCTGAGTTCAGTCAGCGTCATCGGCAATGCCTTGCGTTTGCGGGTTGCGGCGCTTGATTAGGGGCCAACACGAAAACTTGGCCCAAGCTTTCACCACTAGAAAGCCGCCACGCCCTATTTTGGAATGACGGCTTCCAACTGACGTGGTTTAGATTAGCCGTGCTTCATCATCATGTGGAACTTGGATACTGACACGCAGGTCAGGCCATAACCTGCACGGCCTGCAGCTTCCATGCCGTGAGGTGGTTCGCACATCATTTCGTGCATCTTCGGATGCTTTTTCGCCATCATAACTTTGGCGTCGGCATTCGTTACGCACATCGGTCCACGGCCTGCTGCCTCTTTGCCAGGAGCCATCATACACATCATTGGCACCATCGACATCATGTCCTTCTTGGACATCTTGGCATTTGCATCGCCAGTGAATGACGAAGCAGCCGCAGCAACAGTCAAGGCTGTAACAAGTATCTTGATCGTATTCTTCATTTGGAGTCCTTTCCTAGAGTTGTCGCGGTTCAATTGACCGCAACTCAATAGAGCAGGCACATCCACCTTGGGGCCACTCAACATAGTGCACGTTGGAGTGAGTTTGCATCTCAGACCGCACACGTAAAATTGTCCGACTTCCGAAAGAGTTCCGCAAACACGTTTGTTTCATTGCGTATGGTGCGAGCGATCAGAAGTGCAGCCGGGGGCATTGCCGTTGCAATTGGCGATCAAATCGGTGGAGGGCGCACATATTACGGCGCTGAACTCGACTTCACGGGTTTTTTACTGCGCGGTGAAGCCGCCATCGATCAGGATGTCCTGTCCGTTGATCATGTCCGACGCGGATGACGAGAGGAAGAGGATCAAGTCGGCCACTTCTTCGGTCCGGCCAAAACGACCAGCTGGAATCTTGGCTTTCATGGGATCGCCCTTGGCCGGATCACCCCAGACCATTTCGCCCATCGGTGTCAGAATGACGGTAGGGCAAACCGTGTTGCATTGAATGTTGTGCTTGGCCCATTCGATGGTCATCACCTTGGTCAACATGTTGAGGCCGCCCTTGGCTGCACCGTAAGAGCCATGGTCAGCCAAGGCAACAACGCCTGACTGCGATGAGATGTTGATGACCTTGCCCATGCCCTGCTTGATCATGTTGGGGGCCAGCGCCTGAGCCAGAAGGAACGGTGCGCGGAGGTTGACCGAATTTACCCACTCCCAATCCTTGTCACCCGTATCAATGATGGATTTGATGCTGGCGACACCGGCGTTGTTGACCAGAATGTCAATCGTTCCAAACGCGGCCAACGCCTTGGCGGCGGCCTCCTTGGGGCCTTCCAGCGTTGCAAGATCGGCATTGATGGGCACGCAGCGGCGGCCAAGCTTGGTGACGATGGCGGTGATTTCCGCAAGACCCTTTTCGTCACGGCCCACAGCGGCAATATCAGCACCAGCGTCGGCCAGAACCTTGCAGGTTTCAAAACCAATGCCTTTGGTGGCACCTGTAACCAGGGCGCGTTTGCCGTTCAGTGAAAATCTTTTGACCCATTCTGCCATGATGCACCTCTTGTCTGCGGGCTTGTATCTGTTTGCAGGTTTTGCAGAGTGCAAACAAAAATGCCAGCCCCAAGAAGGCTGGCACTTTTATATTCTTCGATATTGGACTGGTTATTCCGCTGCTTGGCGCTTTGGCAGTTTCCAGCCGGGGCGTGCGAAATGGCAGGTGTAGCCATGGGGATAGCGCTCGAGATAATCCTGATGCTCGGGCTCGGCCAGCCAGAAGGGGCCAGTTGGGGCTACTTCTGTTACAACTTTGCCCGGCCATATTCCCGAGGCATCAACATCGGCGATGGTGTCGTGGGCGATTTTTTCCTGCGATGGCGAATTGAAATAGATCGCCGAGCGATAGCTCAGCCCCACATCATTGCCCTGGCGGTTTTTGGTTGATGGGTCATGGATCTGGAAAAAGAATTCCAGGATGTCACGATACGAAATTTTCGCAGGATCGAAATTGATTTCGATGGCTTCAGCGTGGGTGCCGTGGTTGCGATAGGTGGCGTTGGGAACGTCGCCGCCGGAATAGCCAACGCGGGTTGAAAGAACGCCCGGCATCTTGCGGATCAAATCCTGCATACCCCAGAAGCAGCCACCAGCCAGAAGTGCGGTTTCGGTTTTGCTCATCATTGTCTCCCTTGAATGGCGTTCAGTGTCAGAGCCGAATTTGGGCTCTGGCTGATTTTAGTCAAGGGAGTTCAAGCAGACGTGATCAGACAGATTTTGGCTTTGACGTTTTCTTGACCGCAGATGCGCTGGCCTTTGGTGAAAGAGACTTCGCCGCAGGCGTTGCGGGTTTGGCCAAGGCCTTATAGGCACGCTGCCAGTGGACCTCAGATTGGCCTTCGGGTCGCCCTTCATCTTCCCAATATTTATGGGCCAGGGCGCGGATTTCCTCTTCCGAGGCAGGAATGAGCTTCGTCGGCATCGCAGATTCTCCTTATGGTAAAGTGGCCCTTTACCATAAATTGTTGCGATGCACAATAATGTTGCAATGCACAATCAGCAGTCAGCGCTTGCGTTTTTGGATGACCTTGTCGGTATCGCCGAGGAGGGCGATCATGGCTTTGCGGGCACCCGGTCCATCGCCAGCACGCACGCGCTGAACGATAGAGCGGTGCATGCCTAGCGCCAGATCATAGTGCGGATTTCTTGTTGTCGTGAATTCAAACAGAGTTGCCAGAGCCTTTTCGATGATGATGCCAAAGGGCACCAGAAGTTCGTTGTTGGCGCATTCAACCAGGGCGGCATGAAACTCAATGTCAGCGGCGATGGTGTCGGGAACAGTCTTGGCCTTTTCCATTTCGCTGAATGCCTCATCCAGGCGGTCGAGCTGAACGGGTGAACGCTTTTCAGCAGCGAGCTCGGCAATGCCGGGCTCCAATAGTTTTCGCGCTTCCTGGGTTTTGGCGATGAAGCTTTTGCGATCAGCGGCGGCGTGGTGCCACTCCATCACTTCGCGGTCCAGAATGTTCCAGCTTGAGCGTGGCTCAACCCGCGAGCCGATCTTTGGACGCGATGAAATAAGGCCCTTGGCCATTAAAGTTTTGAGAGCTTCGCGCACCGCAGTGCGGGAAGCCTTGTAGGCCTTGCCCCATTCGGCCTCATTGGGCAGGGCCGTGCCTGGCGGAAATTCTCCACCAAGAATTCGCTCACCAATGCCGCGGGCGATAGTGACATTAAGGCGATCTTTTATGGTGCGCTGCCGCAAAATCGGGGACCTTGTTTTGGTTGGTTTGGATTTATTTGTCATACAATACTATTGCCTGATTTTACTACTCAATATATGGTGCCGCTATCGCAGCACAGTTTGCCTGTCGCAGACAAGTGCTCCGACTTTTGGGAGGATACCAATATGAAACGTAGACAATTTTTGATCGCTTCAACGGTTGCAACCGTTGCTGCCATGGTGCCAGGCTTTGCGCTTGCCGCCGACAAGGGCCTGATTGGCATTTCAATGCCGACCAAGTCTTCGACCCGTTGGATTTCTGACGGTGAATCGATGGTGAAGGAATTCACCGCTCTCGGCTACACCACCGACCTGCAATACGCTGAAGATGATATTCCAACCCAGCTGTCGCAGATTGAAAACATGGTCACCAAGGGTGCGAAGGTTTTGATCATTGCCGCTATCGACGGCACGACGCTTTCTGACGTGTTGCAGAAGGCCCATGACAAGGGCGCCAAGGTTATTGCCTATGACCGCCTGATCAAGGGTTCGGAAAATGTTGACTATTATGCAACGTTCGACAACTTCAAGGTCGGCGTTCTTCAGGCCAACTCGCTGGTTGAAGGCCTGAAGGCCCGCTTCCCGAAAGTGAAGCCATGGAATGTTGAATTGTTCGGCGGCTCGCCAGACGACAACAACGCCTTCTTCTTCTATGATGGCGCTATGTCGGTTCTGAAGCCAATGATCGATTCCGGCGACATCAAGATCGGTTCTGGTCAGATGGGCATGGAAAAAGTTGGCACGCTGCGTTGGGACGGTGCTGTGGCTCAGGCCCGCATGGACAACCTGTTGTCTTCAACCTACACCAAGGACAAGGTTCACGGCGTTCTGGCACCCTATGATGGTCTCTCACGCGGCATCATCTCCTCGCTCAAGGGCGTAGGTTATGCAGCTGGCGACACCATGCCAATCGTAACCGGCCAAGATGCCGAAGTTCCTTCGGTCAAGGCCATGATGGCTGGCGAACAATATTCGACAGTGTTCAAGGACACCCGCAACCTCGCCAAGCTCACAGCCTCGATGGCTGACGCTGCTTTGGCTGGCAAGGAAGTTCCGATCAACGACACCAAGACCTACAACAACGGCAAGAAGGTTGTTCCTTCAAACCTGCTGGTTCCAGTTGCCGTTGGCAAGGACGACATCCAGAAGGATTTGGTGGACTCGGGCTATATTGCTGCCGACAAGCTGAAGTAAACTTCATGTAACGGGCAGGCCTCGCGAGATTCCTTGCGGGGCCTGTATTTTTGTTGAATATATCCTCTAGAGCGGCATCAACCGCCAACTGTGGGGTGAGGAGCTATCATGCAGCCCATTCTTGAAATGCGCGGCATCACCAAGACATTTCCAGGCGTTAATGCGCTGAAAGACGTGAACCTTGATGTGCGGCCTGCTGAAATCCACGCCGTTGTTGGCGAAAATGGCGCTGGCAAATCCACGTTGATGAAAGTTTTGTCGGGCGTTTATGGCCATGGCAGTTATTCCGGCGAAATTCATTTCGAAGGTCAGGAGCGCAAATTCTCCACCATCTCTGACAGCGAAGACACGGGCATCATCATCATCCACCAGGAACTCGCACTGGTGCCGCTGCTGTCGATTGCAGAAAATATTTTTCTCGGCAATGAAACTGCCACCAACGGTGTAATCAATTGGTACGAGGCGTTCGCCCGCACCAAGGAGCTTCTGGCGAAAGTCGGCCTGAAGGAACATCCCAATACTTTGATCACTAACATTGGCACGGGCAAGCAACAGCTTGTTGAAATCGCCAAGGCCCTGAACAAGAAGGTTAAGCTGCTCATTCTTGATGAGCCGACATCGAGCCTCAACGAAACTGATTCAAATGCCTTGCTTGAGCTTTTGAAGGGCTTCCGGGACCAGGGCATTTCTTCCATTCTGATTTCGCACAAGCTAAATGAAATTTCCCGCGTAGCTGACCGCATCACCGTGCTGCGCGATGGCAAGACCGTTGATACTCTTGATTGCCATGCAGAGAAGGTCAGCGAAGACCGCATCATCAAGGCCATGGTTGGCCGCGAACTAACTGACCGCTTCCCACCGCGCGATGTGAAGGTGGGTGAGCCGGTATTTGAAGTGAAGAACTGGAATTGCTTCCATCCGCTTCATGCTGAAAGGCAAATGATCAAGGACGTGAACCTCAAGGTTCGCGCTGGAGAGGTTGTAGGCATTGCCGGATTGATGGGCTCAGGCCGCACGGAACTGGCCATGTCAATTTTTGGCCGTGCCTATGGCCAGAAGATTTCAGGTGAAGTGTTCATCAAGGGCAAAAAGGTTGATGTGTCCACCATCCCCAAGGCGATGGCTGCGGGGCTGGCCTATGCCACGGAAGACCGCAAGACTTATGGCCTTGTCCTGATCGACCATATCAAACACAATATCACGCTGGCTAATCTCGATGGCGTTGCAAAGTATTCCGTGGTTGATGATCTGGTTGAGTTGGCGATTGCCAACAAATACCGCAAGGAACTGGGCATTCGCTGTTCGAGTGTGTTCCAGACGACAGTCAATCTTTCAGGCGGCAACCAACAAAAAGTCGTTTTGTCGAAATGGCTGTTTTCGGGCCCTGATGTTCTTATCCTTGATGAACCCACGCGCGGCATTGACGTTGGCGCAAAGTATGAAATTTATGGCATCATCAACAAGCTGGCGGAAGCCGGCAAGGCGGTGATTGTCATCTCGTCGGAAATGCCGGAACTCTTGGGCACGACCGACCGCATCTATGTGATGAATGAAGGCAAGTTTGTTGCCGAAATGCCAACCAAACAGGCGAGCCAGGAAAAGATCATGCGCGCCATAATGAAATCGTGGGAAAACTGACATGAGCAACACCTCTATCGCTGCCAACGAAAAGCCTGACATGATGCGCTTCATCAAGGCCAATATCCGCGACTATGTTTTGTTGATTTCGCTGATCGCCATCATGGTGTTCTTCCAGTTCACCACCAACGGCACCTTGTTTATGCCGGTCAACATGACCAACATCATTCTGCAAAATTCCTATATCGTCGTCATGGCGCTCGGCATGTTGCTGGTGATTATCGCTGGTCATATTGATCTTTCGGTGGGGTCGGTTTCCGGTTTCATCGGCGGCGTTGCTGCATTGCTGATGACGGGGACCATGCCATTTGCACGCGATCTCAGCTTGCCGTTCAAGTTCGACACCTACACCACGACGCTGATCTGCGTTGCCTTGGGGGCAGGGATCGGGGCCATCCAGGGTTATTTCATTGCGTATCACAAAATTCCGGCCTTCATCGTAACGCTCGCTGGCATGTTGATTTTCCGTGGGCTTCAGCTTCAGGTGCTGGGAGGCGCATCGGTTGGGCCATTCCCAACAAGCTTCCAGGCCTTGTCCAATGGGTATGTCGCCGACATCTTCAATTTTCAAATGGGGGGCGTGCCGTTTAATCTTTTGGCGGTTGTCATTGGCTTACTGATCACGGGCTCTCTGATTTATTTCAACGTCAAGGAACGCCGGTCGCAACTGGCCCATGGTCTGGCCGAAGAACCAACCGCCATATTCATTGGCCGCAATGTGCTGATCGCCGTTGCCTTTGTTGGTTTCACCTACATCATGGCCAGCTATCGCGGGCTGCCCAATGTGTTGGTTGTGATGGGTGCCCTCATTGCGCTTTTCGTCTTCATCACCACGCGCACCACGTTTGGGCGGCGCATCTATGCCATGGGTGGAAACAAGAACGCCACAAAGCTGTCTGGGATTAACACCGAGCGGCTAACCTTCCTGATTTTCGTAATCATGGGAATGCTTGCTGCCTTGGGCGGGTTGATCTTTGCGGCGCGTCTCAATGTTGCAACGCCAAAAGCTGGCAACGGATTTGAGCTTGACGTGATTGCTGCCTGCTTCATCGGCGGCGCTGCGGTGACCGGCGGCGTTGGCAAAGTCACGGGTGCAGTTATCGGCGCTTTCATCATGGGCGTCATGAACAACGGCATGTCACTTGTCGGCATCGACATTGGCTGGCAATTCGTGATCAAGGGTGCCGTGCTGATGCTCGCCGTGTTCCTCGACGTTTATTACAAGAACAAGGGCTGAGTTCAGGTTTCTACCTTCGGCCTTGATTCCATCAGCACCGTTATGGCGTCTGATGATATCGGTCGGCTCAGGAAGTATCCCTGGATTTCGTCGCAGTTGTTGGCCCGCAGGAATGTGACCTGTTCTTTCGTTTCAACACCTTCGGCAATGACTTTCAAATTAAGCTTCTGCCCGAGCGATATGACGGCGCAGGTAACGGCTTTGTCGCTGTTGCTATTTGCCAGATTGCTGATGAAGGACCTGTCGATCTTGAGACGGGCGACGGGGAAGGTTTTGAGTGCGCTCAAGCTGGAATAGCCTGTGCCAAAGTCATCGATGGAAATCTGGATCCCCAGGTTGGCCAATTCCTGCATTGTTTGGACGGCCTGTTCGATATCGCGCATGATCAAGCTCTCGGTGATTTCGAGCTCAAGATACTTCGCATCGAGACCACTTTCGCTGAGCGCATGGATAACGCGGCGCACCAAAGTCTTTTCTTTGAATTGCCGTGGTGACACATTCACGCTGACACTCATCGGGGGCAATCCCGCATCCTGCCAGGCCTTGTTCTGGCGGCAGGCTTCATGAAGAACCCAGTCGCCCATAGCCACAATCAACCCGATTTCTTCAGCGATCGGAATGAATTTGTCTGGTGTGACCAGTCCCAGCTCCGGGTGGTTCCATCGGATCAAGGCTTCCACCGCGAAGATCTTGCCGGTCTGCAGATCAGCCTGGGGCTGATAGAGCAGGGTGAACTCATTGCGAATAAGAGCGTTGCGCAAATCCTGCTGAAGTTTCAATTTTCCTTGCACCTTGGTGCTCATGTCGGGGACAAAGAATTGAATGCTGTCGCGGCCTTGTTCCTTGACGCGGTACATGGCCGCATCGGCATTGGCGAGCAGCGTGTCTACATCAGATCCATCATTGGGATAGATTGCCACGCCCATGCTGCTGGAAACCTTGATGTCATGGCTTTCAAGCTGGATCGTTTCGCTGATCGACGATTTGATCCGCTGCAGTTTTTCCAAGATGATATTTGGGTTTTTTGGAAGGTCAACCATCACGATCACGAATTCATCGCCGCCCAAGCGAACAACAGTATCTGTGGAGCGCACGCAAGCCTTCATGCGTTGGGCTACAGTTTTTAGAAGTTCGTCGCCGGCGTTGTGGCCAAGGCTGTCATTGATCGTTTTGAAGTTGTCGAGATCGAGGAAGGTTACGGCCACCCAGCTATCGTGGCGGCGGGCCATCGACACGGCTTGCGACAAACGGTCGGTGAGCAGGGCACGGTTGGGAAGCCCGGTGAGTGCGTCGTGATTGGCCATGTGACGGATGCGGTCTTCCGCCTGCTTTCGCTCTATTGCGATGCCAGCAATGCGCGTGCTGATGTCGATCATGTCTTCGTCAGAAGCTGCGGGCTCACGGCATGTTGATGAATACATGGCAAAGGTGCCCAGCACCCTGCCTTGATGGGACAGTATGGGCGTTGACCAGCAGGATCGAAGATCATGGACCGCTGCCAAATCGCGATAGTTTTCCCATAGCGGATCATTGGCAATGTCAGAGACGTTGACAGGTTCCCGGCGGTAGACGGCTGTGCCACACGAGCCCACCTTGGGCCCAATGCGTGTACCATTGACAGCGTCAATGTAGCTTTGTGGCAAGCTTGGGGCTGCGGCATGTTTGAGATGGAGCCCGTCGCTGTCCAAAAGCAAAATGGAGCAACGGATTCCCGACACTTGCGATTCAACCAATCTCACAAGTCGTAACAAGACATCATCCAGCGGCGCGCTGGTGGCAATCATTTCCAGAAGTTCGGCCTGGCCACTGCGCACAAGTTCGAAGCGCTTGCGTTCGGTAATGTCTTTTGAAATGCCAACGACACCATCAATCTCGTTGTTCGAATTTCTCAAAGCGACTTTTGTCGTCAATATCCATTTGTCGCTCCCTGAGGCATTCAGAACAAACTCTTCACGATCAATCATGGGTTTGCCCGTGTTCATGACCTCGAGTTCGCAGCGACGAAATTCGTCTGCGACGTCGAGTGGATGCTGCTCATAGTCATCGCGACCGATCATTTTGCTGGGATCATCAAAACCCCAATCAGCGGCCAATGCCTTGTTGGCCACCAGAAATTTACTGTCCTTGTCCTTGACCCAAAGATAGTCCGGCACCAGGTCTACGAGGGTCTGCAAAGAAAGGCGTTCCGTTGCTGCTGCGCGCTTGGCCTTCAGTTCGGTGATGTCTTCATGGGTTGCAACCCAGCCATGATCTGGCATCGGCTGATGGAGAATTTGAATAGTGCGGCCATCTTTAAGCTCGATCGTCCAATGCTGGGCGCCGTCCCTGGCGTTGACGGTTTCGCACCAGGCGAGATATTCTTCGAGAGGCATCGTGCAGGTGCCAGCTTTAATGCGGGCCTCGGTAATCTTGCGCAGGGTGGTGCCTGGCAGAATGTCACTTGCCTGCAACCCATAGAGTTCTGCATAGCGGCCATTGGCCAAGATCAGGCGGCGTTCTCCGTCGAAATAGCACACACCCTGCGAAATTTTGCCGATGGTCGTTTCATAGTGGCGCAATGTGGCATGGACGTCCTGCTGCGCGGCGTTTTTGCTTTGCCTGGAAATTTCAGCTTCGATTTTCGCAAGCCTGGCCAAGGCGTCTAACTCGCTGGTCCCGTTTTGCTTGATCTGTTCCTTAGGTGAATTTCCTGACATGCTTCATCCCACGACTTTGCCAGTTTGACCCCACGTCAAATGGCCGAGCGAATTTCTCAACCAGGGACTATTAGAGCGTGCCCACTAAGACGGCGTTAAACATGCCACATTTTTCATCATCTTCGCTGGCATGGTTAAAAATTGGTTGAGTTTCCCACGAGACCCGCACCTGAACTTCTCGCCCTTCCCCTTGCCTTTCCTGCCCATTTCCGCCATAGAGCCTTCATTCAAGGCACCCGCTGGGGGCTGAACGGAAGGGGTGGGAAACCACCTAGGGCCTCAAAAACCCGGCTTCCCGTGTCTCCGCTCATATCTTGACCGGTCTTATGAACCTTTCTTTCGGTTTGTTTGAGGCTCTGCGCCGGTGGCTTGATGGATGAAATGAAAGGAACCTCAATGGGTTTATATGAACACACATTCCTGGTTCGCCAGGATGCAACACAGGCGCAGGTTGATGCACTTGTGGAGCAATTCAAAGGCGTTCTCACCGCTGGCGGTGCGAAGGTCGAGAAGCTTGAGAACTGGGGTGTTAAGTCACTCACGTTCCGCGTGAAGAAGAATCGCAAGGCCTATTTCACGTTCATGAACATCTCCGGCCCCCATGCGGCAATTGCCGAAATGGAACGCCAGATGTCGATTAACGAAGACGTCATTCGCCACATGACAATTTCGGTTGAAGCGCTCGAGGAAGGTCCATCAGCGATGATGCGCCGCCGCGATGATCGCCGCCGCGATGACGATGCAGGCTTTAGCATGGATGAGGTGTCATAATGGCCATGGAACAAGGCGCACGCCGCCCGTTTTTCCGCCGTCGCAAGTCTTGCCCGTTCACGGGTGAGGGTGCGCCAAAGATTGATTACAAGGATGTGCGCCTGTTGCAGCGTTACATCTCCGAGCGTGGCAAGATCATTCCTGCCCGCATCACCGCAGTCTGCTCCAAGAAGCAGCGCGAACTGGCCCAGGCCATCAAGCGCGCACGTTTCTTAGGGTTGCTGCCCTACGTCATTTCGTAAGGAGCAAGAAACATGGACGTTATTCTCCTCGAACGCGTTGGCCGTCTTGGCCACATGGGCGAAACGGTGAAGGTGAAGGATGGTTACGCACGTAACTTCCTGCTGCCAAACCACAAGGCCCTGCGCGCCACCGAAGCCAACAAGGCCAAGTTCGAACGCGACCGCGCCGTTCTTGAAGCCAAGAACGCTGATGGCCGCAAGCTTGCCGAAACTGAAGGCAAGGACCTTGATGGCAAGACCTTTGTTCTGATCCGCCAGGCTGGTGAATCAGGCCAGCTCTATGGTTCTGTGTCCACGCGTGACATCGCCGAAGCTGCCGCTTCTGCCGGTGCTCATGTGAACAAGAACCACATTCACTTGCAGCACCCGATTAAGACCATCGGCCTGTTCCCGGTTGAAGTTCAGCTTCATCCTGAAGTGGCTGTGACAATCACCGTCAACGTGGCACGCTCGGCTGAGGAAGCTGCAGCGCAATCGCGTGGTGAAGACTTGAAGGGCAATGCCTCAGACCGCGCTGAAGTGCGCGCTGCCGCCGAAGCCCTGTTCGAAGAAGCCCAGGCCGACGCTGCTGCTGAAGAAGCTGCTGAGACGAACTGAGGTTTTGAAAATCGAATTGAAAAGGCCGCCTCAAAAGGGCGGCCTTTTTGTTTGGGGACGCCGAGCGCGGCTAGCTGCAGTTGACATGGTGTATCTGTTTTGATACACATGATCTATGAAACCCATCCTGTTTCTGGGAAATACACGCGATGTGCTGCGCGAATTTCCGCTTTCTGCAAAAGTGGATGCGGGGCGCGAACTGGAACGGGTGCAACGCGGGCTTGACCCTGTCGATTGGAAGCCGATGCCCAGTGTTGGCAAAGGTGTTCGAGAAATACGTGTGAAGGATCGTGCTGGAGCATTTCGCGTGATCTACGTGGCTTCGATTGGCGTTCAAATTTATGTGCTGCATGCCTTTCAAAAGAAGACACAGAAAACGTCAAAACGGGATCTTGATTTAGCAATTCTGCGGTTCAAGCTTGTGCAAGGAATTTCAAAATGAAACATCAGGCGTTTGAGAATGTTTGGGATGCCTTAGCGGATTCACCTGAGGAAGTGGTGAACCTGACTTTGCGCTCAGAGTTGATGACGGCGATTGAAAAAGCAGTGGATCGATGGGATGTGGCCCAAGGTGAAGCGGCCATGAGACTTGGCATTTCGCGTCCACGGCTCAATGATTTGCTGCGCGGCAAGATGAGCAAATTCAGCCTTGATGCCTTGACAAATTTGGCGACGCGGGCTGGGCTGAAGGTCAAGCTCTCTGTCGGTAAAAATATGAGAAAAGACGCAGCCTGATTTTATGCGCGTCGGCTACTCCGCAGCCTCTTTTTCCTTGATGTCTTCGGGAATGAGAAAGCCGCCGGATTGTCTGGCCCACAGGCTGGCATAGATGCCGCCTTTCTTTTTCAAAAGCTCGGAATGAGTGCCTTCCTCGACGATGCGGCCCTTGTCCATGACCACCAAACGATCCATGGCGGCGATGGTGGAGAGACGGTGGGCGACAGCAATCACGGTCTTGCCCTCCATCAACACGTTGAGGTTTTCCTGAATGGCGGCTTCGACTTCGGAATCCAGCGCCGATGTGGCCTCATCCAAAATCAGGATCGGGGCATTTTTTAACAGCACGCGGGCAATGGCCACGCGTTGGCGCTGGCCACCGGAGAGCTTCACCCCACGTTCGCCTACATGGGCGTCCATGCCCTGGCGGCCGTTGGGGTCTACCAAGTTGGCGATGAATTCCGAGGCATGGGCTTTATCGGCGGCGGCGATGATCTCATCATCACTGGCATCCGGCCTGCCATAACGGATGTTATCGCGCACGGCACGGTGCAGCAGCGAAGTATCTTGCGTGACCACGCCAATGGATGCGCGCAGGCTTTCCTGCGTCACGTCAGCAATGTTCTGGCCATCGATGGTGATGGAGCCTGACTCCAAATCATAAAAGCGCAGCAGCAGGCTGGCGATTGTCGATTTGCCCGCACCCGAGCGCCCAACAAGTCCCACTTTTTCGCCGGGCTTGATAGCCAGTGTCAGACCATTAATGATCGGAGCATCTGATGCAGGCTTTCCATAGTTGAAATGGATGTCGGCAAAATTGATCCGGCCCTGGCTCACGTTGAGGGCAGGGGCGTTGGGCTTGTCGGTGATTGCATGTTCACGGGCGATTACGTCAACACCATCTTTCACCACGCCGAAATCCTCAAACAGGCCGGCAATTTCCCACAGCATCCAGTGGGCCATGCCGAGCATTCGGTAGACCAGGCCGACCGAGAAGGCGATGGCGCCGATGGTGATGGCGTTGGTGTACCAGAGCCAGACCGCCAGGGCGGCGGTTGAGGTGAGAAGCAGGCCATTCAAAGTATTGAGTGCAATGTTCATCTGCGTCGAGACACGCATTGAATCGTAGATGCTTTGCAGCATCCAGGTCATGCCTTCCTTGGCATATTCATCTTCGCGCGAGGCATGGGCAAAGAGTTTGACGGTTGGCATGTTGGTGTAGGTATCAACGATGCGGCCCGTCACCAGCGAGCGCATGTCGGCCTGACGCTCCGAGAGCTTGCCCATTTTAGGCACGAAATAGCGCATGGTGAGGCCGTAAAAAACCAGCCAGACCAGCATCGGGATGGCGAGACGCCAGTCATTGGCGATGAAGGATGCAATGGCGGTAATGATGAAGACCACGACCCATGAAATAACTTGGGTTAACTTCATTACAACATCGCGCACGCCCAAAGCGGCTTGCATGACCTTGGTGGCGACACGACCGGCAAACTCGTTGTGGAAGAATTCCATCGACTGGCGCAGCATGTAGCGGTGACCAAGCCAGCGGATGCGCATCGAAAAATTGCCGCGCATGCCCTGGTTTTCAACCGAGTCCGAGAGGCCCGAGAGGATCGGTTGGACCAAAATTGCCAATGTTCCATAGAACAACAGCTCATATTTGTGCTGGTCCCAGAAATCGACGCGGTCGGCCTTGCCCAATATGTCGACCAGGCGGCCCACATAGGCAAACAGGCGCACTTCGATAATCGCGATCGCCACCGACAAAAGCAGCCCGACGGCAACCAGCGGTACGAACGGCTTGGTGTAGTGGCGGATGAAGCCCCAGGTGGTGGGCTTGGGCATTTGCGGCTCAATGTCGGGGAACGCGTCAACGCGCGCTTCAAGCCAGGTGAATAACCAGTTCAACATTTTGAAATCTTGTGGGACCGCGCGAAACCCGGCGCGAAGTTCGGCACTGGCCACTGAATGCAGTCCAGCCTTCCCTTATATAGGGAGTCTTTGGGAAGGTCAAAAAAGAGCGAGTTGCGATTGGACGATACTTGACTTGTGTCAATGCTCGCAGGAGCCTTCCATGGCAAATAAAGCCACAGACGAGTTTGTGAAAGTTAGACTTTAAAATGAAACAGCTGACCAAAACACCAAGACGCGGGCCAGAAGTTGAACGGCGGCAGGAGGTAGTGCCGGTGAAATCTGGGCAGGTCGTGGCCGCGACGCAGGTTCCCGAATCTGGCTCGCCTGTTGTCGGTCCTAAGCTCTGGTCCTTGGCGAGATGGATTGGCGTCCTCGTGGTGGTGCTGGGGGGTGTATGGTATTTTGGGCAGAACGTCATTTTCGGGCCCATTGTGCTGGTGGACCAGATCAAGCGGCAGAATGTGATCCAAACTGTTGTCGCCAGCGGGCAAATCCAGGCCCCGTTTCAGGTCAAGATTGGTGCCCAGGTATCAGGCATTGTGAGGGGTGTTCCGGTGTCCGAGGGGCAGCTAGTGCAGGCGGGCGACACTCTTATTCAACTTGATGACAGTGACGCGCATGAGGCGGTGAAACTGGCGCAAGCCGCGACTGCGCAATGGCGGGCCAAGCTGCAGCAATTGACCGTGACCACTCTGCCTGCGGCCCAGGAAGCCCAAGCGCAGACGCAAGCTAATCTTGATGCGGCCCAAACGGCTTTTGACCGGGCTGATAAGCTGTTGAAGCAGGGAGCGGGTACGCGCGTGGATTTTGAAAATGCGCAGAAGGCGCTGCTCGTTGCACAATCGCAGTTGCGCGCCGCACAGCTTCAAATCTCTTCATCGCAGCCCTCAGGCACCGACTACATGGCGGCACAAGCCCAACTCGACCAGGCCATGGCCAGCCAACGTTCGGCCGAAACAAAACTTAGCTACTATCAGATCAGGGCACCGTTTGGCGGCACGTTACTCACGCGCAGCGTTGATCCCGGCAATACAGTGCAGCCGGGCACGGTGCTGATGGTGCTTTCGCCTGCGGGCGGCACGCAGGTTGTGGTGCAAATTGATGAGGTCAATCTCGGGCTCCTGAAACTCGGGCAGAAGGCGCTGGTTTCGGCTGATGCCTATCCCAAGCAGAATTTCGAGGGCGTGGTGGACTATATCAGCCCGTCTGTCACAGCGGCGAGCGGCTCAATTGAAGCGCATCTTTCCATTGCCAAACCGCCTGAATATCTGCGGCAGGACATGACCGCGTCAGTTGAAATTGAAGTGGCACGCCGCGACAATGCGATCGTTGTGCAAAGTGCCGATGTGCATGATCTCTTGGGCGGCAAGCCCTGGGTTTATGCTGTGGTCAATGGCAAGGCGCACCGCCAGCCTATTACGCCGGGCACAGTGGGCGATGATGCTGTGGAAGTTCTCGACGGTGTCAAAGATGGCGACACGGTGCTCAAGGGGCAGGCCACGGGTGTCAATGATGGGCAGCGTGTTCGGGTCAACACCAATGGTTAGCTATTTGCCGTTTGAGATTATTGCCGCAATCCGTTTTCTCCGCGAGGGACTCGTGCAAAGCTTTCTCATTGTCTTTGGAGTTGCTGTCGGTGTGAGCGTGATTGTTTTCATGTCGGCGCTGCTTGATGGCGTGCAGGGTAATATTCTGTCGCGCGTGCTCAGCACTCAGGCGCAAGTTGAAGTCAATCCACGTAAGGACGTGTCGCGGTCGCTGTTACAGATCGATGATGCCAAGGTTTTAAGAATCGTGCAGAGCCGCACGCAGCGCCAGGTCAAAGTTGATCAATGGCGCAAAATCCGCGATGCGTTGACGCGCATGCCGCAAGTCTCGGTGGTTTCGCCGACGGCGGCAGGCTCAGTGTTCGTGGTGCGTGGTGGCGCATCTCGCACAGTCAGCATGTCAGGCATTCAGCCCGAGGACTATTACCGCTTTATCGCCATTCCCGATTACATGATTGCCGGAACATCGCGCATTACCGGCCAAGACATGCTGATTGGAAAGGATCTTGCCGATGATCTTGGCATCCGGGTGGGCGACAAGATTTTGGTGCGCTCATCTTCCGGGGCAACAGACACTTTGAATATTGCTGGGATTTTTGACCTCGGCAACAGGGGATTCAATTTGAGAAGTGTGATCACCCTGCTCAATACTGCGCAGAACCTGCTGGGTCTGGTGGGTTCGGTCACGACGATCGATGTAACCTTGAAAGATCCTTACGGTGCCAATGATGTGGCTGACATTCTGGCGGCGACCAATAATGTCGAGGCCGATAGCTGGATCAGAACCAACGCCCAATTTTTCACGGCGATGAAGACGCAGACGGTGTCGTTCAGCGCCATCCGGGCTTCGGTTGCCGTTTCGGTAATCCTGGGAATTGCCAGCGTGCTCGTTGTGTCGGTGGTGCAACGCTCGCGTGAGATCGGCATTTTGCGGGCCATGGGGGCTTCGCAGGGGCAAATGATGCGGGTGTTTCTGGTACAGGGCGCCATTGTGGGATTTTTGGGATCGGTGACAGGTTCGATGATGGCTTGGGGATTTGTGTTCCTGTGGCGAAACCTGGCCGTCAACGCCGATGGCACACCTTTCTTTGCCGTCACGATCGGTGCCAGCCTCTATGTGACGACGGCGGTTCTCGCGACACTTTGCGGCGTGCTGGCGGCTTCGGTACCAGCTTTGCGCGCGTCGCGGCTTGATCCTGTGGTGGCGATTCGTGGTTGAACAGGTTCTCAACCTTCAAGGCATTTGCAAATCCTACAATGTGGGAACGCCTGCTGAAGTCGAAGTGCTTCACGGGGTTGACATGACATTGGCCAAAGGAGAGTTTTGCGCCCTGATTGGTCCCTCTGGTTCTGGCAAAAGCACGCTTCTCAACATTATCGGCCTTCTCGACCGTCCGACGCGCGGCAGACTAATGATCGAGGGCCATGACACGGCAACACTTGATGACAGCGCGTTGACGCGAATGCGCGGCAACAGTATTGGCTTTGTGTTCCAATATCACCATTTGCTTTCGGCCTTCACGGCCTCTGAAAACGTGATGATGCCGCTTCTGGTGCAACATGGATTTCCCAATGCTGCCATGCAGAAGCGGGCAGATGATCTGCTGGAACAGGTGGGTCTGTCGCAATGGAAGGACAACAACGCCATGAACATTTCAGGCGGGCAGCAGCAGCGCGTGGCCATCGCCCGGGCCCTGGCCAATAATCCTGCGATTGTTCTGGCCGATGAGCCGACCGGCAATCTCGACAGCAAATCAGCTGATAGCGTGTTTGACTTGATGCGCGAGGTCAACCGCACCCAGAAAACAAGTTTTCTCATCGTGACTCATAATCTGGCGCTGGCGCAGCGCTGTGACCGGATCATCGAAGTGGTGGATGGGCGCATTACGGCAAATTCCAATCCCACCAGTGCCTGATAAAACTCTCAATTTCAAATTCTTAGCGAATTTTCCTGAATTCCCGGTTCAGCCACATGGCGGCGTTGCGTAAATTTCACATGTGGCGGGTTTTACCCATGCTAAGCCCCGCCCATGTCTCCCACCAGCCGCATATTGCCGCTTGTCGTGGCTTCAGCGCTTTTCATGGAAAACATGGATTCGACGGTGATTGCCACCTCGCTTCCGGCCATTGCGCGAGACCTCAATACTGATCCTGTGGCGCTGAAACTGGCGTTTACCACCTATCTTTTGAGCCTCACGATTTTCCTCCCGATCTCCAGCTGGATCTCAGACCGGTTTGGTGCGAAGCGAGTGTTTCGACTGGCCATTCTGGTGTTTACGCTGGCTTCATTGGCGTGCGGTGCGGCACCTTCGCTTGGCTGGCTGGTTCTCGCCCGCGCCGTTCAGGGCCTGGGTGGTGCCATGATGGTACCTGTGGGGCGCATCATCCTGTTGCGTTCAATCCCCAAGTCAGAACTCGTATCGGCTCTGGCGTGGCTTACCATCCCCGCATTGATCGGGCCGCTTCTAGGCCCACCGGTTGGCGGTTTCATCACCACGTATTTTTCCTGGCACTGGATTTTCTGGATGAACTTGCCCTTCGGCATCATCGGGATTGTGATGGCCACATTATTCATGTCGGAAACGCGCGAAGAGAATGTGCCACCGCTTGATGTTAAAGGCTTCCTGCTTTCAGGATCCGGTCTTGCTGCCTTTGTGTTCGGCATTACCATTGCGGGGCGCAGCCTGATTGACCTTCGCGATGTAATTGGTTTGATCGGTCTTGGTGCTGTGTTGATGGCGTTTTATGTGCGCCATGCGGCCCGTACGGCCAACCCGATTCTTGATTTGAAATTATTGCGCGTGGAGACGTTGCGGATTTCGGTGGGCGCGGGGACGTTCTATCGCCTGTCCGCTGGTGCCATGCCTTTTCTTCTGCCACTGATGTTGCAAATTGGTTTTGATATGACGCCGTTCCAGTCGGGCATGATCACTTGCGCTTCAGCGCTCGGCGCGTTGCTGATGAAGTTTGCCGCGTCACGGTTGCTCAAGCGATTTGGCTATCGGCAATTGCTTCTGGTCAATGGCCTGGTGTCGTGCGCTCTCATGGCAGTCAACGGGCTCTTCACCAACCAGACCCCGCTGCTATTGATCTTTGTCATTCTGGTGATCGGCGGGCTCACGCGTTCGATGCAGTTCACCTCTCTCAACTCCATCGCCTATGCCGATATTTCCAACAAGGATATTGCGCGCGCCAACGGCATCTACACCGTGATGCAGCAGCTTTCGCTCACGCTTGGTGTGACCGCAGCGGCTGTCGCTCTTGATTTGTCCCAGTTCTTGCGCGGCAATGCTACTGACTTGGTGCCCGCAGATTTTTCATTCGCCTTCTTCGTGGTGGCCGCGGCAGGGCTTCTGGCGATCCCGCAATTCTATAGCCTTCCGGCCAATGCAGGCGAGAGCATGTCTGGACACCGGGCTTAAAGCTCACAAAGTTTTGATGGGGTTTGACGATCCAATGACCCATATTGGGCGTAGGATGAAGCGTCAGGAGGACATCATGAACCGCCGAACATTTTTCGCCACAACTGCCTTGACCTTTGGTCTCGGGTCTTGGGCTTCACGGTCTCAAGCGGAGACATTCGAAATTACCAAGACCGATGCCGAGTGGAAAAAAATTCTGTCGCCTGAGGCTTTTGCCACATTGCGCCATGAAGCGACCGAGCGGCCCTTCACCAGCCCGCTTCTTAACGAACACCGCAAAGGCGTGTTTCAATGTGCGGGCTGCGATTTGCCAGCCTATGCATCTGAAACCAAGTTTGACAGCGGTACAGGCTGGCCCAGCTTTTATGATGTGCTGCCCAATGCTGTCGGCAAAAAATCAGACAACACGCTTTTTACCACGCGGACGGAAGTTCACTGCCGTCGCTGTGGCGGCCATTTGGGCCATGTGTTTGATGACGGGCCAAAGCCCACGGGACTTCGCTATTGCATGAATGGCGTGGCGCTGAAGTTCGTCGCAGCCTAGTTTATGCCCATGTATTTCCGCCAGATAGCCGCGGGGATATTTGAATAGTCGTCGGTCCATACCGAAACATCGTGCGCGGCAGGTGCGTTCCAACCTTTGTCTGTCGTGAAGGCTGACAGCGCTTCCGGAGTGTTCGACAGAACCATGACTGATGACGGATAAGGATCGGCCAGCGCCAGGGAATTATTGGAGAGAATTTTGCCTTTGATGGCAAGGCCAGCATCCTTGGCAAGTGCTGCCACAACGCTTTCCAGTTCCATGTGGCGATTTGAAATATGTAGTACCAGCAAGCCATTGTCCTTCAAGCGAGCAGCATAAAGTTTGAAGGCTTCGCGCGTTACCAGATGAACGGGAATTGAATCAGATGAGAAGGCGTCCAGCAGCAGGTAATCATAGGTCTTTGCTTCATCGGCCAAAGTGAGGCGGGCGTCCCCCAGAATGACATTGGCACCGGGCGAACATTTTTCCATGAAAGTAAAGAGCTTCGGATCGCGGGCGATTTTTTCAACGAGGCCATCGATTTCAAAATAGGTGACCCGGTCCTGTGGTTGGCCATTGCAGGCTTGAGCACCAGCACCGAGGCCCACAATCGCGATGTCACGACCTGCCGAATTGGCGGGCAGAAGATGAAGCGTTTCGGCCAACACGCCATCGGGGTGGTAATAGGTGAGGGGGATAACGGGGCCTTGGTAGGGGCTGCCATCGGCATTGGCCACGCGCTCTGCGCCATGGACCGTGGTGCCGTGCGACAGAACCCTGAACTGGCCATTTTCATTCAGCGAGATGCGATAGACGCCGAAGAATGAACGCTGAAAGCTTGAGCCAAATATCGTGTCTGCATGAAAAGCGAGCAGGACAAATGTCGTTGGGATGAGAATGGCTCGGATGACGTTGTGGCGGAAAGCCCCAATCACCATGAAGCTTGCGAGCACGATCAGAATTTCGAGTGGCAATTCCGATTTCAAATAGCTCGCGCCCTGTGTGACGTAAAAAACGGCGATGATGAACACTGAGGCCATCGCGGCCGGCAGAGCTTGCGCTTTCAACTCGGCCGTCGATGCGTTGCGGATCGCTGGATGGACCAGCATGACGAGGCTTACCAGAATTGGATATTCGAGGATGCTGCTGAACAGGTAAGGTGCCAGCAGACCTGCAAAAATGCCGCCGAGCACGCCGCCGAATGACATCCACAAATAGAAGTTGGTCAAACGTTTGGCTTGTGGCCGCGTTGCGTAAAGCCTGTCATGAAACATCAGGGCCGCTGCGAAGAAGAACAAGAGATGCACTGAAATGGCGAGCAGGAAGTTGAAGATGAAAAACTTTGAGAGCAGGATCAAGCCAGCGAGGACGGGCACTGAGGCGTTCACCAGCGCACGCGGCACCAAGGGCCGATCGCGGAAGATCAATACGAAGGTCAATAGAAAGAGGGCCAGCGGCACAATCCAGATGAAAGGGGCGGAGGCGACATCGGTCGAGATGTGCGAAGTGACCGCGACCAGCAATGCCGATGGTACGAAGGAGAGGCTGATGTATTTGGCGATCTGCGCTACGGAAAGCGGCGGCGCTTCGATCTTGGCTGCGGCTTGCGGTGCTGTGGCGGTGAGGGCTGTGATCGAGCCTGAGGTGGCGATCAAGGCGACAAGGGCTGCAAAGCCTGCTGACCATGCAAAAGCCTGTTGGGGAAGCCGCAGTGTGATTTCGAACAGTACCGGATAGAGCAGCAAAGCCGCGAAGGAGCCGAGGTTCGAAGCCGCGTACAGGAAATATGGGTTGCCAGCCTGTGCGTGTCCGGTGCGCGCGAACCAGGCTTGCAGCAATGGTCCATTTCCCGCGACTGCGAAAAACGGCAAGCCCACCGAGAGGCCGAACACGCCGATCAGCCAGAACATCTGGCCTTCAATGGGCGGTCTGCCCAAGCCGGATGAGACCGAGATTGGCAGCGCTACAAAGGTTGCCAGCAACAACAGAAGATGAAGGCCAACGGCCACACGGGTGGAGAGGTAGGTTGTTGAAAGATGGGCATAAAGATAGCCCAGCAGCAAAAGCCCCTGGAAGAACACCATGGCCACTGACCAGACCGCTGGCGTTCCGCCAAGCTGCGGCAAGATCATCTTGGTAAACATCGGCTGAATGGAAAACAGCAGGAAGGCCGAGACAAAGACCGTCAGCGTGAATGCGGGCTTGGCCAAGCTGCGCGCAGTTGAGGCGGAACTTGAAGCGGAAGTGGCAGCAGAGTGCATGGACAGCCTTTGTCGTGAATAACGTGTTTAGTTAGGTGGAGAAGCGTTAAGGCGAGGCTAATCCATTTCACTCTCCATGGCCGGGCCCGACCCGGCCACCCAGCCTTAGAGGCATGGATTTTCAAGAAAGTCTGGTTCGGCGGGTCAAGCCCGCCGATGGAGAGACACAGAACATTGCAAGCGGGAGAGGACTATCTGCTCTTGCACCGGGGCGAACATCCAAGCCAATATGCGCCATGGATTTCAATTCAGCCCAACCGCCCGCCACATTGTCCCCACCCGCTCAAGCCCTGTGGTGGCTGAAGAAGGGGAGCTTCAAACTCGGCCCCGAATGGGAAAAAGCCCACGCAATCTGCCAAACGGCGGAAGGCACGCGGTCCTATGACATTGTGCATGCACTGAGCCATTGGATTGAAGGCGACATCGCTAACCGCGATTATTGGTATCGGCGGATTTCGGGATGGAAGCGGGCGGATACGATTGAGGCGGAATGGGAGAGGGTGTGGGGTGAGACATAATCTCAAAAACCCTCACAACTCTTCCATATCATGAGGAAATACGACACTTTCTACCGCATAGCTATCGCAGTAATTATGGCCTTCATCAACCAAACAGTTGGGTGCATGATCACTTAGGGAGGTGCCGTTTAAGATGCGCTTTTTCAAACTAAGTTTATGATTTTCAATCAATCCACGCCACCATGCAGGACTGAAGAACGAGTTTTCAGTGAACTCAAAGCAAAGCCTAATTAGCGCATTGGCCATTTTTTGAGCGGGAACTCTTAATAGAGATTCTATAAATCTGTCTGCTGCCGAGTTCTCGAAAGTATGCCAGCCAAATACTGCAATTCCCCATTCTTGGTGGTTTAATATGTTGAGATAAATAGGCTCTAATGCTGTCGTCAGGTCGCCCAAATCTGCCAGTTTTTCCCCGCTGAACGAGCATTCCGCGGCGAATGAGGTACAAGCAACCATTGGAAGCGGTTTGTCGAATTTTATGAATAGCCCTCGGAACGTTTTAGGAATTTGTTCTGGAAAACCCTCGTGCAGTTTCTTTTGATGAGTTAAAAGATCTCTAATTCCAGCATACTGCCCCTTTTGAGCGCTGAAGAGCATCAACTGAACTTCCGCTTGGTATTCAAAATCCTTACCGCGATCAAGCATTTCTCTTTGTAGATCAAGTCCGCGAATGGAAGCTTGTTTCTTAAAAATCTCAAGCGCAAGGGCGCGAATTGAAAACAAATACGCTGATTGAAGTCCTATGGATAATTCACCCGTTTCCAAGGGACCAAAGAGGCTACTATCATGTACAGAACAGAAACCAGGAAAGGTGGAGGCATTCCGTACACCGATCTTTTTAAGTTCCGTCTTAGAGCTCAAAATGCCCTTAGATTCGAATAGCTGATGGCCTGGCAAAGCGGTGGTTAAAACATGCCCTTCTTCCGCAATACTTTCTAATACTCTCTTGCGCTGAATGCTATGAGCCTGGATTATTTTGGTACTGCATGTACTGGCCCCTGCCGATGGATGAGAGCAGTAGCCGTCTGAAAATTCTTGAGAAAGCTGATTCAGTTGCTCAAAATAATTCGGGCGAGGGAGATCTTTCCGAAGTTGATGGCAATGTTTCCACTTTTTACCTGAGTTGCACCAGCACTTTTCATTCCTGCCCATCTTTGCCTTTGGAAAAATTGGCTTGTCTGTCCAATTGTTTATAGCTTTTACCAATTCCATTTTCATTTTTCCGGCAAGCGATACAAATGTTGGTGTTAGTGAATAACTTCGAATGCATGCAATCTATTGATTGAGCGTCAGTCGGCATATTCGGTTACCTCAGCCCCGTTCCACAAAGCTATCCACAACCCGCTTCTCACCCGCCTTATCGAAATCCACCGTCAGCTTGTTGCCGTCCACATGCGTGATGTTGCCATTGCCGAATTTTTGGTGGAAGACGCGGTCGCCGACCTCATAGCGCGGGGCGGCGCCGGCGTTGGCGACCAATTCGCCTTCGATGAATTTGGGTGTGTGGCGCAGGGTTTCGCCTGAGGCTTTGCGTTCCTGGGCGCGCTGCCAGCCCGGCGTTGAATAACTGCCTTGGCCGAAGGCCTTGGCATCATCAAAGCGGCTCTGGCCATAATTGCCAAGCCCGTGTCCGCCATAGGCGTTGGTCATGGGGGCGACCTCGACATGTTTTTCCGGCAACTCATCGATGAAGCGCGAGGGCAGTGCCGATTGCCAGAGCGCGTGAACGCGGCGGTTCTGCGCGAAGGAAATGGTGGCGTTGGCCTTGGCCCTCGTAATGCCGACATAGGCGAGGCGGCGTTCTTCTTCCAAACCATTGCGGCCCTTTTCATCGAGCGAGCGCTGGTGCGGGAACAGGCCTTCCTCCCAGCCGGGCAGGAACACCATGGAGAATTCCAGCCCCTTGGCGGAATGCAGCGTCATGATGTTCACACGGTCTTCCTCGTTGCCGGCGTCGCGGTCCATCACCAATGACACATGTTCGAGGAAGCCCAGCAGATTTTCAAACTCGCCCATGGAGCGGACAAGTTCCTTCAGGTTTTCAAGGCGGCCTTCGGCTTCGGGGCTTTTGTCGGCCTGCCACATGCCGGTGTAGCCACTTTCATCGAGGATGATTTCGGCAAGCTCAATGTGGGGCAGGGTGTCGATCTGGCTGCGCCAGCGGGCAAAGCTGTCAAACAATTGGCGCAAAGCGGTGCGCGCCTTCAGGGGTAGTTCCGTTGTCAGGCTTAGCGCTTCAGCCGCCACATAGAGCGACTGCTTGTTGCGCCGGGCGACGTCATACATGCGTTTGACCGATGTATCGCCAATGCCGCGCTTGGGCGTGTTGATGATGCGTTCAAACGCCAGATCATTATCGGGGGATGCCACGATCTTGAAATATGAAAGCGCATCGCGGATTTCAGCACGCTCATAGAAGCGCGGGCCGCCGATGACGCGATAAGGTAATCCCAATGTGATGAAGCGGTCTTCAAAGGCGCGCATCTGGAACGAAGCGCGCACCAGAATGGCGATGTCGTTCAGTTTGTGTTTCTTGTTGTGAAGCGCTTCGATGTCATCGCCGATGGCGCGAGCTTCTTCCTCGCCGTCCCAATGGCCGCGCACGATGACGGGCGTTGATTCATTGCGATCGGTGTGGAGGGTTTTTCCAAGCCGTGCCTCGTTCTTGGCGATGAGGCCCGAGGCTGCCCCCAGAATATCAGGGGTGGAGCGATAGTTGCGTTCGAGCTTGATGATCTTGGCGCCGGGGAAATCTTTTTCAAAGCGCAGGATGTTGTCAACCTCTGCGCCGCGCCAGCCATAGATCGACTGGTCATCATCGCCCACGCAGCAGATGTTCTTGTGACCTTGCGCCAGAAGTTTCAGCCAGAGATATTGCGCGACGTTGGTATCCTGATATTCGTCGACCAGCATATATTTGAAGCGCTGCTGATAGGTTTTCAAAACATCGGGGTGGTTCTGGAAAATACGCAGAACTTCGAGCAACAGGTCGCCAAAGTCGGCAGCGTTCACCGTTTTGAGGCGCGCCTGATAATCGGCATAAAGTTTGCCGCCCAGGCCATTGGCGAAACCAAAGGCCTCGCCCTTGGGCACATTTTCTGGCGTCAACCCACGGTTCTTCCAGCCATCAATGGCATTGGCCAGTTGGCGCGCAGGCCAGCGTTTTTCGTCAATGCCTTCGGCCTGCAGCAATTGTTTCAAGAGGCGCACCTGGTCATCATCATCGAGAATCGAAAAGCCAGACCGGAGGCCCGCAAGTTCGGCATGGTTGCGCAGGATTTTGACACCGATGGCGTGGAAGGTTCCGAGCCATGTCATGCCTTCAACCACCGAGCCGATCAGATGGCCGATGCGCTCCTTCATTTCGCGCGCGGCTTTATTGGTGAAAGTAACGGCCAGGATTTCATTGGGCCAGGCTTTGCGCTGGCTCAAAACATGGGCGAGCCTTGTGGTGAGCACACGGGTCTTGCCGGTTCCAGCGCCAGCCAGAACCAGAAGCGGGCCATCAATGGTGACCACGGCTTCATATTGCTCGGCGTTCAGGCCCTGCAGATAAGGCGGTGCGCTACCCTGCATGGCGCGGGCAGCAAGACCTGAGGGCTTTGGTTGGTAGCTGTTGTCAGACATAAAGGGGCACGATTCTCATGCCCCTATATAGCAACGTTCTTCAAAAGTTCACGTAGGTGTTGGTTGAAAAAATCAGGCGCAGCGCTTCAGAAAATCCGTTTG
>JBDSTO010000106.1:0-7719 GCA_039928255.1 Aestuariivirga sp. | reverse complement strand
GACCACGAATAGACTTTCGTTTTCCATATGTTCTGCGCTAAACCGGATGGCGCATGTCCTCTAACACCCACACCCAAAACCTGTTGATGCCAAACCCGCCCGTCGCCGTGGCCTTGGGCCAAGGTGCACTGCTGGCTGGTGAGAAGCTGGGTGCCGCCCCGGCCTTGGCGCGTCTCTCGGCCATGCCGCATCTCATTTGCCATTCAAGCTTTCTGATCGAACGTTTGGGGGCTCAAGCCCAGGCTCCCAAAAGCCTCGTCCGTTCGGCGCGTGAGCAAAGACATTTCGATGTGGCTGAGCTCTTTGCCTTTGTAACACCAGCACGTCCCGCAACGCCGACCCCTAAGGGATTGGCCCGTTCGCTCGGCGTTGATGAGGGCGAAAGCGAATCCGAAACGCTCCTTGCTGTCGTTGAGGATTTGCTGGGCAGGATCTCCAGCCGAAATTATCCATTCCTGCGCGAGGCAGCAGAAGCCGCAACATTTCTGGGCCGCACCAATTGGCCTTGGGCCAAGCCTGTCATGGCCGCGATCCTCAAAGCCAATCCTAAGCTTGACGTGGCGAGCTTTGCCACAGGCCTCAACGTGTGGGACCGCATCGAAGAATGGGAAGAAGATGGATCCCGTGCGGAGGGCACGCAAAAGCCAGTAAAGCCTGAAGAGGCTTCCGATTTTCTGCGGACTATTCTCGGCAGCGACAACGAGCACCGCAAAAGCCAGCATGACTATGCCGAAATCGCCACCCATGCGTTTGAGCCGCGCGACCGCAAGGACATCAATAATATTCTTCTCGCCGAAGCGGGCACAGGCCTTGGCAAAACGCTTGGCTATCTCTCGCCCGCGTGGCTGTGGGCAAGGCGCAATGAAAGTCCGGTGTGGATTTCAACCTACACCAAAAATCTCCAGCGCCAGCTTGATCAGGAAACTGCGCGGCTTCTGTTGGCCCCTGATGAACGCCAAGGCCGCATCGTCATCCGCAAGGGCCGCGAGAACTATGCCTGCCTCCTCAACATGCAGGAAGTGTTCGGAAGGCTGACCGGAGCCAATGCCCGTTCCGCTCTGCTCGCCGCCTTGATTGCGCGCTGGGCCAGGTTCAGTCGTGATGGCGATATTGTCGGTGGTGATTTTCCATCCTGGCTGCTGCCATTGTTTCACGATGTCTCATTGGATCATGAGGGCCGCGCTGTGACGGCGGCTTCCCTGGGTCTCACCGACAGGCGCGGCGAATGCATGTATGTGGCCTGCCCGCATTACAAGCGCTGCTTCATTGAGCGTTCCGTGCGCGCCGGGCGCAAGGCCGATATTGTCATTGCCAATCACGCGCTGGTTCTGCATCAGGCCGCTGTCGATCAGGCGATTGGTGTTGCCAAGACGCCGGAAGAGGAAGTCGCACCAGGCGGCCTCCGCCGCTTGATCTTTGATGAAGGCCATCATCTGTTTGATGCGGCAGACAGCGCATTTTCCGGCCATTTGACGGCACTGGAAGCAAGCGAACTGCGCCGCTGGCTGCGTGGGCCAGAAACCGAACGCCGCAGAGGACGTGGCCTTGCCGAACGTGTGGGCGACCTTCTGGCCAATGATGAGAACGGTGAAAAACTTCTGCACCAGATTATCCGCGCCGCATCATCCTTGCCAGGTCCGGGCTGGACCTCGCGCATTCAAGGCGGAAAACCTGATGGTTCGGCAGAAGAGTTTTTAAGTCTCGTGCGCCAACAGGTTCTGGCCCGAGCCGACGGGCAAAGCAGTTACAGTCTTGAGGCCGATTGCCTGCCACTGGTTGAGGGCTTGCCCTCGGCCATTGATGACCTGCAATCCGCACTGCAGGATTTACGAAAGCCGATGGTGGCGCTCGCCAATCTACTGCTGAAAAAACTCGACGATGAGGCATCCGAGCTTCCCACGGCTGAGCGCGGCCGCATTGAAGCCATTGCGCGTTCACTGAAACGCCGTGGCGAACTGGGCGTGGGTGCCTGGATATCTATGCTCAACCATTTGCTCGAGTCGCCGGACGCCTTGTTTGTCGATTGGTTCGCCATTGATCAGGCCTTTGGACGCGAACATGATGTGGGGCTGCATTCGCATTGGATTGATCCGTCAGTTCCTCTAGCCAACACGGTGCTGCGCCAGGCTGATGGCATCATCATCACCTCGGCCACGCTGAAAGATCGCCCACCCGAAACGCCTGATGATTGGTCCAACGCCGAAATGCGAACCGGTGCCATTCATCTGCCTTACCCCGTAAAGCGCGTGAGCTTTGAATCACCCTTTGATTATCCCTCAATCGTGCGTCTTCTGGTCGTCACCGATGTGAACCGCGAAGACGCCGACCAGATTGCCGCTGCCTACCGCGAATTGTTTCTGGCGTCAGGTGGTGGCGCCTTGGGACTTTTCACCGCCATCACAAGGCTGAAAGCCGTGCATAAGCGTTTGGCCCCCGCTCTCGCCAAGCATGGCCTACCACTTTACGCCCAGCATGTGGACCCCATGGACACAGGTACCTTGGTCGACATGTTCCGCGCCGAACGTGATGCCTGTCTGCTGGGCACCGATGCGGTACGCGATGGTGTGGATGTGCCCGGAGATTCATTGCGTTTGATTGTCATGGACCGCGTGCCCTGGGGAACGCCGTCCATTCTCGAACGCGCCCGGGCCGAGGCCTTTGGCGGCAATGCCTATAAGGACATGGTGGTGCGCCTGCGCTTGCGTCAGGCTTTCGGGCGATTGATCCGCCGCGAGGGCGACCGCGGCTGCTTTGTGGTTCTTGATCCGCGACTAGCCACAAGGTTTGGAACGGCATTCCCCAAAGGCGTTGCCATTGAGCGTGTGGGGCTTGTCGAGGCCATTGAAACGGTCAGCGGATTTTTGAAACGCCCAAACAAATGAAGACAACGCAATTGAATATTCTGGCCTTCAGCGGAAGCCTGCGCCTGGCGTCAACCAATACAGCGCTGATTAAAGCCGCTGCCCTGTTGGCACCTCCCTCATTGCACATTGATGTCTGGCAGGGCGCTGAACATCTGCCGCATTTTTCGCCCGATCTTGAGGAAGCGCCGCCTGAGAATGTTCAGCACTTGCGAAAACTGGTCGGCGACTGCGATGGTATTCTGATTGCGTGCCCTGAATATGCGCGTGGGCTTCCTGGCAGTTTTAAAAACCTGCTCGATTGGCTGGTGGGTGGCGAGACTTTCGTGAACAAAAAGGTTGCGCTGTGGAACGCTTCACCACGCGCCTCCGAAGCACAAAAATCATTGCGACTTGTGCTGGAAACCATGTCGGGCCAGATTGTGGAAGAGGCAGCGCTTGTAATTCCGCTGATCAGCAAACAAATAATAGCGCAGGCGCTTGTTGAAGACGACGCATTTTCGTCAACCATCAAAGCGGCACTTCAAAGTTTCGCCAGCGTGTTGATAAAAAATAGATCAGGGAGTTAAGGCGTGTCGGGAACAATCAGCAACGAGCAGGCACTAATCTATGTGATGGTGATGATGTCGGTCGTTGAGGGCCACATCAACCCTGATGAGATTAGCGAAATTGAATTGCTGATCCGCAGGCTTCCCGCCTTCAAATCATTTGACCGCGCCAGGCTGGCAACAATCGCCCGAGAGTGCGGCGATATTCTCGAAGAAAAAGAAGGCATGAAAACCGTGCTGGCTTTGGTGACAAAACAATTGCCGCATCGCCTCAAAGAAACCGCCTATGCGCTGGCCGTTGAAGTTGCGGCGTCTGATCTGGTGGTGGGAAAAGAGGAACTGCGTTTCCTTGCCATTCTGCGCGATGCGTTGGGGCTTGATAAGCTGGTGACAGCAGCACTCGAACGGTCCGCCATCGCGCGCTATCAGGCAGTTTGAAAGGCCCGCCGCTCAAGCGGGCGCAGGCGTGACGCAAAGCTGATGCTGCGCGCCAGAAAGAAAATATTGAGAGCAGCCCAGAGCCCGTGGTTGCCAAACGCAGTTTCGAGAAACCACCAACTGACAAGATAGATCGCCAGCGACAGCCCCATCATGTTGCGCATGTCGCGCGTCGCCATGGCACCGGTATAGATGCCGTCAAACTGAAAGCAGACGACCGAGAGTATGGGGGCGAGAACGGTCCAGCCCAGATACTCTCGCGCCAAAGCCCGCACCTCAGGGTTCACCGTCATGGCGTCAATGCACCACGGCCCCGCAAAGCCGATAATCAGGCTGCAGATCACGCCCAACACCATGGCCCATCCCGTGGTGAGTTTGATCGCCTGCCAGAAGTGTTGGCGGTTCTTGGCACCCACGGCTTGCCCCACAAGTGACTCGGCGGCATAGCTGAACCCGTCGATGAGATAGGCCGACATCTCAAAGAAATTGAGCAGCACGGCATTGGTCGCAATCGTCAAGTCACCAGCCCTGGCACCTCGTGCCGTGAACCAGGCGAAGGCAAAGAGCAGACACAATGTGCGGATCATGATGTCGGTGTTGGAACTGAGCGTGGAGAGCAATTTCGGGCGGTCCAAAATTCTTTTCGCGTCAAAGACAACGTTGAGATTTTTCATCCGCCGGAGAACAAACAACAGACCAAGCGCCAGAGCCGCATATTCGGCAATCACGGCAGCAAGGCCCACACCGGCTACATTCCAATGGAGCACCAGCACGAAATAGCTGCTGAAGGCCATATTGGTGAGGTTGAGGAACACCTGAGTGTAAAAAGCATATTTGGCGCGGGCCTGGCCCACGAACCATCCGAGAATGCTGAAATTGGCCAGTGCTGCAGGGGCCGACCAGATGCGATAGTTGAAATAAGAGAGGCCGTCGCTGCGGATTTCTGGTGATCCGCCAATGAGCGTAAAGGCAAGCTTGCCGATGAGCGGACTTGCCAGCAGAAGGCCAAGGCCGATGACCAGACCAAGGCCAAGGCTGCGCCAGAAAACCGCCGCCAATTCTGCATTGTCACCAGCGCCCACCGCTTGCGCCGAAAGGCCCCCAGTGGACAAGCGCAAAAACCCAAAGCCCCAGAACAGGAATGCGAAAATCAGCGCACTCGCCGAAACCGCGCCAATATAATGCGCTTCCGGCAACTGCCCGATCACCGTTGTGTTCACAACTCCAATCAGTGGCTCGGTCACATTGGACAGCATGATCGGAATGGCAATCGCCAGAACCGAACGATGGGTGAGGGGCTTCGAAGTCATCGGCAGCTGTTGCGTCAAGAAGCGCAACAGGTCAAGTTTAGAACCATGAGTCTTCTGCCCGATATTTTTGAGGAATGGTTTGCCAGCAAAGGCTGGAGCCCGCGTCCACATCAGCTGGACATGCTGGCCCATGGCCTTGACGGAACCAGCGCCCTGCTGATTTCGCCAACGGGCGGTGGCAAGACGCTCGCCGGCTTTTTGCCGACCATGGTGGAACTTTCAAAGCCTCATGAGACCAAGGGCGTGCACACGCTTTATATTTCGCCATTGAAAGCTCTGGCGGTCGATATCGCGCGCAATCTTGAAGTGCCGATCGCCGAAATGGGGCTGCCCATCACGGTTGAAACGCGGACCGGAGACACGCCGCATTCAAGACGCCTGCGCCAACGCCAGAGCCCGCCGGACATTCTGATCACCACGCCTGAACAAGTCTCGCTGCTGATTGCTGATCCTGCGGCTGCACATCTTTTGCGTTCTCTGAAGGCGATCATCATTGATGAGCTTCATGCCTTGGTCTCGAACAAGCGTGGCGTGCTGTTGTCGCTGGCATTGACGCGGGTGCGCACACTGGCACCCACGGCCCGCTTCACGGGATTGTCGGCAACCGTGGCAGACCCCGAGGCGCTGTGCGCCTGGCTCGGTGGTGCCGGGGCTGCTGTTCCCCTGGTGTTGGGCAAGCCCGGTGCGCCACCCAAGATCTCGATCCTGCATTCCGAGGAGCGTGTGCCCTGGGCTGGCCACAGCTCCCGTTATGCCATTCCTGAAATCTATCAGGAAATAAAAAAGGCGCGCATGGCATTGATTTTCGTCAACACGAGAAGCCAGGCGGAATTGCTGTTTCAGGAATTGTGGAACTTCAACGACGACAACCTGCCAATAGCGCTGCATCATGGTTCGCTGGACGTGGCCCAGCGTCGCAAGGTTGAAGCGGCGATGGCCGAAAACAAGCTGAAGGCCGTGGTCTGCACATCAACTTTGGATCTCGGGATTGACTGGGGTGAGGTGGATTTGGTGATCCATGTTGGTGCTCCCAAAGGCTCAAGCCGCCTGCTGCAGCGCATTGGCCGCGCCAACCACCGTCTTGATGAATCCTCCAATGCCATTCTGGTTCCCTCCAATCGCTTTGAAGTTCTAGAATGCGAGGCAGCACGGGTGAGCGCCACGGAAAACGCGCAAGATTCTGATTATCCAATGGTCATGAAGCTTGATGTACTCGCACAACATATTATGGCGCTGGCCTGCGGTGCACCATTTTTTGCCGACGAAATCTATAAGGAAATCGCCTCGGCCTTCACCTATCGGAAGCTTGATCGCAAAACCTTCGATGATGTCCTGGATTATGTGGCGACCGGCGGCTATGCGCTTAAATCCTATGAGCGTTATGCGAAATTGAAATTGGACGTGACGGGTCGTTATCGGCTGGCCCATCCCCTGCTCGCCCAACGTTACCGCCTCAACATGGGCACCATCATTGAAGCGGAAATGCTCAAACTTCGTTTGGCTTCCGTGAAGCGTGGCACCAACCGCCGCATCGTGACAGGCGGACGTGTTCTGGGTGAGGTTGAGGAATGGTTTTTGAGCCAACTCGCCATCGGCGACACCTTTGCCTTTGCGGGCGAAATTCTGCGTTTTGAGGGGCTCGATGAATTTGGCGGATTGGCCTCGCGCGCACCGGGCCGCGAGGCCAAGGTGCCCTCTTACATGGGTGGCAAGTTTCCACTCTCCACATTCCTCGCGGAACGCGTGCGCGCGATGCTGGCTGATAAAAAGCAATGGGCGATGCTGCCGATACAAGTGCGCGATTGGTTGTCGCTGCAATCTTTTGTCTCGGTGGTGCCGCGTCAAAACCAGATGTTGGTTGAAACCTTCCCCCGCGCCGATAAGCATTATCTGGTGTGCTATCCTTTCGAAGGAAGGCTCGCTCAGCAAACGCTCGGCATGTTGCTGACGAGAAGGCTTGAGCGCTGGGGTGCAAGGCCCTTGGGTTTTGTCGCCTCGGAATATGCGCTGGTCGTCTGGTGCCTCGGGGATCTTTCAGCGATGATTGCGGGAGGTCGCATTTCCCTGGCCAAGCTCTTTGATGAAGACATGCTGGGCGATGATCTTGACGCGTGGCTTGCGGAGTCAAACTTGATGAAGCGCAGCTTCAGGAATTGCGCCATCATCGCAGGCCTTATTGAACGGCGCATGCCCGGCAAGGAAAAAACTGGGCGCCAAGTTACCGTCAACACAGATTTGATCTACGATGCCTTGCGCACCCATCAGCCCGATCACGTTCTGCTGCGCGCCGCCTGGGACGATGCGGGAGAAGGGTTGATTGATATTCACCGGCTGGGTGCCCTTCTGAAGCGCGTCCGCAATGCCATTGTCCACAAGGCCCTGGATCAGGTCTCGCCGCTTTCGGTTCCGGTCATGCTTGAGATTGGCCGCGAATCTGTTTACGGCGAAGCCCATGATGCCCTTCTCGCCGAAGCCGCTGACGAACTCATGGATGAGGCCGCACGGCTTGTCTAAGTCCCATGTCATCAAGCTGAATGGCATGGACATGGTGCCTGATCTTTC
>JBDSTO010000105.1:0-6854 GCA_039928255.1 Aestuariivirga sp. | reverse complement strand
TATGTGGTGCGCTCATCCATCAATGTGATGGATGTGTTTGATGTTGGACTTCCGAAAGCGATTTCAGCAACGGTCTTTTCGCGGTGGGGTTTTCTTCTGCAATTTGTTTTGCCGTTCCTCATCATTCTATTGGCCACTACGAGAAGAAGGCCGAAAAATTCCACACACGCGGCTTTATATTGATTGCGATTCTGTTGCTTATGATATAACCCGAGCGCACTATAGCTTGATCGTGAGAGAGCGTGGGACCTCACTCTGATCATGCCGAATCAAATTGGCTGGGGCGGCTTTTGAGGTACACATGACACGGCGGGATCCTAATTATATTGACGTTCACGTTGGCGCGCGCATGCGTATGCGCCGACAGCTCATCAATATGAGTCAGGAAAGGCTGGGTGAACTTCTCGGCATCACTTTTCAGCAAGTTCAGAAATACGAAAAAGGTTCCAACCGCATCAGCGCCAGCAGGCTTTTCTATTCGGCCAAGACCCTAGGCGTTCCAGTGCAGTTTTTCTTTGATGGCCTTCCCGGCAACGAAGGCCACGACGGCCTGGGCGAGGGACCGCGCGATGAATTTGCGGCCGTGATGATGTCGCCAGAGGGCATTCAGCTTTCCAAGGCTTTTCGGGATGCCGACACTTCCACTCTGCGCAAACTGATTGCCGATCTGGCGCGCATGGTCGCAGATAGCCGAAAGTAAGGCTGGCCTTAGCTAATTTGACTTGAATCTGGCCCATTTCGCTGTAATAGCTCTCGCCCTATCACATAAAGATATCTTTATGTGATTTGGTCCAGCCAGGCGGGAGTTTGAAATGGCACGCGGTTCTTATCTTTTTACCAGTGAATCAGTTTCGGAAGGTCATCCAGACAAGGTCTGTGATCGCATTTCGGATGAAGTGGTGGATCTGTTTTTCCGCGAAGCCATCGCAGAAGGCATGAACCCCTGGGATGTTCGCGTGGCCTGCGAAACTTTGGCCACCACCAACCGCATCGTCATTGCCGGTGAAACCCGCGGGCCTAAATCAGTGACACCGGAAAAGATTGAAGCCGTTGCCCGCAAGGCGATCAAGGCCATCGGTTATGAGCAGCAGGGTTTCCATTGGGACAATGCCAAGATTGAAATTCTGCTTCATGCACAGTCGGCAGACATTGCCGTGGGTGTCGACAGCACCAGCGAAAAAGATGAAGGTGCAGGCGACCAGGGCATCATGTTCGGTTATGCCTGCGATGAAACGCCTGACCTCATGCCCGCACCGCTTTATTATGCGCAGCGAATCTTGCAGCTTTTGGCAGAGGCGCGCCATTCGGGCGAGGCCTCAAAGCTCGGCCCTGACTCCAAGAGCCAGGTGACTGTCAAATACAAGAACGGCAAGCCTGTGGCTGCCATGCAGATTGTTGTCTCGCACCAGCACACTGATGAAGACATGACATCAGAAGACGTAAAGAAGCTGATCGCACCTTACGTGAAGAAAGCTCTGCCCAAGGGCTGGATCAGCAAGGACACGGTGTGGCACGTGAATCCCACTGGCAAGTTCTATATCGGCGGACCTGATGGCGACGCTGGCCTTACGGGCCGCAAGATCATTGTGGACACTTATGGTGGTGCAGCCCCCCATGGTGGTGGCGCATTCTCCGGCAAGGACCCAACCAAGGTTGATCGTTCTGCTGCCTACGCCGCGCGCTATCTGGCCAAGAATGTCGTCGCCGCAAAGCTCGCCAAAAAATGCACGATCCAGCTTTCCTATGCGATTGGCGTTTCACAACCCCTCTCGGTCTATGTCGATACCCATGGCACGGGCAAAGTTGAAGACAGCAAGATTGAAAAGGCATTGCGCAAGGTGATGGATCTTTCCCCGCGCGGCATTCGCAGACATCTGGATCTCAACCGTCCTATTTATGCGCGCACATCGTCCTATGGGCATTTTGGCCGCAAGCCCGATGCTGATGGTGGCTTCTCATGGGAGAAGACTGATTTGACCAAGGCGCTTAAAGCCGCGGTGAAGTGAGAGACAACTTACCAAAATTTCAATTTTATGGACGGCGCAAGGGGAAGCCTTTGCGCCGTAACCATTCGGAGTTGATGGATCAACTTCTGCCGAAGCTTGCCGTTGATCTGGAAAAGCCGTTGGCTGGTGCTGGCCCTCGTGTCTGGCTTGAAATTGGTTTTGGCGGGGGCGAGCATCTGGCGCATCAGGCGGCGCTCAATCCTGATGTGACCCTAATCGGTGCCGAGGCTTTTCTCAATGGCGTTGCCAAGCTTTTGGCTGATGTTGACCAGCGCGCGGTTTCCAATGTGAAGGTGCATTATGGCGACGCGCGGGCCTTGCTTGAGGCGCTGCCGGCAAATTCCATCGAGCGTTTGTATCTGCTCTATCCCGACCCGTGGCCCAAGGAGCGCCAGAAGAAGCGGCGCTTCGTGAATGCGGAAAATCTTGAACACATTGCGCGCGTGTTGAAGCCTGAAGGTCAGTTCTGGTTTGCAAGTGACATTGATGATTATGTTGAATGGACGCGAGAACATGTGGCGGCATCCAAACTCTTTGTTGAAGAGGGCGATGCAACCCAGCCTTTCGAGAACTGGACGCAGACGCGTTATGAGGCCAAGGCCCGGCGCGAGGGCCGGGGCTCATCGTATTTGCGTTACAAAAATCTCAAGGCCTGAAGCACACACCGCCGGGGAATGACACGGTGAAGAGCTGGTCTTGCTTGAAGATCTGGTACTGAAGAGCTTTGGCTGCAGGATCTGCCGCGCAAGCTTGCTTGAGGAAAGTCTCATCGGCATCGGTGACAGGGGTGGATTTCAATCCGAATGATTCAAGCAACCTGAAACCCCATTCGGAATTGCCATTCATGTTCATTTGCAGAGTGCGCGCGATGAGTTTTGAGCGACTGGCATTTTCAGCGGCGGGTGAGCGGGGTTGGGTGCCATCGAAGGCCAACCTGTCATTGGGCTTGAAACCCTGTTGCTGCAGATCGCTCATAATTGAAGCAGCAAGATAATTATCCAAGCGGGTCTGGTCATGGGCGGCATTGGCGATGCTATAGGCCAAAGTGAAATACCACGCTGTGGCAAGAACCAACCCTGCGCGCATGATCATTTGCTGTCCGCGCAGCAACTCATGAAAGGCGAAGCTCGCGTAAATCAGCAGCATCGACAACGCCATCAGGGTGCGGGGCCGCACCACGGGTTGGGCCAACATAAGCAATATGCCCATGATCGAGCCCACAAGGACAACCAATCCCAACAGGGCAATGATCGTGCGCGTCGCTGGCGTGCAGGCAGCACCGTTCAAAATAAGCCGCACAGAAAATATGAGGATGGCTGCGGCTGCGGCCAGTGCAAGGAGGGGCGCGTCGGATATGAATTCGGAGACAAAGAAATTACCGAACTGGAAATTAAAGAGGATGGCACTCAACGCGGAAGCATCGAGTGGAATAAGCTTGCTGTGACTTGCCGCATAATCACTGCCCAAGCCCCCTGATAATTTGATGATGATGAAGTATGCGGCAAGTGCCAGTGCCAGCTTTGCGATGTTAGTGACGATCAGACGCTGGAACCCTTCCTCACGATTCCAGGTGAAGGCGATGCGGAGCAATGCTGTGCCTGCCACAAACATGTTTGCTGCGGCTTGATAGAGAAGGAGCGCGGCCAGAAGTTGAACTGCACCCAGCAGGATTGCGCGCCAGCCCGAGAGTGAAGGCAGGCTCGCCAGAACAGCCAGCATGACAGCAAGCCCCATGGTGAGGGCATCATATTTGTAGGACAGGTTTTGCAGCATGAAGGGGCTTGCGATCAGCGGAAACACCACGAGGCACGTCCATGTGGTTGGTGGCGCATCGAACAGAACGCGCGCCAGTCTCACGCCTGCATAAGCCAAGGCTGCGAGCCCCAGGATTTGCGGCAGGGGGCTGATGTCCAGCAAGGCAGCGCTGGTGAATGATGGCCACTGAAATGATGCGAGAGACGACACGATCGAGGCCAGGGGCCTGCCATCCTGCTCCCAGAGTGTTAGCCCGTTCATGGCGTGGGGCATGTCATCGAGATAATAGCGGCCATCAAAAAACAGCGGCAATGCGTAAAGCAGCGACAGGACCAACAGAAACACAAAGCCTGGCGCATGCTCATCCAGCCGCGCGCGAAGCCTTTCAATGTCTTGAAATACGGTCATTCCGCCCCATCTCCAGTTTTCGCGCAGAATCTTAGCGCGATTCGCCGCCTCGGAGGTGCTTTCCGAAATTGCAATCGGTGTTTTAATTGAACTGGAATTCGCGCTAGGTTTTTTAAATGGATGCCGAATCACTTCATCACCATCAGGTGGCGGCGCTGCCCTTCCGCAAGCGCGGCGGGCGCATGGAGATTCTGCTGATCACCTCGCGCGAAACCAAGCGTTGGGTGATCCCCAAGGGCTGGCCCATGGAAGGCCGCACCGATTACAATGCCGCCAAGCAGGAAGCCTGGGAAGAAGCGGGCGTTAAAGGCCGCATCGGCAAGCTGGAACTCGGCCACTATATTTACAGCAAGCGCCTGAAAAGCGGCGAGGTGGGCAGCTGCCGCACGGTGGTCTATCCGCTTGAAGTTGAAAAAATGCTGGGCAGCTGGCCCGAGAAAAAACAGCGCTTCCGGTCGTGGTTTGCGGTTGATGAGGCGGTTGAGGCCTTGAATGATGAAGGCCTGATCGACATTCTCACCAATTTCGATCCGTAAACTTCCGCCGCCTTCTTGTCACAAAGGATTTGAGCATGACTGTTTTGCTGCGTTCGCGCGCCGATTTCACCCTTGAGAATTTGAAGCAAGTTGCATGGGGCGGTGCACCTGTCAAATTTGCAGACCCCGCGCTGAAGACAATGATCGCAGCCCGCGCCAGTTTTGAGAAACTGATCGACCGGCCCGACATCACGATTTATGGCGTCAACACGGGCTATGGCCATCACGCCAAAAAGCGTCTTGATGCAGAAGAGCGTAAAGAACACGCGCAGAAGCCAACCTATCACCGCGCTGTTTCATGGGGTGACCCGCTGCCCGAGCGCGCCTCTCGCGCCATCGTGTTTGCAAGGCTTGCGAATTTCGTCGAGGGCCATGCTGTCGTCTCGCCCGGTTTGGCCGAGGCCGTTGCGGCCATGCTGGATGGTGGGGCATTGCCATCTGTTCCCACGCGCGGCCAAGGCGGGCCGGGCGAAATCCTTTCACTCTCGCATTTGTTTCTCAAGCTTTCTGAAACGCATGAGATGGCACCCAAGGACATGCTCTCGCTGATCAATGGTTCGCCTGCCGCTTCGGCTTTGGTTGCGGATTCAGCGCTGGCGGCACAGGGGCGGCTTCAGCTTGCCGAAAAAGTTTTCGCACTGGCAGCAGAGGCCTTTGATGCGCCGCACGGACATTTTGCAGCAGAGCTTGAGGGCTATTGGAACAATCCGTTTGATGCACGCGCACTCTCCACGTTGCGTCAGCTTATGGGGCCGGGCCATGGTGGTCCACGCAGGCCCTATCAAGCGCCCGTCAGCATCCGCATTCTGCCGCGCGTGTTGGGGCAGGCTTATCGCGCGACTGATGCTGCTGAAGAGGTGGCGCGGCAATCCCTCATGGCGGTCAGTGATAATCCCGTGGTCATCCCCGAGAATGAACGTCTCGGGCCTGATTACGTCATCAGCACAGGCGGCTATCATAACATGCAGGCTGCTGCCGCAATGGATGCACTGGTTCCGGCCTATGCCAATCTTGCTGTACTGGCGGGGCGAATTGCCGCCAAATTGCAGGACGGACCCGTCTCGCTGCTGCCGCCGTTTTTGGGCCTTGAGGACGGGCGCAATTATCTTGGCTGCCTCCCCATGGCGATGGTGAACTATGAAGAGGAACTGCGCATGCTGGCGCAGCCCACGCTGCTCCCCGGTTCCGAGTCCGGTGGGTTTGCCCAGGATGATGTGTCCTCGCCGGTTTTTTTGGCTTGGTCGAAACATGATCGCGGCGGTTTGCTGCTGGACCAGACACTAGCCACACTCGCCCCCATTGCGCGGCGCGCATTGGACGTGAGCAACCGACCGATACCAGCGGCGCTGCAAGAGTTGTCCGCAGAAACCGCCAGGTATTTTCCAGACGGTGATGAAAAGGTGGCTTATGGCGAAGAGATATTCGCCCTCACGGAATCGTTTCGAAGCAAAATCTACCAAGCTTGAGCGTGGTACATATTATGGACTAGACATGGCTTCCAGAACTGCCGACAACGCCAGCTGGAGGTTTCCATGTCAAACGATTGCTATCACAGTTTCTGCCCCGTCGCCAAAGCGGGAGAGTTGCTGCAACCGCGCTGGACGATGCTGATCCTCAATGAATTCTGGCAGGGGTCGACAAGGTTCAATGAGCTTCGCCGCGGGTTGCCCGGCATATCCCCGACGCTGCTGTCGAAGCGCCTCAAGGAAATGCAGCATCATGGGTTGATCCGCCGCATTGAGCCTGAAGGAATGGGCGAAGATGGATACGTCACAACGCCCATGGCCGATGAGTTGAAGCCCATTGTCTTTGCGCTTGGCCAATGGGCGCATCGCAGCGTTGATGCCGAAGTTTCACTGGAGCATCTTGATCCAAAACTTTTGATGTGGAACATGCGGCGCAATATCGATGTTCTCGCACTTCCCAAGGGTCGCACGACAGTCATTCAATTCACATTCCCGGAGCTTGGCAAGGAGCAGCAGGATTATTGGCTGGTCGCCAAAGATGGCCAAGGCGTTGATCTTTGCCTGATTGATCCCGGTCACAGTGTTGATCTTTTTATTCGCGCTGATTTGAAGGCGATGACATCCGCCTGGATGGGGTGGTCAAGCCTGCGTCGTGAAATTGATGGTGGAAAAATTTCGCTGAT
>JBDSTO010000104.1:0-3982 GCA_039928255.1 Aestuariivirga sp. | reverse complement strand
CCGGCAGTAAGAGCCAGAAAAGCAGTCGCTATCATCATAGCTTTCTTCATGTTTACTTCTCCCTTTGATGTGACAGGTGTTCATCACCTGCCAAGCAGAGCACCCACAACAGAGACCACAATAAGTTGTAGCCACATGGCATGAACAGCCCGGCATTCTTTTGTCTGCGAAGCCTAGTATTGTATTACAAATTGTGCAAGATTAAATTTGGTTAGCGAAATTAATCAGTAATCGATTGAATTTCCAATTCAAGATTGGGAAAAAACATCGATTCGTTGAACAAGAAAATGGCGGGAGGGATTCAGAGTTGGCGATATTAGAACTGAAGAACATTTCCAAAAATTTTGGAGCCATCCAGGCTCTCAATGATGTCTCTTTTGCCCTTCAACCGGGCCAGGTCACCGGACTCATGGGAGACAATGGCGCGGGCAAATCAACCCTCGTGAAGATTATTGCAGGCAATTACCGTCCGAGCAGCGGTTCGCTGATGATGGAGGATGTGCCTCTTGAAATGCAGCACCCTATTGATGCGCGCAAACACGGGATCGAGATTGTTCACCAGGACTTGGCTCTTTGTGACAATCTGACGGCCTCGGCCAATGTCTTTCTAGGGCGTGAAATGCGGGTCGGCGCGGGGCCTTTCAAAATTCTCGACTACGCGAGCATGCATCGCAAAGCAGGCCAAATCTTTGCTGAACTGAAATCGGAAACGCGTCCACGGGACCTCGTCAAACAGATGTCCGGAGGCCAGCGGCAAGCGGTGGCAATTGCCCGAACCAGGCTAACCAATCCAAAAATCGTGCTGATGGACGAGCCTACGGCCGCAATTTCCGTTCGGCAGGTCGCCGAAGTGCTGAATCTCATAAGGCGACTTCGCGACCAAGGAATCTCGGTGGTTCTGATCAGCCACCGTATGCCTGACGTTTTTGATGTGGCGGACAGAATTATCGTTATGCGCCGCGGCAAGAAAGTTGCCGATAAAGATATCGCAAACAGCTCCCCTGAAGAAGTCACCGGACTGATTACCGGTGCAATCGAACGCGTCTGAGAGGCCATGAGATGAACAACATACTTGAAGCTCCCATCGACCAAAAAAAACAAAGCTGGCTGAAGGAAAAACTGAGCGGTCAAACCTTCTGGGTATTCGTTGCAGTGGTCCTGGCCTGCGTTATTCTTTCGTTCGTGACGGATTCTTTTGCCACGCCAAAAAATCTTTACAATATCACCCGCAACGTCACATTCATCGCAATCATCGCCTTGGGCATGACCATGGTCATTATCTCTGGAGGGATAGACCTTTCGGTGGGCTCCGTTTTGTGTTTGTGCAGCATGATACTAGCCATCGTTATGCACGCCGGGTACAGCATAGAAATAGGAATTTTGGCCGCACTTTTGACAGCGCTTGCCGTAGGCGCCTTCAATGGGTGGCTTATTGCCTATCTAGGCTTTCCGCCTTTCGTTGTAACCTTGGGCATGCTTTCAATTGCTCGCAGCTTGGCAATGGTCGTTTCGGGCAATGCTGTCGTGTTTCAGTTTGGGCCTGATCACGACAAACTGCTGGCTTTAGGCGGCGGCGCGTGGGTCTTTGGAATCGCCAATCCGGTAATTTACATGATTGTCCTCGCTCTGGTGACCGGCTTCATCCTGAGGTGGACGCGATTTGGCCGTTATGTCTTTGCCATTGGCGGAAACGAACAGGCCGCGGTCCTCACCGGGGTGCCTGTACGCCCGATCAAGGTTGTTGTTTACATGATCTCCGCCTTGACTGCGGGTCTCGCGGGCGTAATCCAGACGGGCTGGCTTGGGGCTGTGACAACTAATATCGGCTCTGGAATGGAATTGCAGGTCATTGCTGCTGCGGTCATTGGGGGTGCTAATCTCGCGGGCGGGGTTGGCACCGCCGGGGGGGCAATTATCGGTGCGGCGTTGATTGAGGTCATCCGAAACAGCCTCGGTCTTCTGGGTATCAGCGCCTTCTGGCAGGGTACCTTCATCGGCGGCGCTATTTTGTGCGCAGTGCTTTTTGACCGGATCCGAAATCTTCGCGCTAAGGATTGATCACAGGCAAACTCGTCGAAGACTTGCTGCCGCCGTGCTAAAAGCTTGAGCAGGTGTTTTGTAAAAGTCGAATATTGATTGGATCTATCTCTCTCGCGGAATTTTGGGCATAAAGCGCTTTAGAAGTGCGGGCGTAGTTCAGTGGTAGAACGGCAGCTTCCCAAGCTGCATGTCGTGAGTTCGATTCTCATCGCCCGCTCCAATACCTCGAAAGACATGCGAATTGGCTGGAAGCCACGGCATCTTGATTGACTGGGAAAAGGGTGCGCTTACCTGAGACTCTGATCCGCGCAAGGATGGGTGTGGGATTGGATATTGAGACGACGCAGAAAAAGTGAATATCACTTTGATTGCGTCACTCTGCTTGTGCGGATTCCGCCGGAAGCAGCAGGCGAACAGCGATCATGCACAACAAAACAGTCAAGCCTAATATGATGCCGACAAGGGCGTTGATGTCAGGAGAGAACCCAAGGCGCATCATGGCCCACAAGCGAATGGGCAAGGTGTTGTCGGTGCCTGTAACAAGCAACGTAATCATGGTCTCATCGAATGAAAGTGCGAAGCTCAACAGGCCAGCCCCCATCAGTGTGCTGGCAAGATTCGGCAGCAGAATATAGACAAGCGTCTGTCCGGCCGATGCGCCAAGATCGGTTGAGGCTTCAATCAAACTGGGCCCGAGTGACTTCAATCTGGTGACGATGGTGCGGTAGGACAGCGCCAGCACAAACAATGTGTGGCCTGTAATGACCGTGAGCAGTGAACGGGGAATTTCCGCCTCTCGGAAGAATATCAGCAGCGACAGGCCCGTGATGATCGGTGGCATCAGAAACGGTAGAAACACCGTGAAATGCATGACATCACGCCCCAGTGAATTGCCGCTGCAATAGTGGAGCGCCAGTATGGTACCGACAATCAATGCCAGAAATGTTGCCGAAAAGCCCACAATCAAAGTGTTGCGGACAGCCGTCAGAATTCCACTGTTGCTTGCAAGATCCTGATAGGCCGAGAGTGACGGCTCATGCCATTGCACTTCGCCATGGGCCACATTGAAAAATGACGAGATGAGCGGGATCAGCAGCGGACCATACAGTGTTGCAAATACAAAAATTGCAACAGCAGACAACAGCACAAAAGCAGTTGGCGATAATTTCATCATGCGTTGCGCCGTTCAAGCCGGTTTCCCAGCATGATAACCGCCACCACCACGATGCCGAGAATGGTGGAGAGGGCCGCCCCAAACGGCCAATTAAACGCTGTGCCGAACTGGCTGTAGATGATGCGCCCAAAAGTGAAACCGCTCTGCCCTCCAACCATTTGCGGCGTCAGGAAATCTCCAATGGCAAGAACGAAGACAAAAGTTGCAGCTGAAACGACGCCCGGCATGCTGAGGGGCAACACAATGCGAAAAAACGTTTGCAACCCGGATGCGCCGAGGTCGGTTGAGGCCTCGATCAGACTTTTTGGGATACGTTCAAGAGATAGGAAGATGGGCAGGATGGCAAAGGGAATGAGCAGAACCGTCAGCGTCAGAAGAACGGCGTTGAGGTTGAATACGAACAAGGTCAGCGGCTGGTCGACCAAGCCCGTCCACAACAGGAATCGGTTGAGCAGTCCTGTTCCGCCAAGAATGCTGCGAATGGCATAGATCTTGATGATGTAACTCATCAGCAAGGGCACCACGACCATCAATAACAGAATGTGCCGGCGTTGGCCCTTGAGGTTGGCGAGAAGAAACGCCACCGGGTATCCAAACAATATTGTGAGGGCAGAAACCCCAAGGCAGAGCAGGCATGTCTTCCAGAGGACGGGAACAAAAATCGTATCGGTAAAAAAGCGAGTGTAATTTGCCAGGCTCGGCACATGACTGACATCACCGTTATCAAGGCGAAAAAAGCCGTAGGCAAGGAAACTTGCAAACGGCAAC
>JBDSTO010000103.1:0-24203 GCA_039928255.1 Aestuariivirga sp. | reverse complement strand
ACGCACATGAATGATGCCGCACGGACTGCGGTGCGGCGCGTCGGCATCGGTTTTGTCTATCAGTTTCATCATTTGCTTCCGGAATTTTCGGCCCTTGAGAATGTGATGATCCCGCAATTGATCGCTGGTACCAGCAAACCAGCGGCAGAACTTCGTGCGAAAGAGTTGCTGGGGCGCATGCGGCTTGACCACAGGTTGGAACATCGGCCCGCCGAACTTTCAGGCGGTGAGCAACAGCGCGTTGCCATTGCGCGCGCCATCGCCAATCGTCCGCTTTTGCTTCTGGCGGATGAGCCCACGGGCAATCTCGATCCTCCAACGGGCGAAATGGTGCACCAGGAATTTGTGCGGCTGATCAAGGAAGAAGGTTTGGCCGCACTCATTGCAACCCATAATCTGGATTTTGCCAAGCGCATGAGCCGTGTCGTGCGTCTCAGCAATGGCCAATTGGTCAATGGCTAGGCTTGCACTGCTATTACTGATATTGATGTCAGGGTTCGCATCAGCTGAAGACCGGGCCGCATTGGCTGCCCGGATTTGTGAGGCGGCCGAGAACCAGTCCAAGGTCAATGGTATTGATCCATCCTTCTTTGTACGGCTTCTTTGGCGGGAAAGCCTGTTTGACCCCAACGTGGTGAGTGACAAGGGCGCACAAGGCATTGCCCAGTTCATGCCGGGCACGGCCGCGATGCGCGGTCTCAGCAATCCGTTCGACCCGATGGCTGCAGTGGCGGCTTCGGCAACCTATCTTGCCGAGTTGAAAAAGACGTTTGGAAATTTAGGGCTTGCCGCTGCCGCCTATAACTCGGGTGAAGCGCGGATGCAGGATTGGCTTTCAGCCAAAGGCGGCATTCCAGCCGAGACGCGTGATTATGTGAGTTTTATCACCGGACACGGAATTGAAGACTGGAAATCGCCAGGTGCAGATCTTTCAATTCCTTCGATCGGGGTAAAGCCCTTGTTCACTGATAATTGCGTGGCGCTGGCCATGCAAAAAACAACGCTGGATGGTGCACACATTGAGTCGGCCCCGCGTTCCCTCTGGGGAGCGGTGATTGCCGTCAATTTCAGTGAGCAGCGGGCGGTGGCCCAGTTCAGGCGTCTGCGGCTGCGCTTTCCCAATGAATTGGCGGGCCGCGAGCCGATGATCAGCCGCAAACGCAATCTTTCGCGTGGCCGAACCATGATGACCTGGGTGATGCTGGGAGAACAGACGGCTCACGCGGCCCAACAGACCTGTTCCAAACTCATTGCCGCCGCGGCCCCCTGTATTGTGCGGAAAAACTGAATTCTTCGTGTTGAAGCAGGCGCGTTTGGGGTAAATTGAGTCCATGGCCCAGCCCACATTCATTCACCTTCGCGTTCATACCGCCTATTCCTTGTCGGAAGGCGCGTTGTTGGTGAAGCGGCTGGCTGGTCTGACCAAGGACCAAAAGATGCCTGCGCTGGCGATGACTGATACGGGCAACTTGTTTGGTGCTTTGGAATTTTCGATGGCGCTTGCGGAAAAGGGCATTCAGCCGATCATTGGTCTCACGCTTAAAGTCGACATGCAGGAGAAGCCCGAAGGGGGGAGCGCCAAATTTCAGCAGGCGGGTATTCAACGATTTTCGTCACTTGCATTTTTGGCGAAGGATGAGCAGGGCTATGGCAACCTGATGGCGCTCTCCAGCCACGCCTACCTCGACGTGGCCGATAACGCCGAGGCTCATGTGCACTGGAATTTGCTGTCCAGACATGCAGAGGGGCTCATCTGCCTTTCGGGCGGTCCTGATGGCCCCTTGAATGAGGCGCTGGTGAGTGGGCAGACAACTTTGGCCTCAGCACAGGCGGCTCGTCTGAATAAATTGTTTGGCGACCGGTTCTATATTGAGTTGCAGCGCCATGAGACGCCCAATGAAAAGACCGCTGAAACGGGACTCATTGAAATTGCCTACGCCCAGGGCATTCCCTTGGTGGCCACCAATGAATGCTATTTTGCGGGGCCTGATGACTATGTGGCGCATGACGCCCTGATTTGCATTGCCGAGGGTGAAGTTGTGGCCAGTGATGACCGGCGGCGGTTAACCCCTGAACATTATTTCAAGTCCCAAGAAGAAATGGCAGGGCTGTTTGCCGACATTCCTGAGGCCATTGCCAACACCATTGAAATTGCCCAGCGTTGTTCGTTCTGGGTGAAGGGCCGCAAGCCCATTCTGCCGCGATTTGCGGCAGGCGATGAAGCCGAGATGTTGCGAAAGAAGGCCTTTGCAGGTTTGGAGCAGCGTCTCGTTACGCGTGGGATGATTGAAGGCTTTACGCGCGAAAATTATGAAGAGCGGCTGTCATTCGAGCTTGATGTTATCGCTGGCATGCAGTTTCCAGGTTACTTCCTGATCGTTGCTGATTTTATTTCCTGGGCCAAGGGTAAGGGCATTCCGGTTGGACCGGGCCGTGGCTCGGGTGCTGGTTCACTGGTGGCTTATTCGCTCACCATTACAGATCTTGATCCGTTCAGGTTCAACCTGCTTTTCGAGCGCTTCCTTAATCCTGAGCGCGTCTCGATGCCGGACTTTGATATCGACTTCTGCCAGGACAGGCGCGACGAAGTCATCAGCTATGTTCAGGCTCGCTATGGTGCCGACCGCGTGGCGCAGATCATCACCTTCGGTAAATTGCAGGCCCGGATGGTGACTCGCGACGTGGGACGCGTGTTGCAACTGCCTTATGGCCAAGTTGACCGCCTGTCCAAGATGATCCCAAATAATCCCGCAAATCCATTAACTTTGGGACAGGCCATTGATGGTGAACCACGTCTTCAGGAAGAGCGCGACCGTGATCCCAATGTAAAGAACCTCTTTGACATTGCGCTTCGCCTTGAGGGCCTTTTCCGCAATGCTTCGACGCATGCGGCGGGTGTGGTGATCGGCGACCGGCCGTTGGTTGAGTTGGTTCCTCTCTACCGCGATCCACGTTCAACCTTGGCCGCGACACAGTTCAGCATGAAATATGTTGAAGAAGCCGGCTTGGTGAAGTTCGACTTCCTCGGCCTCAAGACCTTGACGGTTATCGACAAGGCCCAGAAATTGATCCGTGTTCGGATGCCGGAATTTGATATTGATCGCATTCCTTATGACGACGTGCGCACATATGAAATGCTGGGGCAGGGCGATACGATTGGCGTGTTTCAGTTGGAAAGCTCTGGCATGCGCGATGTGCTTCGCAAAATGCGCGCCGACTGCATTGAAGACATCATCGCTATCGTGGCGCTTTATCGTCCCGGCCCCATGGATAACATCCCACGTTACATCGCCTGCAAGCGCGGCGAAGAAAAAGCCGACTACCTCCATCCGCTGCTTGAGCCATTGCTCAAAGAAACCCATGGAATCATGGTCTACCAGGAGCAGGTGATGCAGATTGCCCAGGTGCTTTCGGGCTATTCCCTTGGTGAGGCAGATTTGCTGCGCCGTGCCATGGGCAAGAAAATCAAAAAGGAAATGGACGCCCAGAAAGAGCGTTTCATGCAAGGCGCTGCGGCCAAGAACATAGCGCCTGAAACCTCTGGTTCGATCTTTGAACTTGTGGCGAAGTTTGCCGGCTATGGCTTTAACAAGTCACATGCTGCGGCTTATGCGGTGGTGGCCTACCAGACGGCCTATTTGAAAGCCAATCATCCCGTCGAGTTTCTTGCCGCCTCCATGACGCTCGATTTTGGAAATACTGACAAGTTGATGCTGTTCAGGCGAGAGGCGCAGCGCTTGGGAGTGAAGGTGGTGCCACCTTCCATCAACGCTTCAGGTGTCGATTTTGCAGTGAAAGATGGCACCATTCTCTATTCGCTTGCTGCGCTCAAGAATGTGGGGCAGGGCGCGATTGAACAAATTGTTGCCGCGCGCCAGTCGGGGCCGTTCAAGTCGCTGGGTGATTTTTCGCACCGGGTTGATGCCAAAGCTTTGAACCGTCGTGCCCTTGAAGGCATGGCGCGGGCGGGAGCCTTTGATGAGTTTAACCCCAACCGCGCACAAGTTTTGGATGGTATTGATTCAATCATTGGCATTGCCAATCGTACTGCCGCAGAGGAGGCCGCCGGCCAGAATGACATGTTCGGAAGCTTGGCCAGTCCTTCGGATGAGATTGTCCTGCCAAGACGGGATGCTTGGTTGCCGATGGAGAAGCTGGCGCAGGAGTTTGAAGCTGTTGGCTTCTATTTGTCGGGGCATCCACTGGATGAATATCAAAAGCCTTTGGCAAGGCTTGGTGTTGAATCCTGGATTTCGTTCCAAGAGAAGGTTTTGACCAAGGGCGCCACCGCCGCAAAGCTTGCAGGCACGATCACCTACAAGCAGGAGCGGCGATCAAAATCTGGCAACAAATTTGCGTTTGTCGGTTTTTCTGATCCCACGGGTCAATTCGAAGCCATCTGTTTTTCAGACACTTTGAATCAAGTGCGCGAGTTGTTGGAGCCCGGAAAAGCCGTCATCGCGCGAGTAGAGGCTGATGTGGATGGCGAGGAGATCAAACTTCGCCTGCAGGGGCTTGAGGTACTGGACAAAGCCGCAGCCGCCATTGTTCAGGGCATTCAGATTTTTGTTCGGGATGCAAAGCCGCTTGAATCCATTGCCAAACGCCTGCAGCGCGGCGGGCGGGCACCAGCGCGGCTTACGTTGTTGGGCAAGGGTGGCCAAGAAGTTGAAATTGGTTTGGGTACCAACTTTGTCATCACTCCACAGATCAGGGGTGCCATCAAGGCGATTGCCGGCGTGGAAGATGTGCAAGACTTATAACGGAACGACGCCTGAGACGGGGAGCAACTGGTTGGTTGTCATCTGTTTAATGAACTCGATGCCGACACCTTCATTCATATAGCGCACCACACGGCCACGTTGGCGGCCGAGGGAGACATAGGTGCCCACGCTGGGCATCACTTCGGTTTTAATGGCAGCACCCGAAACAGAAATGTCGATCACTTCGCATGGATATATGCGGCCATCAGGCAGGGTGATTTGGGATTGTTTTTCCTGGGGCTCATAGCGAACATGTTTGCGTCCATCGGGCATGCCGCTGGCCTTTTGCTGAAGCCATTGAATGCGCTGTTTCAAGCGTTCAAGGCGCGCGCCATTGACGGCGTAGCGGACTTCAAAGCCACCCGGAACAGTCGGGCCAGCTGCCAATTCCACGCGGCCTAAATCTTCGAGATAGGCAACGATGATGGTTCCTGCTGGGGGTACGTCATCGGTAAGGAAGATTGCGCCGTCCATGTCGAGGTCGGCGACCTGACACGTGTGTTCCGACGTGTCGGGCAGCATGAAACGACCAAACATGACATTCGCCATTTTGGAAACGGGCTGGTCCAATTCCACTGGCATTGGTAATGCGCTCACCGGAGCCTCGTTGCTTGCCCACCCGCAGTTCGGGCGATACGTGATTAAAGCCTTGGCAAGTAAAGACAGGCTTAATTTTGACGCAGATTAGCGCTCCGACATGCCACCCTGGATCACTTTTAATTCAGGTCCGACCCGGCGGGCGGGATTGGTTGCCACGGGCTCAAGGACCTGATGTTCGGTCCAGATCATGCGCGTGGCAACAAGTTCAATCCGGGACAATGTATTTTTGCGTCCGTTAGCAGGTTCGGCGAATGGAAACACGCCACAGAACAACTGGTTCAAACCCGAAAACGTGTTGAAAACCGGAAGGGCCAAAAATTCGGTTGTCGTCACGAACCCTTCCACGCCCAAGAAGCGCATGCGGATCAGCGACGGCTGCAATCTTTGCAGTGACATCTGCAAGGTCTCGTTAACCACGCGGCGTTCGAACCTTTCAAGGGCTGATCCAACTTCGGCACCCGTCAGTGGGCGTTGAAATAGCTCGCAAACTGCTGTTCCTGCCAATTTGAAGATAGGGGTGGCGTCCGTTTGACCCGTTTCGACAATGGCCAGAAAAGGCATCAGTTTCGAAATGGCACGGAGGCTGATATCGGTACGATCAGGACAGGGCCGCTCTGCCCGGACGGTTTCCCAATGACGAAACAGGATGCGACTTCCAGGATGTAACAATTGGGCACCTGCCTGCGCAACTTCTGGCTTGTCGGGAAGATTCATGTAAATTAACTCCGGCTTGAGACGGGTGTCTCGAATTGAAATTCGGCCTACACGCTGCACGGGCCATGCCAGATGAGGAAACTTTGCTTCAAAATCCGGGAAAACCATTGGAACGACCAAGGGAAAGCCCCAAGGGACCGCCGCTGATTAACCTACCGCCGGTTGTCCTGGGGCTCATTGCGGTTCTGGTTGCTTTGCATGGTGTTTTGGTAGTGGCGGGCGAGCACTGGCAGGTCTGGGCCTTGGCGGTGTTCAGCTTCAATCCGGCACGGTTCGGCGTCGAGCCATTCTGGCAAATTCCCGGCTCGCGCTGGTGGAGCATGTTAACCTACGGGTTACTTCACGCTGACTGGACCCATGTTCTTTTCAACTGCCTCTGGTTGGCAGTGTTTTCCAAGCCGGTGGCAATGCGACTGGGCGCGTTGCGTTATCTGATTTTGGTGGCTGTCTGTGTTGTCGCTGGTGCGGTTGCGGCACTGGCGCTCCATTGGGGGCAGAACTATGCCATGGTCGGTGTTTCTGCAGGCGTATCGGGCCTTCTCGCAGCCGCCATTCCACTGATGTATGCGCGCAACGCTGATATTGGCCTCGGCTCTGATATTGGCATGGAATATCTGAAACCGTTGCGGCCACTTGAAATTATCACCAATGGGCGCGCCCTTGGTTTCACATTGATGTGGCTTGCCTTGACCCTGATCACCGCGACCAGCCAATATATTACAGGCACGGCGTTTCTTGAAGAACGCGCGATTGCCTGGGAGGCCCATCTTGCAGGCTTTATCGTTGGGTTCATTGCCTTCTATCTGCTCGATCCGAGAAAGGTTCCCCGCGCCATCGTCATGTGATATATTCGAAGTCGCTATCAGCAAGGGAGAATTGCAATGTCTGTATCCCACATTCTGAAAAGCAAAGGGCGCGATGTGATTACTGTTGCGCCAAACGCCAGCGTGGCGGCGGTTGCGGAAATTCTGGCCAAGCGACGAATTGGTGCCGTCATCGTTTCAACGGACGGAGCCAAAATTCAGGGCATTGTGTCAGAGCGAGACATTGTGCGCTGCCTCTCGGAAAAAGGTGCAGCGTGCCTCACGCTGGGTGTGGACAGCATCATGTCACGTCAAGTCAAAACCTGCACCGAGCAAGATACTGAAATTGAACTCATGGCTTTAATGACTGATAACCGCATCCGGCATTTGCCGGTGGTTGCGGATGGCAAGCTAGCTGGCATGATTTCAATCGGCGACGTGGTGAAGTCCCGCATTGAAGCGATTGAACGCGAAGCGGCCGAGATGAAGGCCTATATCGCGGGTGCCGCCTGATCAGGACTTGATGAAAGCCAGTTTGCCGTTCTCGAGCTTGCGGTAAAAACAGCTCCGCCGCCCCGTGTGGCAAGCGTTGCCCTTGCCTTGCGCTGTAACGCGAAGCTGCAACACGTCCTGATCGCAATCGACCCGGATTTCGTTGACGGCAAATGTCTCGCCAGAAGACTCGCCTTTGAACCAAAGCGAGCCCCGGGAGCGGCTGAAAAAATGCGCAAGTCCGGTGGCTTGGGTCTTCTCCAGAGCTTCTGCATTCATCCAGGCAAACATCAGCACTTCGTTGTTCGTGTGATCGCAGACAATAGCCGGGATCAACCCTGAAGCATCAAACTTCAGAACAACTTCCAACGTCTCATCGAGTTCAGACTTGTCCATTCCTCAATAGGAAGCAGAACTGCGCCCGCCACGCAACTGTTCCATGAAGCGGGCCTGCATCACCGGGTTGGTTTTGAACTCGCCCGTGAATTGCGTGGTGATCGTATCAACGTTTGATTTCATCACGCCGCGCATCGACATGCAGCTGTGTTCGGCCTCGGCCAGGACGGCCACGCCGCGCGCGCCCAAATGGTCATGCACGGCTTGGGCAATCTGTGCTGTCATGTTTTCCTGCGTCTGGAGGCGCCTGGCATAGACATCGACAACCCTTGCCAATTTGGAAATTCCAACAATGGAGCCATTTGGCAGATAGGCCAGATGCACCACGCCGTGAAAGGGCGCTATGTGATGCTCGCAATGGGAGGTGAAAGGAATGCCCCGCAGCATGACCATGTTTTCATAGCCGCCGGTTTCAAAGAATGTCTTTGAGAGAATGTCTGCAGGGTCTTGGCCGTAGCCCTGGAAGTATTCCTTGAATGCCTTGGTTACACGACGCGGTGTTTCTAGAAGGCCTTCGCGATTTGGATTGTCACCTGCCCATGCTAGAAGAACGCGCACGGCAGCTTCTGCCTCTTCGCGGGTTGGAACTGCGACTGGTGCGTTGGCGACTTTGGGGTTCACTTTCTGGTCCATGGCTTTCCTCTAAAATCTACCCTACGCAGCTCTGCAACATCTGGATTATGTTATGCGCCATGGCAGAGTTGTATTCCGACCTGTTCTTCCCATATCATGCCTGTACTGGCGCAGGCAAATCGCCCTTACCGCAGCCAGCGGCTGGATATGGATATGATCAACGAAATTTACAACGGCAGAATTTTGGCCCTGGCGGCGGATATTCCAAGGCTGCAGCGCCTGGCTAGTCCTGATGCAAGTGCGCAAGCCATTTCAAAGCTTTGCGGTTCAAAAGTTACTGTTGATTTGAGAATGAATGAGGGCGTGGTGAGCGACTTTGGGCAGGACGTGAAAGCCTGCGCTTTGGGGCAGGCCACATCCTCGATCATGGGGAGCCATGTGGTGGGTTCAACCCCCGATGAACTGCGCGCGTTGCGTCTGCAAATGTACAAAATGCTGAAAGAAGACGGACCTGTTCCTTCGGGAAAATGGTCGGAACTTGAGGCGCTCTTGCCGGTGCGGGATTTTAAGGCGCGCCATGCTTCAACGCTTCTTACATTTGATGCTGTGGTGGATGCATTGGACCAGATAGAGGCCCGTCGTGAAAAACAAGCCGCCCTCAGCCATTAAAGCTTCTGATGCGCCTAAACGTACGGGTTCTCGATATCCTGCTCCCTATGACGCGCCTTGTATTGATCGCAGCAAGGCCGTGCTCGGTGATGTCTTTGGACTCAACCAGTTTGGCGTCAACCTCGTAACGTTGCAGCCTGGCACATGGTCGTCACAGCGCCATTGGCATGAGAAAGAAGATGAATTTGTTTTTGTTGTCGAAGGCGAGATTGTGCTGGTTGACGATGATGGCGAGCATCTTATGGTGCCCGGCATGTGCGCTGGCTTCAAAGCCAACAGCGGCAATGGTCATTGCCTGAAAAACCTCACAGACAAACCGGTTGTCTATCTTGAGGTTGGCACACGCGCCCAGGATGAAACGGCTTGGTATAGCGACATCGACATGAAGGTGTCTCTGGTCAACCGGGTGATGACCTATACCAAGAAGGACGGCACGCCTTTCTGATTGTCACGTCGGCGCAAGATCACAAACTCTCCCGCAATTCCGGCAAGACCTGCGAGCAGCGGCCAGAAGGGTTGAAGCCCGGCCCAGAGGAATAGTTCTGCAACGGTGCAGCCCACGGCTGAGCCTGAATCAAAGCCATTTTCGCCCGCAATGTTAAAACGCAACGTGCAGGACGATGCTTTGCCGACGTTGTAGAATTGCGTCATGATGGCGGACAAATAAAGTGGTGCCGCCGCAGCACCAATCATGTTGGCCGCAATTGCACTCCAACTGTGGTGATAACCGAAGGCGCCGACCAGAATTGTACTCGCCATCACGACCAAGCCAATTTGGATGGAGCGCTTGTGATGGCCCAGATCGATCATTCGACCAACGCCCAAGCCCATGAGCGCGCCGAATACTCCCGCCAATGCCAGTGCCCCGCCATATGCCTGAAAGCTTTCTCCCAGGGTTTGAAACAGCACAACGCGCCAGATCATATTGACGGACGAAGCAACAAGCCCGTCCGAAAAGGCCAGGCCAAAGGCAAAGAGCTTTGTATTCAAAGGCAGGCGCGCTTCTGGTTCAATATCAAGCCTGGGCACGCCCAACAGCGGGATGATGCCGGCACAATTCAGAGCCGCAGTGAGCGCAAAGGCATAGACCGGCCCAAAGAATGTCAACATCAGCCCGCCGGCGATGGGACCGATAATCCCCGTGATGGCGAAGATTGCTTCGCGGGCACTCACCTGCGATCCACGGTGTTCTTCGTCGCCCAGTCTTGCCACGCAGGCGTGATAACAGGTCCAATAAAATGTCGTGCCCAGCGAGGACACAAAGACAAAGGCAACCAGCATCGGTCCTAACTCGCTGACATGACCGAGCATCAGGTAGCCCAGTGCATCTATAGCTGTTCCCAGGATTATGCCATTGCGCAGGCCGATCACTTTAATGACGGGCATGACCATGAAGCGCAATATCAAGCGCAGACCCAAAACCATCGCAAGGACAGCCAGAGCCAGGTGGACGGCCACGCCTGCTTTTAGCAAATAGACATAGATGAAAACGCCGCCAGAATTATAGGCAAGGCTTTGCAATCCAGAATGCATGTAAACGCGATTGATTGCGTTGTTGCTGAAGAATTTCATCGCCTCTCCATAGCTCGCAATGGCTGCCAAACCAGTGCCAGTCGGAAAGAATCTGTGGCTGTCGCAGGATGCTTGACAGGGCAGGGTGGCTCATCTATCCACCGCGTTCAGCGGATTGCGGAAGTAGCTCAGTTGGTTAGAGCGTCGCCCTGTCACGGCGAAGGTCGCGGGTTCGAGCCCCGTCTTTCGCGCCATTTGCTGAATTGAAAAAGGGCCACCCGGAACAAATCCTTATCGCCGTTTCGCGATCTGGAAATTTGCTCTCGGTGGCCCTTTTGATTTTATTCTGCCAGTTGGGAAATGACAGTCATCAAACCCAATTCGCCATTTTCCGCACATTTCTCTCCAATGGCTTTGCCGTTTTCTTCAAAGGCAGCAAGATCGATCGTGGTATCGCCAGCCTTGCCACCAAAATAGCCATGGAGCCAGATCAAAACATAACTTACTTCTTCCTTGGACATGGTGCCCAAGTCCTTGCACTTGATGGTCGAAATATCGATGACTTCGGCCTTGGCTGATCCCGTGAACAAAACAGCCAGTACAGCTGCTGCGGCGAGTTTCTTGAACATGTGGTACTTCCCCTTCAATATGTTGTAATTTTTAGCCAGATACGGCTTTCGCAGTGAATCCCCCGCCTGGAATCATAGCGAGATTCCGACTAACACGCTTGCAATATATTACCCTGGCGCCAAGCGTCCAGGCAGGTCATCGGCCCTGCTTTTTTGTCACTCCTGCCAGACTGTTAATCAGTGCCATAAACCTTGCCTCTCTTGTTGCACTGCGCTACCAAGGCGTCGAATTGAGAAGTAAGGGCGGTTATTCCGCCCATTGCGGGGTTGAATGACCGATCTTTTGCAAAGCTACCTGCCCATCGTCATATTCATGGGAATTGCCGGCTTTATCGCGCTGGCCCTGATGATCACGCCTTTGGTACTCGCATTTTCAGCGCCGGACCCGGAAAAGCTTTCCGCCTATGAATGCGGCTTTGATGCTTTTGACGACGCGCGCATGAAATTCGATGTTCGGTTTTACCTGGTTTCAATTCTCTTTATCATTTTCGATCTGGAAGTCGCCTTTCTGTTTCCATGGGCAATAAGCCTCGGAAAGATTGGGCTTTTTGGATTTTGGTCGATGATGGTGTTTCTTGGTGTTCTCACCATTGGCTTTGTTTATGAATGGCGGAAAGGTGCCCTCGAATGGGATTGATCGAAGCCGCAACGCCCGAACAACGTGCGTTTTTCAGCGATGTGAACAATGAGTTGGCCGACAAAGGCTTTCTTGTCACATCAACCGATGATCTGATCAACTGGGCCCGCACCGGCTCGCTGATGTGGATGACCTTTGGCCTTGCCTGCTGTGCGGTTGAAATGATGCACACATCGATGCCGCGTTACGACGTAGAACGATTCGGGTTTGCACCGCGCGCTTCGCCCCGCCAGTCGGACGTCATGATCGTGGCTGGCACGCTGACCAACAAGATGGCACCTGCATTACGTAAAGTTTATGATCAGATGCCGGAACCCCGTTATGTGATTTCCATGGGCTCATGCGCCAATGGCGGCGGCTATTATCATTATTCCTATTCGGTGGTGCGCGGCTGTGATCGGATCGTGCCGGTTGATATTTATATTCCTGGCTGCCCGCCCACCGCTGAAGCGTTGCTTTATGGAATTCTGATGCTGCAGAAGAAGATCCGCCGCACCGGAACGATTGAGCGCTGATATGGCCGTTGATCTTCAAGCTTTGAGCGCCACCATACAATCCAAGCTGGGTGCCAGCGTCGTTGGAAGCGCAATCACTTTTGGTGAGTTGACGATCCATGCCGACCCCGCGCGGATTGTTGAGGTTCTGCAATTCCTGCACGATGATCCCGATTGCCGCTTTGTTAGTTTCATCGATATTTGCGGAGCGGATTATCCTGAGCGCGAGAAGCGATTTGATGTCGTTTATCATCTGCTCAGCCCTTACAAAAATTCTCGCATCCGCATCAAAGTTCAGGTCGATGAGGCAACCGAGGTTCCAACGGCTGTTTCGGTGTTTCCCGCCGCTGACTGGTTTGAACGCGAAGTCTATGACCTTTATGGTGTGGTGTTTTCCGGCCACCCTGATTTACGCCGCATTCTGACCGATTATGGATTTTCCGGGCATCCTTTGCGCAAGGATTTCCCCGTCACGGGCCGTGTTGAGGTCCGCTATGATGATGAAAAGAAGCGCGTGGTTTATGAACCTGTGAAGCTGGTTCAGGAAATGCGCCAGTTTGATTATCTGTCGCCATGGGAAGGCACTGAATATGTGCTGCCCGGGGATGAGAAGGCCAAGCAATGACCGAAGCGACAGTCCGCAATTTCACATTGAATTTCGGCCCGCAACACCCTGCCGCGCATGGCGTTTTGCGCATGGTGTTGGAGCTTGATGGCGAAATCATCACGCGGGTGGACCCGCATATTGGATTGCTCCACCGCGGCACCGAGAAACTAATCGAGCAGAAGACTTATCTTCAGGCGTTGCCGTATTTTGATCGTCTTGATTACGTAGCGCCGATGAACCAGGAACATGCCTATTCTTTGGCCGTTGAAAAACTGCTGGGCATAACCGTTCCCAAGCGCAGCCAACTTATTCGCATTCTCTATTCCGAAATCGGTCGTTTGTTGTCCCATCTTCTGAATGTTACGACCCAAGCCATGGACGTTGGCGCTTTGACGCCACCGCTGTGGGGTTTTGAAGAGCGCGAGAAGTTGATGGTGTTCTATGAGCGCGCATCGGGCAGCCGCATGCATGCGGCCTATATCAGGCCCGGTGGCGTGCATCAGGACCTGCCGCAAAAGCTTGTCGATGATATTGGCCACTTCTGTGAAACACATCCCAAGGTTCTCGACGACATTGAAACACTGCTGACCGAGAACCGCATTTTCAAGCAGCGCAACGTTGATATTGGGGTTGTGTCGCAGGAAGATTGTTTCAAGTGGGGCTTCTCGGGCGTCATGGTGCGCGGCTCTGGTGCAGCATGGGATTTGCGCAAGTCGCAGCCTTATGAATGCTATTCGGAACTCGATTTCGATATTCCAATTGGCAAGAACGGCGACAACTATGATCGTTATCTCATTCGCGTTCAGGAAATGCGCGAGAGTGTGAAGATCATGAAGCAGTGCGTGGCCATGTTGGCTAGCACCGCTGGGGCAGGGCCCATTTCGTCGTCCGACGGCAAGATTGTTCCGCCAAAGCGTGACTTGATGAAGCGTTCCATGGAAAGCCTTATCCATCACTTCAAACTTTACACCGAAGGTTACAAGGTTCCGGCTGGCGAAGTTTATGTGGCCGTTGAAGCGCCCAAGGGTGAGTTTGGTGTTTATCTGGTGAGCGATGGTTCTAACAAACCCTATCGCTGCCGCATCCGCGCCCCTGGCTTTGCGCATCTTCAGGCCATGGATTTCCTGTGCCGTGGCCACCAGCTTGCAGACGTTTCTGCCGTGTTGGGTTCTCTCGATATTGTTTTTGGTGAGGTAGACCGGTGAGCGTTCGTCGTTTAGATCCTGTTCAACCACCGAGCTTTTCGTTCACGCCGGATAATTTGTCGTGGGCCAAGCGCGCGATTTCCAAATTCCCCACGGGCAAACAGGCTTCTGCCGTCATTCAGTTATTGTGGCGCGCGCAAGAACAAGAAGGATGGGTGTCGCGCCCCGCAATTGAGTATGTCGGCAAGATGCTCGACATGGCTTTCATTCGCGTGTTGGAAGTTGCCACCTTTTATACGATGTTCCATCTCTCTCCTGTGGGCCGGAAAGCCCATATTCAGGTCTGCGGGACGACACCTTGCATGTTGCGCGGGTCTGAAGATTTGATGGCGGTCTGCAAGCGCAAGATTCATGAAGACCCTCATCACCTCAACGCCGACGGTACGTTGTCTTGGGAAGAAGTTGAATGCCTTGGTTCATGCGTGAATGCGCCCTTGGTTCAGGTGTTCAGTGATACTTACGAGGATCTGACGCCTGCAAGCCTTGAAAAACTGATTGATGATTTTGCTGCCGGAAAACCTGTGAAGGCTGGGCCGCAAAATGGCCGCCAATTTTCCATGGCTCTGGGCGGCGCATCAACACTTTCCGACAAATCGCTTTATGACAGACCTCGCAGCTACACGCGGGTTGAGGCACCACCGCCTCCGCCGCCAGTTGCACCCGCTGCAGTTGCCCCGGCAGCAACGCCTGCGGCTGCAGCACCAGCTGCTGCGGCTGTAACGCCAGCCTCGATCGTGACAAAGCCCGTCGTTGTGGCGCCGACCCCAGTGGCAGCGCCAGTCAACGCCCCCGTCATTGCGCGGGTAGCCAAGGTAGAGGTTGCGCCTACGAAGAAGGCTGTGCCCGCAAAAGCCGCTGTCAAAAAATCTGCTGAAACGAAACCCGCGGCCAAGAAGCCTGCTGCAAAAAAATCCGCTGCGAAAAAACCCGCAGCGAAAAAGAAGAAGTGAGACTGAACGATGCTCGCTGACAAAGACCGCATATTTACCAATCTCTACGGGCTTCATGACTGGGGCCTCGAAGGTGCGAAGCAGCGTGGGGCGTGGCTCGACACCAAGTCCTTCGTCGACAAGGGCCGTGACTGGATTGTGAACGAGATGAAGGCCTCGGGTCTTCGTGGTCGTGGTGGTGCGGGCTTTCCTACGGGCTTGAAGTGGAGCTTCATGCCCAAGGTTGTGGGTGACCGGCCGCATTACCTCGTCGTCAATGCCGATGAATCAGAGCCTGGCACCTGCAAGGACCGTGAGATCATGCGCCATGATCCACATTTGCTGGTGGAAGGCTGCCTGATTGCTGGTGCTGCCATGGCCTGCAACGTGGGCTATATTTATGTGCGCGGTGAATATATCCGCGAACGCGAACATCTTCAGGCCGCGATTGATCAGGCCTATGAAGCGCGCCTCATTGGCAAGAACAACATTCACGGCTGGGATTTTGACCTTTACGTCACCCATGGTGCTGGCGCTTATATTTGCGGTGAGGAAACCGCGATGCTCGAGAGCCTCGAGGGCAAGAAGGGCCAGCCCCGGATGAAGCCGCCATTTCCGGCCAATGTCGGCCTTTATGGTGCGCCGACAACCGTCAACAATGTGGAATCTATTGCTGTTGCCGGAACGATCCTCCGGCGTGGTGCGACCTGGTTCAATTCCATTGGACGCCCCAACAATGTGGGCACCAAGTTGTTCTGCATTTCAGGCCACGTGAACACCCCGTGCAATGTCGAAGAAGAACTGGGTATTACCTTCCGTGAATTGATTGACAAACATGCGGGCGGCATGCGCGGCGGCTGGGACAATCTGCTGGCTGTCATTCCAGGCGGTTCATCTGTGCGCATGGTGCCTGCCGAACTGATCATTGATACGCCGATGGATTTTGACTCGCTGTCGAAACTTCGCTCGGGCCTCGGCACGGCGGCGGTGATCGTGATGGACAAGTCAACCGACCTCATCAAGGCTATACAAAGACTCGCCAAATTCTATATGCATGAGTCTTGTGGCCAGTGCACGCCATGCCGCGAAGGCACGGGCTGGATGTGGCGCGTGATGACACGCATGGTTGAAGGCCGTGCCGAAAAGCGTGAGATCGACATGCTGCTTGATGTTTCAAAGCAGATTGAGGGTCACACGATTTGCGCGCTGGGCGATGCTGCTGCCTGGCCGATCCAGGGCTTGATCACGCATTTCCGCCCAGTGATTGAGGCGCGTATTGATGCCTATACCTATAGGTCCACTTCAGATGGTGCCGTGCGCCATGCAGCGGAGTGATCACATGCACCTCGCTGAGCTCAACATCGGCAAGTTCAAATATCCAACGACGGATGTCCGCATGGCTGGCTTCATGGATAATCTTGATCGTGTGAATGCTTTGGCTGAGCGCTCGCCCGGATTTGTGTGGCGCCTCAAGGGTGACAACAACAACGCCACTGATTTGCGTATTGGCGATGACATGGCATTGAACATGTCGGTCTGGACCGATGCAAAGAGCCTTGAGAATTACGTGTTCAATACGGTTCATGTGCAGTTCTACCGCAATAAAGAAAAGTGGTTCGAGCTGATGGAAAAGCCACACATGGTTTTCTGGCCCGTTGCCGAAGGCCACATTCCCACGGTCGATGAAGCTTGGGAGCGCTTGCAGGATTTTGAAAAGAACGGCCCTTCCGAACGTGCTTTCGGTTGGGCAGAAGTAATGGATCAGGAGCGTATGCGCAATTTGCGCTGCGCTTGAGGACGAAACGATGCCAAAGTTGAAAATAGATGGTGTGGAAATCGAGGTCGAAAACGGCCTTACGCTGCTTCAGGCTTGCGAGCAGGCGGGCGCTGAAGTGCCGCGCTTCTGTTTCCACGACCGGCTGTCGATTGCTGGCAACTGCCGCATGTGTCTTGTCGAAGTGAAAGGCGGCCCGCCAAAACCGCAAGCGTCTTGTGCTTTGTCGGTCAATGATCTTCGCCCCGGCCCCAATGGTGAGCCACCAGAAGTTTTCACCAAGAGCCCGATGGTGAAGAAGGCCCGCGAGGGCGTGATGGAATTTCTGTTGATCAATCATCCGCTGGATTGCCCGATTTGCGACCAGGGCGGGGAGTGTGATCTGCAAGACCAGGCCATGGCCTACGGAATGGACCACAACCGCTTCCGCGAAAACAAGCGTGCGGTTGAAGACAAATATCTTGGCCCGCTGGTCAAGACCGAGATGAACCGCTGCATTCAATGCACGCGCTGTGTGCGCTTTACGACGGAAGTTGCTGGCATTGAAGAAATGGGCGCCACGGGCCGTGGCGAGGACATGGAAATCACCACCTATCTCGACAAGGCGATTTCCTCTGAGTTGCAAGGCAACATCATTGATCTTTGCCCGGTTGGTGCATTGACGTCGAAGCCTTATGAATTCAAGGCACGGCCCTGGGAAATGCGCAAAACTGAAACCATTGATGTGATGGATGCTGTTGGCTCCAACATCCGCGTTGACGCACGCGGGCGGGAAGTGATGCGCATTCTGCCGCGCACGCATGAAGATGTGAATGAGGAATGGATTTCCGACAAGACGCGCTTTGTCTGGGATGGCCTCAAGACGCAGCGACTGGATCAACCCTATGTGCGTGACCTCGGCAAGCTTCGTGCTGCCACGTGGGACGAGGCCCTGGCCAAGGCTGCAGCGAAGATCAAGTCGGCTAAGCCTGAACGTGTCGGCATTCTGCTCGGTGATCTCGTTTCGGCGGAAGAAGCCTTTGCCTTGAAGGATCTGGCGCTGAAGCTTGGTATTGCCAATATTGATTGCCGCCAGGATGGAACTTCGCTTGGCGAACACGGCGGCCGTGCGGGCTATATTTTCAATTCCTCGATTGCCGGCATTGAAGAGGCCGACGCCATCATGTTGATCGGCTGCAACCCACGTCTTGAGGCTCCGGTTCTCAATGCCCGCATTCGCAAACGCCTCTCCAAGGGCGGATGCATTATCGGTGTGGTGGGTGAACAAGCGGATATTACCTACAAATATACTTATCTTGGTGCTGGCCCCGAAAGCCTTGCAACGATGATCAATCATCCGCCGTCAAAGGCACAAAAGCCGCTGTTCATCATCGGGCAGGGGGCGTTGGCGCGGCCTGATGGCGCGGCAATTCTCGCCATGGCCCAACAGGCCGCAACCTCGATTGGCGTTATAAAAGACGGCTGGAACGGATTTAATATTCTGCACACGGCGGCTGGCCGTGTGGGTGCGCTTGACGTTTGCGCACTTCCAGGTGAAGGCGGCAAGAACACATCTGCGATGCTTGTATCTGCTGCCAAGAACGAACTTGATGTGGTGATTTTGGCGGGTGCTGACGAAATTGATACATCAAAGCTTGGCAATGCTTTTGTGATCTATATTGGCAGCCATGGTGATGCCGGTGCGTCGTGCGCCGATGTCATTCTGCCAGGGGCTGCCTATACTGAAAAGTCCGCCACCTATGTGAACACAGAAGGTCGCGCCCAGATGGCCATGCGCGCTGCATTCCCACCGGGTGACGCCCGTGAAGATTGGGCGATTTTGCGTACCCTCGCTGATAAGCTCGGGGCAACGCCCACATGGTCGAACCTTGAGGAGTTGCGCGCTGCGATGTACAAGATTGCACCGCAATTGGCGCAGATCGATCAGGTCCATAAGGCTGATGCCGCCGCTCTTTCGGAGTTGCAGGAAGGTGCAGGAAAAACTTCAACGGCACCATTTTTGTCGCCCGTTAAGGATTTTTACTTCACCAACCCCATTGCGCGCGCTTCACGCACCATGGCGGAATGTTCGGCCCTCAAAAATGGTCGCAAGCTGGAGGCGGCTGAATAATGCAGGAAATTCTAATCCTCATTGCCTGGATCGCCTTGCAAAGTGTGGCATTGCTGGTGGCGCTGCTGATCGTCGTTTCGTTCCTCATCTATTTTGATCGCAAGGTGTGGGCGGCGGTTCAGATGCGACGCGGGCCCAATGTGGTAGGGCCTTGGGGCATATTTCAGTCCTTTGCGGACTTGATCAAGTTTGCCTTGAAGGAAGTGATCATTCCTGATGGTGCCAACAAGGGCGTGTTTGTCATTGCGCCGATTGTAACTTCACTGTTGGCGCTCGCCGCCTGGGCTGTGGTGCCGATCAATGATGGTTGGGCCATTGCCAATATCAATGTGGGCATTCTTTATATTTTCGCCCTTTCGTCACTTGGTGTTTATGGCGTCATCATGGGTGGCTGGGCTTCGAACTCCAAATACCCGTTCCTCTCGGCCCTGCGTTCGGCAGCACAGATGGTTTCATACGAAGTCTCCATCGGCTTTGTGATCATCACGGTTTTGCTGTGTGCGGGTTCGCTCAACCTCACTGACATCGTTCACGCCCAGAACCATGGCCTTGGCACCAAGCTGGGCCTGCCCAATTCATTCCTGGATTGGTATTTCATCCCGCTGTTCCCGATGTTCATCGTGTTCTTCATTTCGGCGCTGGCGGAAACCAATCGGCCTCCGTTTGATCTGGTTGAAGCAGAATCGGAACTCGTCGCCGGTTTCATGGTGGAATATTCATCCACACCTTATTTGCTGTTTATGCTTGGCGAATATGTGGCGATCACCATGATGTGTGCCATGACGTCGATCTTGTTTCTTGGAGGCTGGCTTCCGCCCGTTGATGTCGCCGTCCTGAACTGGGTTCCCGGTATTGTTTGGTTCATGATCAAGCTGGTTTTTGTGTTCTTCTGCTTTGCCATGGTGAAGGCGATTGTGCCGCGCTATCGCTATGACCAGTTGATGCGCCTTGGCTGGAAAGTGTTCCTGCCGCTGTCTTTGGCGTGGGTTGTGATTACCTCTGGCGTTCTGGTTTACATGGGGTGGTTGCCATCATGAGCCATGGTTCCACATTGTTTGCTTTTGCACTTTTGTTTCTTGTGATGGGGCTCGCTGAAATTGCCGTGTTCAAGCGCGTGATTTATCCCTCGCTGCGTTGGCGCTATGAAAAAGCCAAGGCAACGATGTCGACAGGCGTGAAGCCGCAGCTGATTTTGGATCTCGTACGGGTGCAAAGCCTTTTCCTTTTGCCGCTTATTGGCGTTCTTCTCGCCATGCGGCTTTTTCCGGTGGTGAACTGACATGTCGATCTCGCTCACAGGTGCTGCCCGCCAATTGTTCCTCGCGGAATTTGCCAAGGCCACTTGGCTGGCGCTTAAATATTTCGTAGCCCCCAAAGCCACGCTGAATTATCCACATGAAAAGGGCATGCTCTCACCACGCTTTCGCGGTGAACATGCGCTGCGCCGCTATCCCAATGGCGAAGAACGCTGCATTGCCTGCAAGCTCTGCGAGGCGATTTGCCCGGCGCAAGCCATCACCATTGAGGCAGGTCCGCGCCGCAATGACGGCACGCGCCGCACCACGCGCTATGACATCGACATGACAAAATGCATCTATTGCGGCTTCTGTCAGGAAGCCTGCCCGGTTGATGCTATTGTCGAGGGCCCCAATTTTGAATACGCCACGGAAACCCGCGAAGAACTGATGTTCAACAAGGACAAGCTTCTCGCCAATGGCGACCGTTGGGAACGCGAACTCGCGCGCAACATTGCGCTCGATGCGCCATATCGGTAAGGGCTCGCACCATGGCACAAGTGTTTTTCTTTTACCTCTTTGCGATCGTGGCAATCGCTTCGGCGATGCTGGTCATCACCTCGCGCAACCCGGTGCATTCGGTTCTGTTCCTTATCCTGTGCTTCTTTAACGCCGCCGGCCTGTTCATTCTGCTCGGGGCTGAATTCCTCGCCATGATTTTGGTGGTCGTTTATGTGGGTGCTGTTGCGGTGCTGTTCCTGTTCGTCGTGATGATGCTCGACGTTGATTTTTCGGAATTGCGCGAAGGCATGTTGAACTATTTGCCGATTGGCGGTGTGATCGGCCTCATCCTGCTTGTTGAACTGGTTCTGCTGGGCTCTACCATAGCCATTTCGCCGGACATGGTTTCGCACGCATCGGCACCAACAGCTGGTGATCTTTCAAACACCAAGGCGCTTGGCGAAATTCTCTATACGAAATATGTGTTCTTCTTCCAGACAGCGGGCCTGATCCTGCTGGTCGCCATGGTCGGGGCAATTGTTCTCACTTTGCGCCATCGCGTGGGCATCAAGCGGCAGAATGTTGCAGCACAGGTTGCGCGTGGCCCAGCCACTGCCATTGAAATTGTCAAGGTAGCTTCAGGCGAGGCTATCGTTCCTCCGTCAAAGGGTAAGACCAATGAGTGACATTGGCATCCTGACTGATCTCTGGATCTACGTCACGGCAATTGTCCTTTTTATGGGCGTGGTTCTAGCTGCGGTGGAAACATACGCGTTGGGGTTTCACCGGCTGTGGGTCTTGCTGCTAGTGGTGGCGGGTGCTGGATGGGTGATGACCGAGATCGAGCCGTTCAGTTTTGCCAACAGTGATAGCGCCACCTACGGCAGCGCCATGGCAGTAGGTGGGGTGCTAACATTGGCTGGTTATCTATTTGCTACCCTTAGCGCCGTGGCTATCGGTCGATTGAAGAGGAACAGCGCTCAATGATCGGGCTTCCACATTATCTTACCGTTGCGGCCATCATCTTCACGATTGGCATTTTCGGAATTTTCCTCAACCGCAAGAACGTCATCATCATCATGATGTCGATTGAGTTGATGCTGTTGGCCGTGAACATCAATCTCGTGGCCTTCTCCAGCTATCTCCATGATCTTGTCGGACAGGTGTTTGCGCTGCTGATTTTGACCGTGGCAGCAGGCGAAGCGGCCATTGGCCTTGCCATTCTCGTTACCTATTACCGCAACCGCGGTTCGATTGCGGTTGAAGATATCAACATGATGAAGGGCTAAGGGCAGATGGTTCAGGCAATTCTATTTCTGCCTCTGCTGGGCGCGCTGATTGCGGGCCTGTTTGGCACGAAAGCCTTCAAGCAGATGGGCACGGACGCAGAAGTTTATGGTGATCATGCTGCCCATGGGCATGATGACAGCCATGGTGGTGCGCACGCTCATGATGACCATCACGGCCATTATGATGGCCCGGCCTGGCCCATGCTGCTGACGACGGGTCTTTTGGTTATTGGCGCTGTTCTCTCGTGGGTGATTTTCTTTGGCTTCCTGCAGACAGGCGGCGGGCATGACAGCCATGTTGAACTGTTGCCGTGGATTGACTCGGGCACGCTCAAAGCATCATGGGCGATCAGGCTTGATGCGCTGACGGCTGTGATGCTGGTGGTTGTGAACACGGTATCGGCTTTGGTTCACATCTATTCGCTTGGATACATGAGCCATGATGAACACCAGCCGCGCTTTTTCGCTTTTCTCTCGCTGTTCACCTTCGCCATGCTCATGCTGGTCACCTCTGACAACCTCGTTCAGATGTTCTTTGGCTGGGAAGGTGTGGGCCTCGCTTCTTATCTGCTGATTGGTTTCTGGTACACGCGCGAGAGTGCCAATGCTGCTGCGATCAAGGCCTTTGTGGTGAACCGTGTGGGTGACTTTGGCTTCGCGCTTGGGATTTTTGGCGTTTACATGGTCTATGGGTCGGTTGAGTTTGAGACGATTTTCGCGCATGCGCCCGATGCCGTTGGCAAGACCATCCATTTCCTGGGCCATGACTTTGACACGCTGACGACGCTCTGCCTTCTCTTGTTCATGGGCGCCATGGGCAAGTCTGCTCAGTTCCTGCTTCACACCTGGTTGCCTGATGCCATGGAAGGCCCGACACCTGTATCGGCCCTGATTCATGCCGCCACCATGGTGACGGCTGGCGTATTTCTCGTGGCGCGCATGTCTCCGCTGTTCGAGCTTGCTCCCATCGCCCGCGATGTTGTGGTGATCGTCGGCGGTGTAACGGCCTTCTTTGCGGCTTCGGTTGGGCTTGTACAAAACGATATCAAGCGTGTGATTGCCTATTCAACCTGTTCGCAGCTCGGCTACATGTTTGTGGCCATGGGTGTTGGTGTTTATGGCATCGGCATATTCCATCTTTTCACCCACGCTTTCTTCAAGGCGTTGTTGTTCCTCGGTGCGGGTTCGGTCATTCACGCCATGTCGGGTGAACAGGACATGCGCAAGATGGGCGGGCTTGCTCCCCATATCAGATTGACCTGGGCGATGATGTTGATTGGCACGTTCGCGCTGACAGGCGTCGGCATTCCAGGGATTGGCGGCTTTGCGGGCTTCCATTCCAAGGATGCGATTATTGAGGCTGCCTATGCTGCCGCAACGTCACCCAGCATTCTGGCCTTCTGGCTTTTGGTCATCGCTGCCTTTTTCACATCGTTCTATTCTTGGCGTCTGGCCTTCATGACATTCAACGGACCAACCAAGGCTGATGCAGAAACTGTTTCGCATATTCATGAAAGCCCTGCCGTCATGCTGGTGCCGCTTTATGTGTTGGCCGCGGGCGCTGTTGTAGCGGGTTTTGTGTTCCAGCATTGGTTCATGGGCGAGGGCGAGGCCGAGTTCTGGGGGGCTGCACTTTATCGTGCGCCGGAAAATCATCTGCTGCACGCCATGGAAGAAGTTCCATTGCTGGTGAAATGGGCGGCAACACTTGCCATGCTCGGTGGTCTTGGTGTGGCAGTGCTGTTCTACATCCGCGCCACCTGGTTGCCGAAGAAACTGGCTGAGACCAATTGGCCGCTTTACCAATTCCTGCTCAACAAGTGGTACTTCGACGAATTGTATGATGTCATTTTCGTCAGGCCTCTGATGTGGCTTGGCCGCTTCTTGTGGAAGAAGGGTGACGGCATGGTCATTGACGGGATTGGACCTGACGGCGTGGCCGCCGGCGTTGGTGCCATTACGGCCCGCGTGGTGAAGCTGCAAACCGGTTACGTCTATCACTATGCCTTCGCCATGCTGATTGGTGTTGCGGCAATTGTTTCTTGGTTCTCGTTCGGGGGCACTCACTGATGGAAAATTGGCCCCTGCTTTCGGTCACCACCTTCCTGCCACTGGTTGGCGTTGTGGCCATTCTTTTTGCACGCGGCGAAGATGAAGCCGCCGCTCGTTATGCGCGTTATGCTGCCTTGTGGACGACCTTGGCCACTTTCATTGCCTCGATGTTCGTGATGGGTAATTTCATCGCCGCCGAACCCGGCTTCCAGATGGTTG
>JBDSTO010000102.1:0-6865 GCA_039928255.1 Aestuariivirga sp. | reverse complement strand
CGACGATATTGTCGGGCTTGTAATCCACAACGGCCCAAGCACCCATGGTGGGCATGGCCATATAGGTGGCCGGGAAGGCATTCTTGTATTGATCGTAGGTGTTCTTTGAATTGGAAGGATGTTGCGGCGCCAGAATATGGGCCGGGCCGGGGCAGAATGTTCCATAGGCCATCGCGTAGAGAACCTGCGTCGGGAAGGCTGCCTTGAAAGTCCACTTGATGGTGTTGGCATCAACCTTTTCCAGTGTGGTGCCTTCACCGAACGTGCCAGGATTGGCGCCATTCAGGGGGTGAACATTGGTATCTTGGACGTTCTTCTCCCAATAATACATCACGTCATCAGCAGAGAAGGGCTCTCCATCAGACCATTTTGCGCCTTCAATGAGATGCATGGTGAGTTGGTGGCCATCAGCCGACCAATCCCAGCTTTTGGCCAGATTAGGAAGCGGCTGCAGTTCTGCTGCCTTCACCTGGAACAGGGGGCCGGTGCGCGTCAGACATTCGGAAAGGCCAATATCAATGCCGCCCCAACCTTGGCTCTGGCCGGCCGTATAGTTCCAGCCCTCAGGGCGGCCACCAATCACATGGCGCATCACGTCGCCGTAAACGCCGATGCCGTCTTTCATGTTGCCGGTCTTGTAGACCATTGGCTCTTTCGGCAGGCGATCCTTCAAAGCTGGAAGTTTGCCGGCTTTTTCCAGGGCCGCGACAAAATCTGGCTCGTGATATTCGCCCAGGGCCTTATATTCGAGAATATCCCCCACACCGACGAATTTTACCTGGCCTTGCGCATCAAATTTTGGTGCATCAGGCAACGGAGCTGGTTTTGCGCCATCGGCAAGCACAGCTGTGGCCGAGACCCCGAGTGCCAGCAGACCGGCAAACAGGCCTGTTAAAGTTTTCATCTTGGATCCTCCCAATATTTTGTTGTGAAGAGTTCAAGCTCCTCATCGACGTGCAAGATTTACTATCTTGCGTGTTGCAACAATCCTGTTTCCACAATAAGAATTCCGGGATTTAAAGATTGAGCGCAACACCCATGCCCCGCAACCGCCAGACGCATGTCGACGGCAACATCAGTGAGCGACGCTTCTATCGGCGTTCCAAAGCGTTCGGCAGATTTGGCATGCGTATATTCTCGCCGAAGGTCATGGAGCATCCGCATTGGCACGGCCACATTGAAGCAAATTTTGTGCGCAATGCGCGTTTGCATTAAATCATGGACGGCAAACCCATAACTGTGGAGCCAGATCGGCTCGTTGTTTTCTGGGCGAATGTTCCTCACCAGCTTATTGAAATTGAACCTGTGGGTTCCGCTCCCCCTGAGCTGTGCAACATCTATTTGCCACTTGATGTATTTCTGGTGATGCCGCATTTGGCCGAGCTTCAAATCGCCTTACTGAACGGCGGCATGGTATCCTGCCCAAGTTCACTTTGTACCTATAAGCACCTCCTCGACTGGCATGATGACTATCGGTCGGGTGAGGCAGAAAGACTCGACATTCTGAAAATGGAATTGAATGCCCTGTTCCGGCGCATCACTGTTCAAGGAATGAATTTTTTGCGTCCGCCCGGCCTGCACAAGGCTTTGACAACCACGCTTTCATCCCAGCACATCAAGCATGTGGTCGCCATGATCAGGCATATACTGGACAATTTGGCCAACCCCCTGCGCAATCAGGACGTGACAGCGGTAACGGGCCTTCACACCAATTATGCACTCAACATTTTCACAAAGGCCATGAACATACCTCTGAAGCAATTTGTGCTTCGCATGCGGCTGCTGCGCGCCCGCGGCATGTTGCTTGAAAGCGATACGGCAATAACGACCGTCGCCATCGAAAGCGGGTTCGGGTCAACCAGCCAATTCTACGCGCAGTTTTCTGCAGCCTACGGAACTTCACCAAATCAACTTCGCCAAAAATATCTGGACTTGCTGGCGGTCTAGCTATGGTTCGAGCCTGTGGTTCCTCGTTGCAGGGGAAAGGCTATTCTTGGTCGATGTCCGATTGAAAACTTTTCTCAACCTCGGCCAATTCCTTGCCGCCCACACTGTCAAGAAGCCGCAATTTTACAGTGAGCGGAACGTTTTTCTTGAGGCCTTTTAGTGCTTCTGACTGAAGCAGGTATTTGTCTTTATATGCGTCAGTCGGTTCGACCGTGACGTATTTGCGATCCGTGTTGGGAAGATCGAACGTGGCTTCAATGACACTGCCCGACGGCAAGGTCTTGAGGCGTTTTACCGCGACACTGTATGTGACGACATTGCTGACGACATCATTGGTAAAGCCGCCACCGACAATCTTGAGATAGGGTTTTGATGGGTCATCCCCGCAGGCCGTGAGAAGCACAAGTCCCAACAACATGATGATCAACTTGCTCAATCGCATTTAAGCCTCGCTTTCTCTGCGTTGGTACGGGCTGTGAAGGCCATCGGGGTGGATGATGAGGATGACAACGATGACAGCAAAAACTGCAACGTCCCTGTAGTCGGAGGGGAAAACCGAAGTCCACAGCGTTTCAGCAAAGGCCAAAAACACGCCACCCTTGATTGCTCCTTCTATGGTGCCAAAGCCGCCGATAACTGATGCGAACAAGGCTTTGAAACCCAGCAGAATGCCGATGGAAAAATTAACACCACCACTCGTGGTGACGATGATCCAGCCCGAGACACTTGCCAGCATGGCGGACGCGACACATGTCCACCGCAGAACCTGGTCGGTATCAAGGCCCGTCAACTTTGCCAGTCCCTCATTCTGCGCACAGGCATGCCAGTAAAGTCCAAACTTCGTGTGGTTTGTGAGAAGGAGAACCGCACTCACGCTGGCAATGCTGACGACAACGGCGATTAACTGCATGAGCCCGATCTGAACGGGGAAAATCCCCAAGACCAGCGAAAAGCTTTGTTGATCAAACAAAGGCGAAAGCCAGACATCCTTGCCGCCCGATATAATCCGCATCGCTTCTTGAAGTGCGATTGAGATTCCAACTGAGCCGATCATGAATGCTTGCGCGGAACGATTGCGCAGCGGGATAAAAATATGGTTTGCAGAGAAGTGGCCCAAAGCCCCGGCGCATGCAATGCCCACTGCGAGAGACGCGAAGGTGATGAACCATGGATCAGCGTCTGCCTCGAGCATGGTCAACGCGGAATAGATGGCGGCGAACGTGGCATACATCGCGAAATCACCGAACGAGAGAAATATCTTGTTGGTGATGCCTTGAACCAGCGCATAGGCCATGGCCAGCGGCACATAAAAACTTGCAAGCATGATGGCGTTGAGGACTTGCTGGATCCAGTAAGCTATCTGCGGATCAAGAACCATCAATCCCCTGCGTCAGTTTAAATTCGGCGGTGGTTCGCCATGCTGGGAGAGAATTTGCGCCGCACCACGCATCGCATTGCGAAACGCGCCATCAAAGTTAATGCCTTCAATTTGCCAGCGATGCTCACCTTTGTCATCGAATAAAACCCAGTTTGCTTTCCAGCCATTGGGTCCGCCAACCCAGATCAGGTTTCCGGTGATCACCACATCGGCCTGCGCCATGCGCGCCAAATCAGCCAACTGGCTGGGCGAGCGCTGGTCAAGAGAGGTGGTATCGATGTTGTCAGATTTGAGCAATGCTGGCAGGGGCAGGATCAAAGGTATTCCCGCTTGCCAGGCCGCAGCTTTGAATGCTTCGCGCTGCTCCGCACCCGTTTCTTCATCCTCATCGTCGGTCAGAATGTAAGAGCCTATTGCATTATGAACATTGACGAGAACCAAAACCTTGGGCCGTCGCTCCTTCCATGGCTTCTCGCCCAGGCTTCGCAACATGGCATTGACGCGTGACGGAACGAAATTGATCAAGAGCTCGAATGACCTGTCGCGCGTTCCTTGCTCGTCGTGAATGGGGATGTCTTCCATCCGGTCGCGGTCGGTAAAATCCTGGACGAAAAGTTTGATGTTGCCATGGACGATGGTTTCAATTTGATCTGCGGTGAGCATCTGGTTGCCAGAAACTTTCTTTGCCACATCCAGCAAGGCCGCCTTGAAGCCGGGAATGCGGGTTTCATCTCTTTGACCCGTAATGATTGTGCGCCCGGCATAAAGCTCGTTGCTGCCCCCCAGCATTTGCCACACCGTGCCGTTCCAAACCAGCCAGCCAATTGCCAAGATTGTTGCGCAAAGCACGAAGCCTGCAAAACCACTCAACATGAGAAGTTTGCGGTTCGTCATGAAAGAACCCCATCGCTCCATTCAAACACTGGGGCGACGTTCGCCATGTTGCTAGTGCTTGCTTTTTTCCCGCTCATAAATCCAGATTCCGAAAGATCAAATTGCATGTAACCTTTTAATAGGTTATATGGTTGTGCAATGATTTCAACTGAAAAATGGCGCGCCTATTATTCTCCCGTGGGCCGGATAAGAATGCTGGCTGGCAATCCAGCGCTTGATCTTGCCAACACCGTGCATTGGCGCGATGGCGCGCTTCTGGATTTTGTCGCCACATATAGATCATTGGTAGAATGGGCAGCGGTTGCGGAGCTGCTGACCGAGGTTGAAAAAACCGTACTGCTGGAAAAGGGCGACAAACATCCGGACGAGGCAAGTGCCGTGCATCAGCAATGGCAAAGTCTGCGCGCCTCTCTCAGAGCCTGGCTGCCCACGGTCGATGGCAAGGATCAAAGGCTGTGGGCGAGCCAGATTGAATCGTCCGCTGCCCGATCACTCATGGCAGAAATCAATTCGATTGCAGGAAACTTTTCGCTCGCAACTTTCCTGGCCGTAAATTCAAGCAATGGTCCTTCGATCCAATTGCCGCTGTTGCGAAGTGCAACTGCTATTTGGACGCTGATGACATTTCCGCCAGCCGGTTTCGTTCGTGAATGTGAAGCCGACAAATGCGGCGGCTTTTTCGTTGATCAAAGCCGCGCCAAGCCCAGAAGATGGTGCTCTATGGATAGCTGTGGCAACCGCGCCAAAGCACAGCGCTCCCGAAAATCGGTTGAAGGAAAACATTGAATGTCTTCAGCGGGACGCTGTTATTTGCTGCCCTTCATTTCCGCGATGATTTCGTCGGTGGTGCGTGTGCGGCAATAGTGGCCGCGCATTGATTCAATTGAGGTCGCATGGTTTTCTGGCGTTTCAGCCGCACAGCAATCTTCAATCTGTGTGACGAGAAAACCGCGATCGGCTGCATCACGGATGGCGGATTCAACGCATTGATCCGTCACCACGCCATACATGATCAGATAATCAATGCCGAGATTGCGCAAAACATAACTGATGTTGGTCGCATTGAAGATGCCGGAGGCCGTCTTGGGGATGATGATTTCATCACCGCGCGGTCCAACCTCATCAATCACCTTGGCCTCCCAGGAACCTTTGGGAACATTGAGACCTGAAATCTTGTGGTCAAGGCTGCGGTCGCGCCCATCCTGCGTTAAGCTTTCAATGACTGTGAACATCACTTCGATGCCGGCGGCACGGGCGGCCTCTTGCAGACGCGCCTGATTAGGGATCACGGTTGAAGCGATGCGCTCGAAGAATTCGCGCTTCTTGGATTCAGGTGTCCCCGGAGTGCGGGCCTTGGCCAGAATGTCCTTGTTGAACTCACCATTTTGCATGTCGATGTTCAATACTGCCGTGCGCTTCGGATCGATCGCCCGTTCACGGTAAGCGCCCTTAGGGGCATCAATTGCGGGCAGATTTGACATAGGGCGACTCCAGCTGTTGCATCTTCGTGTTCTTGGACTGTAATAGATATTACAGAAATTGGAAGATCGGTCAGACTTATCACACATACCAGGCATGTTGGCTCTGGGCTTGGGGGGAACAGATGAGTGAAGCTGCAGGCCAGAGCGCGGGACGTGGCCAGGCAACCTTGGCCGACCGGGTGACAGCCTCCATGCCGTCTTTAAGCGACGCCGAACGCCGCGCTGCCCGCGCCTTGCTGGCGCGTTATCCCACAACGGGCATGGAGACCGTGGCGCTCTTCGCCGAGCGCGCCAAAGTGAGTGGACCCACAATTCTGCGCTTTGTGGCCAAACTCGGTTTTCCGGGCTTTGCTGAGTTTCGCCGGGCTTTGCGCGAAGAAATGGAAGCGCAATCCGAATACCCATTGATCCGCCCGCATGTCGGTGGATCATCGCCAGCACTGGCTGAGTTATCGCAAAGTCTCGTTGCCGTTCTGCAGGCCTCGCTTGCCATGGCCAGTGCTACTGATATTGCGCGACTGACAGATTTTTTGATCGATGAAAGACGCCAAGTGTTTATATTTGGCGGCGATTTTACTGAGCCTGCCGCGCGCCATCTGGAATTTCATCTGCGCAAGACAAGGGCAAAGGTTCGCCTGTTCTCGCAAAGCCTTCCACGGCGCGCGGACGAATTGGCTGAGATCAAGCGCAAGGATGTCGTCATCATCTTTGATATCAGGCGCTATCAGGTCGACACCATCCGCACAGCAGAAATTGCGAAAGAGCGTGGTGCCATCGTGGCGCTGTTCACCGACCAATGGATGTCAGACGTCGCCCAGGTTGCCGAGATTGTCTTGCGCGCAAGGGTTGACGTTCCTTCACCATGGGATAGTCTGATTGGCATCATCGCCCTGGTCGAGGCGCTGGCTCTCTCGATTGACATGCGGCAATGGCCCATCGCGCGGGCCCGTTATGAAACGATCGAGGGGGTGCGGGCCAAGCTTCTGCCCTGACCTTGTAATTGCCAGAGATTTCAGCACACTGATTAAAAAATTACGATTTTTAACAGATTCATCGATGTTGTATTTACCATTACACCTGCTAAGAATTTCAATTATGTAACGTTTGGTCAGGGCAACTCGTAAATGAGTATTGAGCGGGAAGAGATTGTAACGATCTGCTGCAG
>JBDSTO010000101.1:0-12792 GCA_039928255.1 Aestuariivirga sp. | reverse complement strand
AGGTGTTGCTGGATATATGGTCCAAAGTTTCAAAGGTTCAACATGAGCCTGAGGCCTGCCTCGTTAACTTTTACCAGCAGGGTGCCAAGATGGGTCTGCATCAGGACAAGGACGAGGAAGATTTTTCAGCCCCCGTCGTTTCCGTCTCGCTGGGTGATACGGCGGTCTTTCGTTTTGGCGGCACGGGACGCGGCGGCAAAACCCAAACGCTGAAACTGGCTTCGGGCGATGTTGTGGTGATGGGCGGGGCAGCCCGCCTGTGCTTTCACGGCATCGACCGCGTGATCGCCGGAACCTCGACGTTATTAAAAGAGGGCGGCCGCATCAATTTGACAATGAGGCGGGTGACAAAAGTGAAGATCCCGGCTTGAACAAACCAAATCCCTTCCCCAGTTCAATGAGATCACAGGGAGAGCAACATGAAAATTGGAATTTTAGGTTCAGGCAGCGTGGCCACGACTTTGGCCGCAGGCTTCATCAAACACGGCCATGAGGTGACACTGGGCACGCGCGACAAGTCAAAACTCGCAGACTTCGCCAAGGAAAACCCGAAAGCCAAGATCGCCAGTTTCGATGAGTCCGCAAAATTCGGTACGGTATTGGTGCTGACCGTCAAAGGCTCAGCCGCCGAAAGTGCACTCAAACTTGCCGGGAGCGAAAATCTTGCGGGCAAGACCATCATCGACACGACAAATCCCATCGCTGATGCGCCGCCCGAAAATGGCGTGCTCAAATATTTCACCGACCTCAACACATCGCTGATGGAAATCCTGCAAGCCAAATATCCGCAAGCCCATTTCGTCAAAGCCTTCAACTCGGTGGGGGCCGCCGCCATGGTCAACCCCAGCTTCAAAGGTGGCAAACCCACCATGTTTATCGCCGGCAATGATGCTCCAGCAAAGACGACAGTAACAGGCATTCTCGATCAATTCGGTTGGGAGACTGAGGATCTGGGCAGTGCCGCTGCAGCGCGCGCCATTGAGCCCCTTTGCATGTTGTGGTGCATTCCGGGTTTCGCCAAGAATGACTGGTTCCACGCCTTCAAGATGCTGCGTTGACACAAGAGGGGCATCTCGCCAAGTTCCGGGCTGAAATTGCAATCAGGAAGCCGTCATGTCCCTCACCTTAGCCCAAGCCCAGACCATTATCGCCAAAACCTTGGACCATGCGGTTGCTGCCAAGATGAAACCCCTGGGTGCTGTTGTGATGGATGCGCGCGGCGTTGTCATCGCGGCGGCGATTTCCGATGGCTCATCGCTGGGGCGTTTTGACATTGCCTCGGCAAAAGCCCGCGCCTGTGTGATGTTCAACACCGGCACACGCGGTGTTGAAAAACTCGCCAAGGACCGCCCGCATTTCTTTCACGGTGCAACAAGCGCCATCTCAGGCGGCCTCGTGCCCGTGCCGGGTGGTGTGTTGATCAAGGACAAGTCAGGCGCGATCATCGGCTCCATCGGTGTATCAGGCGACACCTCCGACAATGATGAAATTGCGGCCATGGCAGGCGTTGTCGCCGCAGGTCTCGTGGGCGATCCCGGCCAGGGTTAAACCACTAAAACGACCACTAAAATGAAACGGTGAGATCGGCCTTCGTGCTGGATTGGAGCACAGTCCGGATATTTGGAATGTCATTGGATGCAATCCACGCCCGTGCGCGTTCTTCGGTGAAATCGAGATCAAGCCAGCGCTGCATCAAGCGCCGTTCCAGCTCGCTTTCAAGCACATCGAGAAAAATGGTGAAGTCAAACAGCGGCTTCAACCTGTTCCACGGGGCCTCATTGAGCAGCAGGTAGTTGCCTTCCACCAGAATGAACTTGGCCTCATCCGTCACAATATCAGCGGCAGCACGCGAGAGTTCCATGGTCCGATCAAAAACCGGAATGGCAATATCAGGCTCGCGGGCCTTGATGCGTTTGAGCAGAACTTCAAACCCCGCGACATCAAAGGTGAAGGGTGCACCTTTGCGCGGGCGGTGGCCGCGTGCATTCAAAACCGCATCATCAAAATGAAAGCCATCCATGGGAACGACGATCGCACTTTCGCCCTTGGCGTGAAGTGCATCACGCAACCGCTCGCCCATGGTTGATTTGCCAGAGCCGGGCGGCCCGGCAATGGCCACCATGAAGCGGGAGACAGTCTTGGCCCGCGTCTGCAAGGCCAAGACAAGTTCAGGAAGATCCATGCTCACTGATCCACGAGTTCCTGGGGTGGCGCTTTTGCACCCGTCATCAGCGCCACGGCATCAGACATTGTGTAATCCTTTGGATTGACCACGCAGAGTCTGCGCCCAAGGCGATGAATATGAATGCGGTCACACACCTCAAACACATGCGGCATGTTGTGGGAGATCAGCACGATCGGCATGCCGCGGCGGCGCACATCCTTGATGAGATCAAGCACGCGGCGCGATTCTTTAACGCCCAAAGCCGCGGTGGGTTCATCCATGATGACCACCTTGGAACCAAAGGCTGCAGCGCGCGCCACAGCCACACCCTGACGCTGGCCGCCTGAGAGTGTTTCAACCGCCTGGTTGATGTTCTGGATCGTCATCAAGCCTAGTTCTGAAAGCTTGTCGCGCGCAAATTTCTGCATGCGCGTGCCGTCAGACATGCGAAACAGCGAGCCCAGAAGGCCGGGCTTTTTCCATTCGCGGCCAAGGAACATGTTGTCGGCAATCGAAAGTGCAGGCGACAAAGCAAGGTTCTGATAGACTGTTTCAATGCCGGCCTTGCTCGCATCCTGCGGCGAGCGGAAATTCACAACCTTTCCTTCAAGTGTGATCTCGCCATGGTCCGGCGTAACAGCGCCGCACAGTGCCTTGATCAATGTGGATTTGCCGGCACCATTGTCGCCGATTACACCAAGGATTTCGCCCGGATAAAGATCAAAGTCGGTGCCGTTCATGGCAACAACCTGGCCATAACGCTTGAGCAGCCCGCGGGCTTTCAGGATGGGCTCGGCCTTGAGATCAGCAGGTGAAGATTTGGCTGTGATGATGGCTGGCTTTGCCAATTTCTTTGCTGGAGCCACTTTCTTCGTTGCCTTTTTGGCGACTTTCTTGGCACTCATTGCGTTGCCCTCCTCAGCCATTGATCAAGGGCCACGGCGGTGATGACCAAGCTCCCTGATGCGAAATATTGCCAGTAGTCATCAACCCCTGCGAGTGAAAGGCCTGTGTTGAACACACCCACGATCAGCGCGCCCAAGACTGATCCGATGATCGAACCGCGGCCGCCAAAAAGCGAGGTTCCGCCGATCACCACAGCCGTGATGGAATCCAGATTGATCGTATCAAAACCCAAGGGTGAGACCGAGCCCACGCGGCCAATTGAAACCCACGCGCCAAAACTGCAGATCAACCCTGCCAGCATATAGACCGAAATCACCGTGCGCTTGATCTGAATGCCCGTCAGCATGGCCGCATCGGGATCATCGCCAATGGCATGAACGTGGCGGCCCCAGGGTGTGCGGTTCAGCATGTACCAGACGACACCTGCCACCACGATCAATGAGACGGTTCCGTAAATAACCGTTGCATCACCAAAGGAGATGCTGTTGCCAAACCACAGGAGGCCGGGCGTCTTTTCTTCAAGATCCATGGCGCGGATCGATTCTGAATGGGTGTAGAAAAGCTTGAGGGCGTTGAAGATGTTCAAGGTGCCCAGCGTGGCGATGAAGGGCGGAATGCGCATGTAGCTGACGAGCGCGCCATTAACCCAGCCCATCAACATGCCAAACACCATGCCAAGAGGCACTGCGAGGAAAACGGGTACACCCTGTTCAACAGCAAGCTTGCCCATGATCATCGATGTCAAAACCAATATGGCTCCAACCGAAAGATCAATGCCTGCGGTCAAAATGATCAAAGTCTGCGCAATGGCCACGATGCCGGTGATCGTCACCTGCGCGAGAATGGTGGACAGGGCCGCAGAGGACACGAAATTATTGGGATTGATGAAGGTCGCGATAAAGGAAAAGCTCAAGATGCTGAGCACCAGCACCAAGGCCGGAACCGTTGTCGGATAGTCGCGCAAGATGCCGCGGAAGCGGTGCAACATCGTCAGGTCATCATGCTCGAAGCTCGCCATGTTCTTGTCGGCGTCGCTGAGCTTGGCTTCAAAATCTGAAATCGTCTTGGTGGGTGACGCCCTGTTGTCACTCATGAAACTCTTCTCCCCTGTTCGTTTTTTCCACCTCTTCGGGTGGTGAAAGGGCGACGCTAGCCCATATCATGGCGAAGTAAAATACTTCGGTGGATATGAGCGGCGCCGCCCTTTGCAGAGTCAGATTTTTAGAAGGCGATTAGCCCCAGCACTTGGCCAGGCCTTCTTTCGTGTCGATCGACTTCACGCCATCAACCGGCTTGTCGGTGATGAGGTTGACGCCGGTGTTCATGAAGCTCAGGCCTTCCGTAACCTTGGGCTTGGAGCCGTCCTTGCCGAAGGCAGCAATGGCTTCAATGCCCTTGGATGCCATCAACAAAGGATATTGCTGCGACGTGGCACCGATGATGCCAGCTGCAACGTTCTTCACACCGGGGCAGCCACCGTCAACCGAGACGATGAGAACGCCCTTTTCCTTGCCAGCCTTCTTCAGCGCCTGGAAGGCACCTTCAGCGGCGGGCTCATTGATCGTGTAGACAACCGAGATCGAAGGATCTTTGGTCAACAGTGTTTCCATGGCCTTCTGGCCGCCAGGTGCCGAGCCATCAGATGATTCATGGCCAACAATGCGGGGGTCTTTTTCAGAGCCCAGAACCTTCATGTCAGGAACATCAATGCCAAAGCCCTTGAGGAATCCGGTGTCACGCAGAACGTCAACCGAGATATTGTCCTTGTTGATGTCGAGCATGGCAATCTTGGCATCCTTGGCCTTGTCGCCAAGCGTCGCCTTCGCCCATGAGCCAATGAGCGTGCCTGCTTCAAAGTTGTCGGTGGCAAAGGTGATGTCTTGCGCATCAGCATCACCCAGTGGGGTGTCGAGCGAGATCACCAGAATGCCCTTGGCCTTGGCCTTCTTGAGGGCTGGTCCGACAGTATCATTGGCAGGCGTAATCAGAATGCCTTTAACACCTGCAGCAATGCAGTTTTCAATGGCATTGATCTGGGGCGTGGCATCAGAATCTTTCACACCGGCATAGGCTTTGAGATCTACGCCAGCATCCTTGGCGCCTTTTTCAGCGCCTTCCTTCATCTTGACGAAGAAGGGATTGGTGTTGTTCTTGGTGATCAGGCAGGCAGCTGTTCCGGCCTGTGCGACCGAAGCAAATGCAACCAGAGCAGCGCCAGCAACGGCGGCTTTCAGAATTGACTTCATTGATATTCCTCCCATGTAGAGCCTTCAGGCCCTTAAGCTTAATTTGAAATGCAGAGCGGGGGCGCCCCACCCTGGTTTCACCATCAGCATGACTCAGATTTTCCGATCCTGTCAATAATTAAATCCGCGTGATTTATTTATTGACAGGTTGACAAGGCTGCAGGAAGCTTCGAACAAGCGGCAAAAGTCGCAATAATAATAAGCGACTGAATGGGGAACTCGCGTGACGGTGCAACCTGATTTGCAGGAGGAGGAGCGTGCTGACCTGGGCTTGAGCCGGGGCTCATCACAAATGGGTGTCAGGCTCTATAATGAACGCCTGGTCCTCTCCCTTATCCGCCGCTATGGCGCCTTGCCCAAAGCCGAAATCGCCCGCATCACCGGACTCTCGGCCCAGACTGTTTCCGTCATTGTGCGCCAGCTGGAAAAAGACAAACTGTTATTAAAGGGCGAGCGCCAGCGCGGAAAAGTGGGCCAGCCCCTGACCCCCTTCAACTTGAACCCGGATGGTGCTTTTTCAATTGGTCTCAAAGTGGGCAGGCGTTCTGGTGATCTCATGCTGCTTGATCTTGCCGGCAAGGTGAGGGGCACAGTGCGAAAAGCCTATAATTTTCCATCGCCACAGGAATTCCTGAAATTTGCAACAGAAGGCATTGCCGAGCTCACCGCAAAACTCAGCCCCGCGCTGCGCGCAAGAATCTCAGGCCTTGGCGTTGCCGTTCCCTATGAGTTGTGGAACTGGCAGGAAGAAGTGGGTGCGCCTAAATCCGTGCTCGAAGCCTGGCGCGGTTTTGATGTGACGGCGGAATTGGCAAAACGCTGTAAATTTTCGGTCTTTCCCTGCAATGACGCTACTGCGGCCTGTGCTGCTGAATTGTTTTTTGGCAAGGGCCGCAGCATGCGGGACTTTGCCTATTTCTATATCGGGTTTTTTGTGGGCGGCGGCATTGTGATGAACGGCGTGCTGGTGCAGGGCCGCACCGGCAATGCCGGTGCCATGGGCCCCATCCCGGTTCCTGGCCCCAATGGGCCTGAACAATTGATCCGCCATGCTTCAACGTTCACACTGGAAAGAATGCTCGTGGCCCAGGGGCGCGACCCGCTGATGATCCAGCGCAATATGGAAAGCTGGGCTGAAGTGGGCCCAGTCCTTGATGAATGGATTGAAGAGACCTCGCGCAGCCTGGCCTATGCCTGTCTTGTGGCGGAATCCGTGGTTGATTTTGAAGCCATGGTGATTGATGGTTCCGTCCCCGACGATGTGCGAAGTCGCATTGTGGAAAAAACCAGGTTCCATTTGCAAAAGCTTGACCTTCGCGGTGTTCCACCTTTTTCCATTGTCGAAGGCTTGATCGGCCGCGATGCCCGCGCATTGGGAGCGGCCAGCCTGCCACTTTTTGCCAATTTCATTATTGACCGTGACATTCTTTTCAAGGAGGCCGTCTGATGCTCAAAGGATTAAATCCGCTGCTGGGGCCTGAACTTTTGAAAGTCCTGCGCGCCATGGGCCATGGCGATGAAATTGCCATTGTGGACGGGAATTACCCTGCCGACACCGATGCCAAGCGTTTGGTTCGCATGGACGGGCACTCAGCAACAGATATCCTGGATGCCATTCTCTCTGTGATGCCGCTTGATGAAATGGTGCCCGACAGTGTGTTCCGGCCTGCTGCCTATCTTGACCCTAAACGCATTGAGCCCGTGTTCAACGACTTTGAACGCATCATCAAAAAATGGGAGCCTAAACACCACATCACAGCTTTGGTCGGGGCTGATTTCTATGGCCGGGTCAAAGCCTCCTATGCGGTGGTGGCGTCAAGCGAAGCCAGGCTTTATGGCAACATCGTCCTGCGCAAGGGTGTTATCCATCCCAAATAGCATCGTTGCAGGCGGCAGCATGAGGCCTTAAAGCGCTCGCCATGCTGGTTCTGGCAATAGATACCTCAATGGCCTCCTGTTCCGCCTGTCTTTATGACAGCGCTGCACGAGAAGTCTTGGGCGCAGAGCACCAATTGATGGAGCGCGGCCACGCCGAAGCCTTGCCAGTCATGGTGGAAGGCCTGATGAAACAGGCGGAAAAATCATTCAAGGATTTGGGCCGCATCGCCGTCACCATCGGCCCCGGCAGTTTTACCGGAATTCGGGTTGGAATAAGTTTTGCCAATGGGCTCGGTCAGGCTTTGGATATTCCGGTCTCGGGGCTTGATACGCTGACGGCCACTCATATTGGCATTCATGAGCCAAACGCAGCCCAGCTTGTGGTGCACAAGGCGGGACAGAGCGGGTTTTACTATTTTTCAGACTTGTCCAATTCAACAAATATCAAAATGGGCTCGATTGCAGAAATAATTGCAGGCCTTTCGCCAACAGCAATCACAATTCTGGGCACCGGCGCTGATGATCTGACGGCGGCAAGCGGGCGTGAAGATCTGACACGCCTGTCCGCCCATGATTTTCCCGATGCCAAGGCCATCGCCATCTGGGCGGCGGGGGAGGTTGCGCCGACCACTCTGCCCCAACCTCTTTACATTCGAGGGGCCGATGCGAAGCCGCAAATAACTGTTCCTCAGATTCCGGTGATCCGCGTCGGCAAGGCCTCCCTGGTGCGGCTTGCCGCCATTCACCAAAATGCTTTCGAAAAGCCGTGGGATGAAAATCAACTGGACGGGCTGTTGGCTTTGCCGGGCATCACTGCGCTCATGGCCGCTGACAAGGCTTTCATTTTATACAGGCTCGCCGCCGATGAAGCTGAAATCCTCACCCTGGCTACCGAACCTTCGGCCCGCCACAAGGGCCTCGCCTCCGCTCTCGTCAAGGCCACCGCCACAAGACTCCGCGCCGAGGGTGCAAAATCGCTGTTTCTGGAAGTCGCCACCGATAACCACGGGGCTCAAGCGCTTTATCGCAAGCTCGGTTTCAAACAGGCGGGCCGTCGCCGGTCTTATTATGAACGACAGGAAGGCCCGGCCATTGATGCTGATATTCTGCGTCTGGCGCTGTTCTGAGTGATGCTGGCGGTCAGACCCTATCTGCGCGGTCTGGGGTTCGTGACGCTGACCCTGCCCTTGATCCCCGTTCAGCAAATTCTTTTGTGGCTGGCACCACCCGCTGCGCGGCACCTGCCGCACTACTATCACCGCCTTGTTTGCCGGATCATCGGCATCAGGCTGAAAGTGGAAGGCGAAAGGCCAGAGGGCGCGGTATTGCTCGTCTCCAACCATGTCTCCTGGGCTGATATTCCCGTTCTGTCAGGAGCCTTGCCGGTGTCATTTGTCGCCAAGGCCGAAGTTGGCAGCTGGCCTTTCTTTGGAACACTGGCAAGGCTGCAGCGCTCGGTTTTCATTGATCGCCAGCGCCGCCACCAGACCGGAAAGTCGCGCGATGAATTGACCGAACGATTGAACCTCAAGGATGCGCTGGTGCTGTTCCCGGAAGGCACATCGCATAATGGAAAACAGGTTCTGTCCTTCAAGTCCTCCTATTTTGGCGCCGTGGAGCAAAGTGAAATTCCGGTGGTGCCCGTCATTCTCGCCTATCGCCTTGTGAACGGCCTTCCCGTGACGGGCCGCCAGCGCCCGTCTTTGGCTTGGTATGGCGACATGGACTTGCTGCCCCATCTCTGGCACTTCCTGAAACAGGGCCCGGTCGAAGTGACCGTCCGCTTTCTGGAACCCTTGGCCCCCTCAAACCGCAAACAGCTGGCCAGCGCCGCCGAGGCCCAGATCAGGGCGGGTCTGGTTGAAATACTTCACGGGCGGCCTTAAATCCTGTAGCAATCCTCCATGCAAGAACCCCTCCCCAAAAAGGCTTTCATCAAGACCTACGGGTGCCAGATGAATGTCTATGACTCAGACCGCATGCGCGACGTGCTGGCTCCCTTGGGCTATGGCGAGGCGACAAATGCCGAAGATGCTGATCTTGTCATTCTCAACACCTGTCACATCCGCGAAAAAGCGGCTGATAAGGTTTTCTCCGAATTGGGAAAGCTGCGCGATCTGAAGGCCGAACGCGCCGCGCAAGGCCGCGTCATGGAGATTGCTGTGGCAGGATGCGTGGGCCAGGCTGAAGGCTCGGAGATCACCAGGCGCAACAAGGCGGTTGACCTTGTCATGGGCCCGCAAACCTATCACAAGCTGCCAGAGCTTTTGGCCAAACGCCGCTCGACGGGCTTGGCGCAAATTGAGACCGAATTGGCGGTGGACGACAAGTTCAAAGACCTTGCCAACAACAAGCAGCCGCTGGCGCGCGGTGTTGCGGCCTTTCTCACTATTCAGGAAGGGTGCGACAAGTTCTGTTCCTTCTGTGTGGTACCATACACGAGGGGTGCGGAATTCTCGCGGCCCGTCGAGCAGGTGTTAACCGAGGCCCGAAAGCTTGCCGATGCGGGCGTGCGCGAGATCACCTTGCTGGGACAAAACGTCAATGCCTATCGCGGACTTGATGCTGCGGGGCAGGTGTCCAGCCTTCCGCAACTCCTCACAAAACTGTCATCAATTGCTGGCATCGTGCGTTTGCGCTATACAACAAGTCACCCGCGCGACATGACGGAAGAGTTGATTGAAGCCCACGCGACCAATCCAAAGCTCATGCCCTACCTGCATTTGCCGGTGCAATCTGGCAGCGACCGGATCGTTAAGCTGATGAACCGTGGCCACACAATTTCCGACTATCTCAAAACCATCGAGAAGATGAAGAAAACAAGGCCTGACATGGCAATCTCAGGCGATTTCATCGTGGGCTTTCCCGGCGAAACCGATCAGGATTTTGAAGATACATTGAATATCGTGCGCGAGGTGGGTTACGCCTCGGCCTATTCCTTCAAATATTCCCAGCGCCCTGGAACGCCGGCAGCCGATCGGCCAAATCAAATCCCCGATGCCATCAAGACCGAGCGGCTTTACCGGCTGCAGGCCTTGCTCAATGAGGAGACGCAAAAATTCAACATGGCCTGTCTCGGCAAAACCATGCCCGTCCTTCTCGAAAAGCCAGGCCGCCAGAAAGGCCAGATGATTGGCCGCTCGCCCTGGCTGCAATCGGTTCACCTGAACATGGAAAATGCCGTTCCCGGTCGTCTTGTGGATGTGCAAATAATCGCTGTTGGAACAAACAGCATTTCGGGGCATTATCAATCAGACTCATTGGAAGGAGATCACATCGTTTGAGCACCACCGTGCAGGCCTTGCGACAGGACCATGACGAAGAAAATCTGGCTCTGACATTTGATGACAACCGCGTTCTGGCCCTGCTTTTGGGCGAACATGATGCCCACCTGGCATTGATCGAGCACCGACTCGATGTGTCGATGACACCCCGGGGCAACCGCATTTCCATCCGTGGCGATAAAAAACAGGCTGAGCGCGCGCGTGCAGTGCTCTTGCAGCTTTATGCCAAGGCGGCGCGCGGCGGTGAAATCACCCGGGGCGAGATTGATGGCGCCATTCGCATGACAACCCATGTTGAAGATAAAACGGGCGGCGACAATGCCGTGCGCACCAGGCGAAAAACCGTCTCGGCCCGAACCCCGAACCAGCAGGCCTATATCGACCAGATCAGGAAGAATGAACTGGTCTTTGGCGTGGGCCCCGCCGGCACCGGCAAAACCTATCTCGCGGTCGCCTGCGCCGCCGAAGCCTTGATGAATGGCGAAGTGGACCGGATCATCCTGTCCCGCCCTGCTGTTGAAGCAGGCGAACGCTTGGGCTTTCTGCCAGGCGACATGAAGGAAAAAGTCGATCCATACTTGCGTCCGCTTTATGATGCGCTTTACGACATGATGCCGCAAAGCCTGGTCGCCAAGGCCCTTGCCGAGAACCAGATTGAAATAGCGCCCCTCGCCTTCATGCGTGGGCGCACGCTGGGTTCGGCCTTCATCATTCTTGATGAAGCCCAGAACACCACGCCCCAGCAGATGAAAATGTTTTTAACGCGCTTGGGCGAAGGCAGCCGCATGGTGGTGACGGGTGATCCCACACAGATCGATTTGCCATCGGGCATGATGTCGGGCCTCAACGAGGCTCTGGACGTGCTTCACAATGTCAAAGGCATCGGCATCACCGCCTTTGCCGCAGCCGACATTGTGCGTCATCCTCTCGTGGGTCGCATCGTGACAGCCTATGAAAAGCGCACGCAACTTCAAAGCCGCGGGCGGCCCAAAGCCTGACCATGGATTTGACGATTGATGTTGAGGATGAACGTTGGTCGGCCATCGCTCATCTGGAAGAAATATTGCAGAAAGCTGCCGCGGCCGTAAAAGCGCGCCAGCCTTTCGCAGGCGAAATCAACCTCATTCTGGTTGATGATGATGCCATGAGAGATTTGAACAAGACCTGGCGTGGAAAGGACAAGCCCACCAACGTGCTGTCATTTCCGGCCCCTCAAGGGTTAACCATGCCACCGGGCGAGACTGCCCCACTTGGCGATATTGCCATGAGTTATGATACACTTGCGATGGAAGCTGTGCGCGACCATAAGACCCTTGCTGATCATCTGCAGCATCTCTTCATCCATGGCCTGCTCCATCTTTTGGGCCATGACCACGAAACCGAAACCGAGGCCCTTGAAATGGAGGCCCTCGAGGTTGAAATTCTGTCGGGACTTGGCATCGCCAATCCCTATCTGGCTTAAGGACCATGAACCCAGCACGACGAACGACCATTTTGTCCAAACTCAAGAGCAGGCTTGGCCGACCCGGCGCTGAGAGCCGTGAACGCCTTGAAGGCGTGATTGAGGACCATGAAAAGCAGTTGGGCACCAAGGGCGAGGGCGATGCCTCGGCCATGATGCGCAATGTGCTAGGTTTTTCCGAACTGCGCGTGGATGACCTGATGGTGCCGCGCGCTGCCATCAACGCTGTTGAAGACACAACCTCGATGCGAAGCCTGCTCGACCAGTTCATCGAAGCCAATCATTCACGCCTGCCAATCTTTCGTGAATCATTGGATGACATTGTCGGCATGATCCACGTCAAAGATTATCTGCGCTGGATGTCGACCAAGGGTCGCAAGAAAAAAACCAAGGCCGGTGGTGACGCAAGCTTGAGCCTTGCTGCGACCGAACTCAATTCAACGATCAAGCAGCACCAGTCGATGTTGCGGGATGTTCTCTATGTGCCACCCTCAATGCCAGCGCCGGACCTTCTGCTGAAAATGAAGGCTTCCCATGTGCATCTCGCCATTGTGGTTGATGAGTATGGCGGCACGGATGGTTTGATCTCACTGGAAGACCTGCTCGAAGAAATCATTGGTGACATTTCCGATGAACATGATTCCGATGCCGAAGAACAGGCGATGATCAAGAAGATCGATGATGTGACCTGGATGGTGAGTGGCTTGGCCCCCATCGCACGTGTCGATGAAACCCTGGGCGTTGATCTTTTGCCTGATGACAAGGAAGGCGAGACCGACACGGTGGGCGGTCTCCTGCTCGAGCTTTCAGGACGTGTGCCCAGCCGCGGCGAAATCATCCGTCATCCTTCAG
>JBDSTO010000100.1:0-6903 GCA_039928255.1 Aestuariivirga sp. | reverse complement strand
CGGGCGTCAATGAACTGGCAGCGATGAACCTGATGATCACCTCGCGCGGCATTGTGTTTCTGGCCGATACCCATGTTCAACCTGATCCATCAGCAGAAGCCATTGCCGGTATTGTGGAACTGTGTGCCAAGCACCTCGAACGATTTGGGTTGAAAGCCAAGGTCGCCCTGATTTCGCATTCCGACTTCGGCGATTTTGACACGCCCTCATCGCTCAAAATGCGCGCTGCCCTCGACATCATCCACAAGCGCCAGCCTGAGTTGGAAGTGGATGGCGAAATGCAGCTGAACACCGCACTGGTGGAAGAAGTGCGCAATCGCAAAATGCCCCGCTCCACACTGACTGGCGAAGCCAATCTTCTCGTCATGCCCGATCTGTCCTCGGCCAACATCACCTATCAGGCCATCAAGGTCTTTGGTGACTCGTTGCCTGTCGGCCCCATTCTGTTGGGAACTGCAAAGCCCGCTCACATTCTCACAGGCTCGGTCACCGCGCGTGGCGTTGCCAATGTGTCAGCGATCGCCGTAGCCGAGGCCAATGCATGAGCACGCAGAGAAACACCGGAACCGCCTTCAAGCCGGAATGGTTTGAGACAGCGCAGGTCAACACCTCAGCCGCCGAACGCCGCGCCTCGACATTGGCCACGCGCCGCTCAGTCAAAAAAGAATATCAGGCCGCCTGGCTGGTGAAGGCTTTGCAGTGCATCGATCTCACCACACTGGCTGGCGACGACACGCCGGGCCGTGTGCACCGCTTGTGTGCCAAAGCGCGCCAACCCTTGCGTGATGATATTGTAGAAAAGCTGGGCCTCGCAAAAATGCCCGTGGTGGGTGCCGTCTGCGTATACCCCACAATGGTGCCGCACGCCGTCAAGGCCTTGCAAGGCTCCGGCATTCCCGTGGCCTCGGTCGCGACCGGCTTTCCCGCAGGATTAACACCGCTGCCGCTGCGTCTTGCTGAAATCAAATACGCCGTGGAGCAGGGCGCTCATGAAATCGATATTGTCATCCACCGCGCACAAGTTTTGATGGGTGATTGGCAGCAGCTTTATGACGAAGTCTCCGCCATGCGCGAAGCCTGTGGGCCCGCGCACATGAAGGCCATTCTGGCGACAGGTGATTTGAAAACCCTGCGCAATGTCTACAAGGCCTCGATGGTGGCGATGCAGGCAGGTTCTGATTTCATCAAGACCTCAACCGGCAAGGAAGATGTGAACGCCACGCTGCCCGTCAGCCTCACCATGCTGCGGGCCTTGCGCGATTATGGCGAATATACCGGGCAACCGATTGGCTTTAAACCTGCAGGCGGATTGAAAACCGCCAAGGACGCCATGAACTGGCAAATCCTGATGAAGGAAGAGCTTGGTCGCCGCTGGCTCGAGCCCGATCTCTTCCGCATTGGCGCGTCGTCCATGCTTTCAGATATTGAGCGCCAGCTCGAACATTTCATCACAGGGCGCTATTCCGCGCTCTCACATCACGCACTGGCTTGAGGATCAATCAATGCCCACAGTTACAGAAGTCCTGAACACCATGGACTACGGCCCGGCCCCTGAATCGAACAGCATCGTGAAAGACTGGCTGGCTGCGCACCAGTCAGGCTTTGGTCACTACATCAATGGCGCGTTTACAAAGCCCAAGAATCTTTTCGATGTGTTCAATCCGGCCACCGCCGAAAAAATTGCCAGCGCCAGCAATGGCACGGCGGCAGATGTCGATGCTGCCGTTGCAGCGGCTGCCAAAGCCTTCAAATCCTGGTCAGCACTTTCAGGTTTTGAGCGCGCTAAACATTTATACGCCTTGGCCCGTCACATTCAAAAGCGCGAACGTTTCCTCGCCGTTCTTGAAACCATGGACAATGGAAAAACCATCCGCGAAAGCCGCGACATCGACGTGCCTCTTGTTGCGCGCCATTTCTATCATCACGCCGGTTGGGCGCAATTGGCCGACAGCGAATTCAAGGGTTACGGCCCGTTGGGTGTGTGCGGACAAATCATTCCGTGGAATTTCCCGCTGCTCATGCTCGCCTGGAAAATCGCGCCCGCTCTGGCTGCTGGCAACACGGTGGTTCTGAAGCCAGCCGAATTCACGCCACTGACAGCACTCGCCTTTGCCGAAATCTGCACTGAGGCTGGCTTGCCGCCCGGCGTTGTGAACATCATCACGGGCGATGGCGACACGGGCTCGGCCTTGGTAAAACATCCAGGCGTTGCCAAAATTGCCTTTACCGGTTCAACCGATGTGGGCCGCATCATCCGCAAGGAAACTGCTGGCTCAGGCAAGAAGCTCTCACTGGAGCTCGGCGGAAAATCACCCTTCATCGTCTTTGAAGATGCTGATCTTGATGCTGCCGTTGAAGGTGTTGTTGATGCCGTCTGGTTCAATCAGGGCCAGGTGTGTTGCGCGGGCACAAGATTGCTGGTGCAGGAAAGCATCTATGAACGTCTCATCGCCAAATTGAAAAAGCGCATGGAAACTTTGCGTGTGGGTGACCCTCTGGACAAATCCAACGACATGGGACCGCTCGTCGACGCCGTTCAACTGGCGAGAGTTCGCGCCCTCGTCAAAAAAGGCGAAGCCGAAGGTGGCACCTTGCACCAAGCGCCCTGCGCCATCCCAGAGAAGGGCTATTATTTTGCGCCCTCGCTGTTTCTTGATGTCGATTCTTCATCGACTGTCATGCAGGACGAAATTTTCGGGCCCGTCATTTCGGCCATGTCTTTCCGCACGCCCGATGAAGCAGCAAGCATTGCCAATCACACGCGCTATGGTCTGGCCGCCTCGATCTGGTCAGAGAATATCAATGTGGCGCTGGAAGCTGCGGCCCGCATGAAGGCGGGTGTGGTGTGGATCAACTCGACCAACCAGTTCGATGCTGCCGCTGGCTTTGGCGGCTACAAGGAATCAGGCTTTGGCCGCGAAGGCGGGCGCGAAGGCCTGTTTGAATATATGACTCCGCCCAAAGCAAAGTCGGCTGAAAAACAAAAGCCATTGGCCGCTCCCGTAACGTCACTCGGGCAGGGGGCATCGGCGTCAAATCTCATCGACCGCACCGCCAAAATGTTCATCGGCGGAAAACAGGCACGTCCGGATTCAGGCTACAGCTACGAGATCTTCTCAGCAAAAGGAAAACCCATTGGCCTGGCAGGCCTCGGCAACCGCAAGGATATTCGCAACGCCGTGGAAGCCGCGCGCAATGCGTCTGGCTGGTCCGGCGTGTCAGCACACAACCGCGCTCAGGTACTTTACTTCATCGCCGAAAATCTTAACGCCCGCGCCGAAGAATTTGCCAAGCGACTGGTCAGCGCTGGTGAAACATCGAGCGAGGCGCGACGCGAAGTCGAAGCCGCCTTGCAGCGCATTTTCTACTATGCCGCCCAAGCCGACAAATATGATGGCCGCATTCATTCGACCAACGCCAAGCGCCAAACCACATTGGCCTTCAACGAACCCTTTGGCGTCATGGGCCTCGTCGCCCCGGCTGAATCGCCACTGCTCGCCATGATCTCGCTGCTCATGCCAGCTCTTGCCATGGGCAACCGTGTGGTGCTGGTGCCATCCCAATCCATGCCACTCATCGCCACGGACTTTTATCAGGTCCTGGAAACTTCCGACGTTCCCGCAGGCACCGTGAACATTGTGACGGGTGCTCGTGATGAACTAGTCAAGACCTTGGCTGAACATGATGAGGTGGACGCATTGTGGTATCATGGCGACGCCACGGGTTGCACCATGGTTGAGAAAGCCTCAGCCGGAAATTTGAAACCCACATGGACCGTGGCGCACCGCATTGATTGGACTGAGGCGCAAGGCCCTGAATATCTGCGCCGCGCAACCCAGGTCAAAAATATCTGGATTCCTTACGGCGAATAGATACGGAGGAATGATGACCACCGAATTCACACCCTGGCTTTCATTGATCGGCGGAATCCTCATTGGCCTCTCCGCCGTCATCCTCATGGCAACCAATGGCCGCATTGCTGGAATGATGGGCATTTTGGGCGGTGTGTTGCCGCCTCTGGAAAGTGATTGGGTGTGGCGTGCGATATTCTTGGTGGGTTGCATCATTCCGGCAATCGTTCTGAAAGCATTGGGCCACGCCCCAGAAGTTGGCTTCCCCGTGGGCAACGCCGCCATTGCCATTGGCGGATTGATCGTCGGCGTCGGTGCCTCATATGGTTCAGGTTGCACCAGCGGCCATGGCATTTGTGGATTGGCACGATTTTCGAAGCGTTCACTCGTCGCCACACTCACCTTCATGTTGGCGACCTTCATCACGGTCTACGTCGTCCGCCATGTGATCGGAGTCTGACATGAAAAACGCCTCCGCACTTCTTGCAGGTCTGGTATTCGGTTTGGGCATTGTGCTCTCTGGGATGGGCAATCCGGCTAAGGTCATCAACTTTTTTGATGTGGCGGGGACCTTTGATCCCAGCCTGATTTTCGTGATGGCAGGCGGCATGTTGACGGCCATGGCGGGCTACGCGCTAGTCTTCCGCAAGATGAAACAGCCGCTTTATGACAGCAAATTCAACGTGCCGACATCAAAACAGATCGACACGGCTCTGGTCGCTGGCTCAGCAACGTTTGGTGTGGGCTGGGGAATCAGCGGTTTCTGCCCCGGCGGCGCCATTCCGGTTGTGGGCTTGGGTGACAGCCGGATATTCCTGTTCGTGGCGGCGATGTGCGCCGGGCTGGCAATTGCCAAACTCCTGAAAACCGGCCTGTTCCGCCCTGCCAAGGCCTGAGCCAAATCATCCCCTTGCCCCGGTCGCCATCCGGGTGTTATGGGCGTGCGCCAACTGTTGAATTCGAGTCTTCCGCTTGAAAGATTGGCCCATGGCAAAAGAATTTCCCCAATATCTGACCTTTGACGATGTGCTGATGAAACCCGGCGCGTCTTCTGTGTTGCCAGTCGAGGTTTCGACAGCAACGAAACTCACGCGCTCATTGAGCCTCTCTATTCCGATCATTTCCGCCGCGATGGATACCGTCACTGAAGCGCCGATGGCCATTGCCATGGCGCAGGCGGGCGGACTTGGTGTCATTCACAAAAACCTCACACCAGAAATTCAGGCTGAACATGTGGCCCGCGTGAAGCGTTTTGAAAGCGGCATGGTGGTGAACCCCATTACCATCGCACCCGACGCCACATTGGGCGATCTGATGCAGATCAAGGCCCGCCACAAGATTTCCGGCATTCCGGTGGTCGATGAATTTGGCAAGCTCTGCGGCATCATCACCAACCGCGATGTGCGCTTTGCCACGGACCCCAATGCCAAGGTCGCCGAGTTGATGACGCGCAAACTCATCACCGTGAAAGCCGGAGTGGACCGCGCCGAGGCCCAACGCCTGCTGCACAAGAACCGCATTGAAAAATTGATCGTGGTCGATGATGATTTCAAATGCGTGGGGCTCATCACCGTCAATGACATGGAAAAAGCGGCGGATCATCCCCTTGCCGCCAAGGATGAGCAGGAACGCCTGCTTGTAGCCGCCGCCACTGGCACGGGCGACAATGGTTTTGAACGCGCCGAACGCTTGATCGCGGCAGGCGTGGACGTGCTGGTTGTTGATACCGCCCACGGCCATTCAATTCACGTGTTGGCGCAGGTTGAACGCATCAAGAAAATTTCAAACCGTGTGCAAGTGATCGGCGGCAATGTGGCAACCGCTGAAGGCGTGAAGGCTTTGATCGGGGCAGGTGCTGATGCCGTAAAGATCGGCATTGGCCCAGGTTCGATCTGCACAACGCGCGTTGTAGCAGGCGTTGGCGTTCCGCAATTCTCTGCCATCATCGAATGCGCAGAAGAGGGCGCACGCACAGGCGTTCCAGTGATCGCCGATGGCGGCATCAAACTTTCAGGCGACATGGCCAAGGCCTTGGCGGGCGGTGCATCAGTGGTAATGATGGGCTCAATGCTGGCGGGCACCGATGAAGCCCCCGGTGAGGTTTATCTCTACAATGGCCGCTCCTATAAATCATATCGCGGCATGGGCTCTGTTGGTGCCATGGCGCGCGGCTCAGCTGATCGTTATTTCCAGCAGGATGTGGCCGACAAGTTGAAGCTGGTGCCTGAGGGCATCGAAGGCCAAGTGCCACACAAGGGCGCAGTGAACGCAGTGCTCCATCAAATGGTGGGCGGTCTGCGCGCCGCCATGGGCTATGTTGGGGCTGCAACAATTTCTGGATTGCAGACGAAAGTTCAGTTTGTGCGCATCACCAACGCAGGGCTTCGTGAAAGCCACGCGCACGATGTGATGATCACGCGGGAAGCGCCGAACTATCAAAGGATGGGCGACTGATGCCTCTCCAAGCGACGATGAATGGCTGATCCATGAGAATTGCAGGCCGTGTGGCTGCGGCCATTGAAATTCTGACCGAGATTTTTGATCGCCATCGTCCGGCGTCGGAAGCCTTGAAGGATTGGGCGAAAGCCCATCGCTTTGCAGGCTCAACCGATCGCCATGTGATTGGGACGATCGTTTATGATGGATTGCGCAACAGGTTGTCTGCGGCCGAACAGGCAGGAGGCGAGGATGCCCGCGCTGTGGCCTTGGGAACTTTGGCGACGGTGTGGAACTTGCCCATCGCCGAAATTGAAACGCTTTGCGCCGAGCAATTTGGCCCCGGTCCTTTGACGGACAAAGAGAAGAAATCACTTGGCGTTGAGCTGAAGAATTTGCCTGCCCATGAGGAGGCCAACTATCCGGCCTGGCTCGAAACTTCATTGAAGTCGGTGTTTGGTCAAAGCCTGATTGATGAAATGGCAGCGATCTGCCAGCGCGCGCCGATTGATCTTCGTGTCAACACCCTGAAATGCGACCAACCCAAACTGCTTGAGACCTTTTCCAAGTTCGGTGCCACTGCCACGCCCTTGTCGTCCACGGGCCTCCGCATTCC
>JBDSTO010000099.1:0-19717 GCA_039928255.1 Aestuariivirga sp. | reverse complement strand
AATCCGCCAAGGCATCACCCTATTTCAACAAGCCCGATGATCCACGCCTCGTGCTGCGCCACAAGCTCGCCCAGGCAAAACTTTCAGGCTTCCTGCAAGCACCGCAAATCGTGTTCCAGCAATACCCAACGTCTGACACATCATTGCCCGCCCGATATGCCCGCTCAATTGCCATGTTCCGCCGCGGTGATCTGAAGAACGCCTTGCCGGTCATCGACAGCCTGACTGCGGAGCTTCCGCAAGATCCATATTTCTGGGAGTTGAAGGCGCAAGCCTATCTTGAAAATGGCCAAGCCGACAAAGGCCTTCCCGCCATTCAAAAAGCCCGCCAACTTCTGCCCGACAATGGTTTGCTCGAAGTTTTGAACGCGCAGATTTTGCTCGGCAGTGAAAACCCGGCTCACGCCGATGCGGCAATCAAGCTGTTGCAAGTCGCCAAGGGCCAGGAGCCCGACATGCCGGTCATCTACAAATATATGGCCCAGGCCTATGCCCTGAAGCAGGACGTGCCCCGCGCCGAACTGGCCAGTGCCGAATATGCCTTTGCCACAGGTGACAAAAAACTGGCGCTCGACAAAGCCAAGGCCTTGCAAACCCAATTCAAGACGGGTTCGCCCGAATGGCTCAGGGCCCAGGACCTGCTGACCTTTGCTGGCCGTAAAAATTGACGCTCGTTAAAATTTGATTGTGCCGAACCCGAAATCTATCGCAAGATGCTCAAAACGAGGAAATGCCCATGCGTCGCTATCTGTCTCTCATTGTTGCCTGCTTGATCGCACTCACCGCTCCTGTTCTGGCCGATAATTTTTCACCCGCGCAAAAGACGCAGATCGAAAAGATCGTGAAGGATTATTTGATGACGCATCCTGAAGTCCTGCGCGACATGGCAGCAGCGCTAGATGCCTCTGACAAGAAAACCGCTGACAATGCGCGCGGGCAGGTCATGGCATCGAACGCCAAGGAAATTTACCACAGCAGTTTTGATGGCATTGCCGGAAACCCCAAGGGTGATGTGACCATTGTGGAATTCATGGATTATAATTGTGGCTGGTGCCGCAAGGGCGTTGTCGAAATGCAGTCCCTAGTCAAATCTGACCCCAATGTCCGCGTCATTATGAAAGAATTCCCGATTTTCGGCGAAGGTTCAGAATATGCTGCCAAGGCCGCGATGGCCTCGGCCAAACAGGGTAAATATTGGGAGTTCCATCAGGCACTTTTCGCAACGCAAGGCAAAGTGACGGCGGAAGTTACCGATCAGGTGGCCCAGGAAGTTGGCCTTGATGTTGCGAAAATGAAAGCCGACATGGCAGATCCCGCGATTGAGGCGCAAATCCAGAAAACCTCCCAACTTGCCCAATCCTTGCAATTGACGGGTACGCCTGCCTTTGTCATCGATAAGAAGGTCTATCCCGGCTACATCCAATTGCCGGAGATGCAGGCAAGCCTGGCCGACGTTCGGGCCAAGGGCGGCTGCCAACTCTGCTGATATTCACAAGAGCAATTGCTGGTTTTCAAACTTGCAGTGTGAGGCTATAAGCTTCGCATGAAAACAATCTACATCCTCAACGGACCCAACCTCAATTTGTTGGGAACCAGAGAACCAGAAATCTATGGCGCCGAAACCCTGGCCTCCATCGAACAGAAATGCCTGGCCAAGGCCAAGGCGCTGGGGCTTGCCGTTGTGTTTCGCCAAACCAACGTCGAAGGCGAACTGGTAAACTGGATCCATGAGGCACGCGGCAAAGCCGAAGCCATAATCCTGAATGCGGGAGCTTACACCCACACCTCTGTTGCCCTTCATGATGCCTTGAAGGGCGTTGGCCTTCCCGCCATCGAAGTTCATCTGTCAAATGTTTACAAACGTGAGGCCTTCCGGCATCACAGTTTCATCTCGCCCGCAGCCCATGGTGTTATCGCAGGCTTCGGCGCGGCAAGTTATGAACTGGCGCTGGAAGCAGCCGCCAACCTCCTCAACCCCACAAGAAAGGGATAAGAATGCCCGCCAAGAAAAAACCAGTCGCCGCCAAACCTGCTCAGGAAACGGGTGAACTGGTCCTGATCCGCAAGCTGGCAGATATCCTGAATGAAACGGGCCTGACCGAAATTGAGCTTGACCACAAGGGCGCTCGCGTCCGTGTCAGCAAGGCCTCCTACGGTGCCGGCCCTGTCGCCCATTTTGCGGCTGCTCCAGCACCTGGTGTCCATACGGCCGCAGTTGCAGCGCCCGTCATAGTTGCTGCACCTGCAGAGGCCGCCGGAACCCCGCTGAAATCCCCCATGGTTGGCACTGCCTATCTTTCTCCCACCCCCGGCCAGCCAGCCTTTGCCGCCTTGGGCTCCATGGTGAAGGAAGGCCAGACGCTTCTCATCATCGAAGCCATGAAAACCATGAACCAGATCGCAGCACCAAAGTCTGGCAAATTGATTCAGGTAAACATCGAGAACGCCCAGCCGGTTGAATTTGGCGAAGTGCTGATGGTGATTGAATAGGATGTTCGACAAAATCCTCATCGCCAATCGCGGCGAGATTGCCTTGCGCGTCTTGCGTGCCTGTCGTGAATTGGGCATTGCAACGGTTGCTGTCCATTCCACCGCCGATGCAGATGCCATGCATGTAAAGCTCGCCGACGAGAGCGTGTGTATCGGCCCGCCCGCAGCGAAGGACAGTTATCTCAACATTCCAGCCATCGTATCTGCCTGCGAGATCACGGGTGCTGAAGCCGTTCACCCGGGCTATGGCTTCTTGTCGGAGAACGCCAAGTTCGCCGAAATCCTCGGCGAGCATTCCATCAAGTTCATCGGCCCCACGCCCGAAAACATTCGCACCATGGGCGATAAGATTGAGGCCAAGCGCACCGCCAAAGCTTTGGGCATTCCCGTAGTTCCAGGTTCCGAGGGTGGCGTTGCCGATGCGGTCACGGCGCGCCGCGTGGCCAAGGAAATAGGCTATCCGATTATCATCAAGGCCACGGCAGGCGGCGGTGGTAAAGGCATGAAGGTGGCCCATAGCGACGGTGAATTGGACCTTGCCATTTCGACCGCGCAGAGCGAGGCCCTGGCCAATTTCGGCAATGGCGAAGTCTATATCGAGAAATATCTCGAAAAGCCCCGCCACATTGAAATACAGGTTCTGGGTGATGGCAAGGGCAACGCTGTGCACCTTGGCGAGCGTGACTGCTCTCTGCAGCGCCGCCACCAGAAGGTCTGGGAAGAGGCGATGTCACCCGCCCTCAATGCCGGCCAGCGCGAAGAAATTGGCGAGCGCGTCGCCAAGGCCATGCGCGATATGAAATATGAAGGCGTTGGAACGATCGAGTTTCTCTACGAGAATGGCGAATTCTATTTCATCGAAATGAATACGAGACTTCAAGTTGAACATCCGGTGACCGAGATGATCACGGGGCTTGATCTTGTGCAGGAACAGATCCGTGTCGCCTCAGGTGCCACACTTCCCTACAAGCAAAGCGATATCCAGTTCTCGGGCCATGCCATCGAATGCCGCATCAACGCCGAAAACGCGCAAACCTTTGTGCCGTCACCAGGCCGCGTTGATGCAGTGCACTTCCCCGGCGGGCTTGGCGTGCGCATAGATTCCGCCCTCTATTCCGGCTATCGTATTCCGCCCTACTACGACAGCTTGATTGGCAAACTCATCGTGTTTGGAAAGACCCGCACCGAATGCATGATGCGCCTTAAGCGTTCACTGTCAGAATTTGTTGTCGATGGTGTTGAAACCACCATCCCCCTGTTCCAGCGTCTGCTCGCCGAGAAAGATATCATCGACGGCAACTACGACATTCACTGGCTCGAAAAATTCCTGGCAAAAAATCCGAGCTAATACAAAATGACGACCATCACCCCGCAGCTTTTATTGAAAGCCTATGCTGCGGGCGTGTTTCCAATGGCCGAAAGTGCTGATGACCCTGCCCTCTATTGGATCGAACCTGATGAGCGCGGCGTCATCCCGCTTAAAGGTTTCCACATTTCGCACTCGCTCAAAAAGTCGGTGCGCCACGGACGATTCGAAATTCGCATCGACACAGCCTTTGAACAGGTGATCGCCGCCTGTGCAGAAAAAACTTCAAATCGTGACGTGACATGGATTAACCAGAGAATCTTCAAGCTCTATACCCAGCTCCACAAAATGGGCTGCTGCCATTCGGTGGAAAGCTGGCGTGATGGCAAACTGGTGGGTGGTCTTTATGGCCTGCGCATTGGTGCGGTGTTCTTTGGCGAAAGCATGTTCTCGCGCGAAACTGACGCCAGCAAAGTGGCGCTGGTTCATCTGGTTGCACGGCTGAATTTCGGCGGATTCAGATTGCTCGACGCGCAATTCGTAAATTCCCATCTCGAACAATTCGGCTGTTACAAAATCCCCAAAAAGGAATACCGCCCCATTCTTGAAGCCGCGCTTGATGCCGAGGCCGATTTCAACAAATTCACGGCCGACAATGACCGCGAAGAAGTTTTGTCGCTGGCGGGACACCCCTAGGGAATGCCGCTTTCGTCCTTGTGAGTGAAAGTCCCATCGCCTAAACATCAATTCACTAGCAGCGTTCCCTTCAGGAACTGAAAGACATTCCGGTGCGGCCAACCCAACAAGGGGCCAAGACGGAGCTGCCTTCCAACCAGTTGATTGGTGCTGTCGAATTGGAAGGCATGAGATGACCGAAAAATTAGGTGTGATGCTCTGCGGACACGGCAGCCGCGATGAAGATGCGGTGGCCGAATTTGCCGTGCTGTCACGTCATCTCAAAAAGCGCCTGCCACAATATCCCGTCGAGTTCGGCTATCTTGAATTTGCCACGCCAATCATCCGCACGGGGCTTGATTCACTCAAAGCCCAAGGCGTGAACCGTGTCCTCGCCGTCCCCGGCATGTTGTTTGCCGCAGGCCATGCCAAGAATGACATCCCCTCGGTTCTCAACACTTACGCCGCGCAGAACAATCTGAAGATTGAATATGGCAAGGAACTGGGCATCGACCCCAAGATGATGCGCGCCGCTGGTGACCGCATTCAGGAAACCTTGAACAGCCTGAGCAAGGACATCGGCATTCACGAAACCCTGCTAGTTGTCGTCGGCCGCGGCGCTTCTGATCCTGATGCCAATTCCAACGTGTCGAAAGTCACCCGCATATTGTGGGAAGGCTTTGGCTTTGGCTGGGCCGAGACCGCCTATTCCGGCGTCACATTTCCACTCGTCGCCCCCGCCCTTGAACACGCCACGCGGCTTGGTTTCAAGCGCATCATCGTGTTTCCCTATTTCCTGTTTACTGGAATTCTGGTGCAGCGCATTTATGATGCGACTGACGAGGTCGCCGCAAAGCATCCCGAAATCGAATTTGTGAAGGCGCCCTATCTCAATGACCATCCGCAGGTCATTGAAACCTTCGTCGAACGCATCCAACAGATTCTCACAGGCGACATCGCGATGAACTGCCAGATGTGCAAATACCGCACACAGGTTCTGGGCTTTGAAGCAGACGTAGGCGCGGTTCAGGAAAGCCATCACCATCACGTTGAGGGCATCGGCACATCGGCGGAGTGCCCGCACTGTGATGGCCATTGTACAGGTGCGTGCAAGGCGGGTCCCTTCAAGCTCGAAAGCCTCCCCCATGATCATGGACACCACCACGATTACGACCACCCGCATGACCATGATCATGGCCATACCCACACCCACGCGCCCTACCCCCATGCCGATCATCCGCTCGGCCCCAAGACACTGAAGCGGCCGTGATCGATTATCTGAAAAATCCGCAAGACATCTATCGGCGTTCATTTGAGATGATCGCCGCCGAGGCGGATTTTTCAATGCTGCCCGCATCGGCCCATGCAATCGCAACGCGGGTCATCCACGCCTGCGGCATGGTAGAGATCACATCCGATCTCGTCATCACGCCCGATTTCGCCGACGTGACCAAATCAGCCATTGCTGCGGGAAAGCCGATCCTCGTTGATGTTGAGATGGTCCGCCACGGCATCATCGCACGCTTTCTGCCCGAAACGTGCAAAATCATCTGTACACTGAACGATCCGCGCGCGCGCGAATTGGGCCTCACCACCTCAACGACGCGCACGGCTGCGGCGACCTCGCTGTGGCGCGAACATCTCGATGGAGCCGTCGTGGTCATCGGCAATGCGCCAACGGCACTTTTCGCCTTGCTTGAAATGATCGATGCAGGCGCACCAAAGCCAGCAGCCATTGTAGGGATGCCGGTTGGATTTGTCGGTGCTGCCGAAAGCAAGGCCGAACTTGTCGCCAACCCGCGAGGCATTCCCTTTGCAACCATCAAAGGCCGCAAGGGTGGCTCGGCCATGGCCTCGTCAGTCATCAACGCCTTGACGGATGTAGCACAATGACCAAATGGCTCACCATCATCGGCATGGGTGAAGACGGCATGACGGGGCTCTCAGCTTCAGCCGCGCAGGCGCTCGAAAATGCTGAAGTAGTGATTGGGGCAAAACGGCTTCTGGCTTTCCTTCCGAAACTAAAGGCAGAGCTTCACGAATGGCCACAACCGTTCTCCGCTGTTGTGGATCTCATCAAGCCCTTGAAAGGTCGCCGCACCGTTGTGCTTGCCACCGGTGATCCAATGAATTTCGGCGCAGCGCGCAAGCTTTTGGAAATCGTCCCGATCAGCGAAACCACGATCATCCCTCACCTATCCGCATTTTCGCTGGCCGCCGCCAAGCTCGGCTGGTCCCTCCCTGATTGCGATACGCTCACCATCCACGGCCGCCCCGCCGCCAATCTTGAAACTTTCATTCAACCAGATGCAAAGCTGCTGGTTCTGACCGAAGATGAAACTTCGATTGCCATCATTTGCAAACGCCTGATTGATCGTGGATTCGAAAACAGCATTGTCACCGTGATGGAGAATCTCGGTGGCCCGCGCGAAGCCCTCACCACCTTTAGCGCCGCCGCCAATCCCGGAAAAGCCTGGTCGCCCCTCAACACCGTTGCTATTCATTGCATCGCTTCACCAGCGGCCAAGATTTGGTCCCGTGTCGCAGGCCTGCCCGACGAATCCTTTCAACATGACGGCCAACTCACCAAGCGCGAAGTGCGCGCCGCCACACTGGCAGCGCTGGCTCCTGCCCCCGGGCAATTGCTGTGGGATGTCGGCGCTGGCTGCGGCTCAATCTCAATTGAATGGATGCGCTCCACACGAGGCTGCGAAGCCATCGCCATTGAACCCCACGAAGATCGCCGCGCCATGATTGCCAGCAATGCCGATCAATTGGGAACACCGCGCCTGCGGGTCATCGCCGCCTCGGCCCCCAAAGCCTTTGACACCCTGCCTGCCCCTGACGCCGTTTTCATAGGCGGTGGAATTTCAGGCGCAGGAGTTTTCGAGACATCTTGGGAAAAGCTCAAGCCCGGAGGGCGTATGGTTGCCAACGTCGTCACCATTGAAGGCGAAATGCACCTCTATGACCTGCACGAAAAATTCGGCGGTGAGCTTGTGAAGATCGACGTGTCGCACTTGACCCATGTCGGCCCCTATCGCGCCCTGAAGCCGCGCATGAGTGTCCTGCAATGGCGAGCGCAAAAGCCATGGTGAGCGGAAAACTCTACGGCGTCGGCGTCGGCCCCGGCGATCCCGAATTGATGACGGTGAAAGCATGGCGATTGATTTCAACTGCCAGAATCATCGCCTATCTCTGCGCCAATGGCAAAGATTCAACCGCACGCGATATCGCCAAGCCCTTCATCACAGAAGGGATCACTGAAATTACCATCGACATGCCCATGCGTGTTGAACGCGAACCCGCACAAGCCGCCTATGACAAGGGCGCAAAAGAAATCGCCGCACATCTCGAGCAAGGCCGCGACGTGGTCATGCTCTGCGAAGGTGATCCCTTCTTCTATGGCAGCTTCATGTATGTGTTTGAACGTCTCGCCGATAAATTCAAAACCATTGTCGTCCCCGGTGTCACCTCCATTACGGCTGCTGCAGCCGCAATCGGCCGGCCACTGGTCGAACGCGACGAAGTCTTGAAAGTTCTGCCAGCAACGCTCGATGCCGAAAGGTTACTTGCGGAAATCAAGACTGCAAGTGCCGCCGCCATCATCAAAGTCGGCCGTCATTTCGGAAAAGTGAAAGCCATCCTTGCCGAGCTTCACCTTCTGGACAAAGCCACCGCCATCGAAAACGCCACGCATGAAAACCAGATCATCCGCCCACTGACGGATATTGAAGGAGACACCCTGCCCTATTTCACCACCATCATCGTAAAGTCCCGGCCATGAGCAAGCCCATAATTTTCATACTAGGTGCATCGGCACTGGAGCATGCAAAACGTCTGAAAACTGAATTGCAAGGTGAAATCCATGCGCCACGCTGCATTGCGGGTGGCGATGTTGCCTATGAGAAAGCCACATCACACCTTGGCAAGTTGTTTGGGGAGGGCCGCACCATCATCGGCCTCTGCGCCAGCGGAATTCTGATCCGCGCCTTGGCACCCCACTTAGGCGACAAGCGCACCGAGCCACCTGTCCTCGCCGTCGCCGAAGACGGCAGCAGCGTTGTTCCGCTTTTGGGTGGGCACCACGGCGCCAATGCGCTGGCCAAACAAATTGCAGCAGTCACCAAAGGCCATGCCGCCGTGACTACGGCCAGTGAAGTCCGCTTCGGCGCGAGCCTTGATGAACCCAGGCCCGGCTATGTGATGGGCAACCCGCAAGACATGAAGTCGGCTACGGCCGCTCTCCTTTCTGGTGCGCCTCTAGCAGTCCGTCATTCCAGCGAAAGCCGAAATCCATTAAGTCCGGTGGACCTCAGCAATCTTCCGACTGTTGAATGGATCCCGTCTTTCGACGGGGTGACGCTCGAGGTGACGGAACACATCACAGTCGGCGGACCCAAACATTTGGTCTATCATCCAAAGACGCTCGCCATCGGCATCGGCTGTGAACGCGGTACCAGCCGCGAAGAAGTCCGTACACTGATCAATGAGTCCTTGGCCGCCCACAATCTGGCTGAACTAGCAATCGCAACCTTCGCTTCCATTGATTTGAAAGAAGACGAACCGGCCCTCAATGCCCTGTCATCCACCACGTACTTCACTGCCGACGAATTGAACGAACAAGCGCCCAAATTGAAGAATCCTTCCGACTATGTGAAATCTGAAGTGGGAACGCCCAGTGTGGCCGAAGCATCAGCACTCGCCGCTGCTGGTCCAGAATCCGAACTCATCGTCCCCAAGACCAAAAGCCAACGGGCCACAATCGCCATCGCCCGCAGTCCCACACCAATCCTTGAACTGCGCGGTCGTCAACGCGGCCTCGTCTCAGTCGTCGGCGTCGGCCCCGGCGATAAAAATACGCGCAGCCCCAATGTCACCGCCGAGCTATCCAATGCCACCGATTGGGTGGGCTATGGCCTCTATCTCGATCTCGCCGCCGATCTTCTGCACGACCAGACGGAACACCGTTTCGTTCTGGGAGACGAAGAAGCCCGCTGCCGTGCCGCCATCGAATTGGCCAAAGCGGGCAAGCGCGTGGCGCTCGTCTGTTCCGGCGATGCCGGCATCTATGCGATGGCGGCCCTGGTCTATGAACTGATCGACCGCGAACCAGCGCGCGTCGCCGTTGAAGTGCATCCCGGCATCTCGGCCTTCCAGGCCGCCAGTGCTGCCGCAGGGGCGATGATCGGCCATGACTTCTGCTGCATCTCGCTGTCCGACTTGCTCACGCCGTGGGAGGTGATCGAAAAGCGCATCACCGCCGCCGCCGAAGGCGACTTTGTGATCTCCTTCTACAATCCGCGCTCACTCAAACGCCGCGACCAGTTGGAACGCGCCTTCGCCATTCTCAAAAATCATCGGCCACCGGAAACGCCTGTGGTCATTGCCTCCAATCTTGGACGGCCACAGGAAAATGTCCGCATCGTAGACTTCGCCGACTTCGATCCCGATGTCGTCGACATGCTCACCCTCGTGATGGTCGGCTCATCACAATCAAAATCATTCAAGCGCGGCGATGGCAAAACCTACGCCTACACGCCGCGCGGATACGCTAAGAAGATGGACCAACAATGACTGTACACTTCATCGGCGCTGGCCCCGGCGCTGCCGACCTCATAACCCTGCGCGGCCTTCGCCTCATTCAATCTTGCCCCGTCTGCCTTTATGCGGGCTCCCTGGTGCCTGAAGAAATTGTGAAAGCCGCCCCCGAGGGTGCGCGGGTTGTCGACACAGCGCCGCTTCACCTTGACCAGATCATCGACGAGATCAAAGCGGCGCATGACAAGGGCCAGAACGTGGCGCGCGTCCATTCGGGAGATCCATCCTTGTACGGAGCAATTGCCGAACAGATGCGAAAGCTTGATGCGCTGGGCATCGATTATGATGTGACTCCCGGCGTCCCCGCCTTTGCCGCCGCCGCTGCAGCACTCAAAACCGAATTCACCCTGCCGGAGATCGCGCAAACCGTGATCCTCACCCGCACCACCATGCAGGCCTCGGCCATGCCGCCCGGCGAAGAGCTGGAAAAACTCGGCGCATCGAAAGCCACACTGGCGATCCATCTTTCAATCCGCAATCTCGGCCACATCGAGCGCTCGCTCACGCCGCATTATGGCGCGGACTGCCCCGTCGTCGTCGCCTACCGCGTCACCTGGCCGGATGAAAAATTCATCCATGGCACGCTCTCGACCATCGCCGCCAAAGTGAAGGCGGCGAAGCTCACGCGCACGGCGCTGATTCTAGTCGGCCCAGTATTAGGCCACACCAACTTCCGCGATTCAGCCCTTTATGATGCGGACCACGAACATGTTTTGCGCAACCGTAAGACCGCGGCGAAGGCCGCCAAAAAGAAAACTTGACAAACTCCTATAATAGGAATATATACAGTTCAGATCGTAGGAAGCGGGAAGCGGGAAGACGTTTCCGCCCACTATGGTCCGGCTGTTTGACATCGTGAAGTCCACCTCTGCTGAGAGGTTAAACCAGCAAGGCGCCCTCGTGGCGCAGCAGCCATTCCTTGTTCTGAAGGCCGCCGCCATAGCCGGTCATCGAGCCATCGGCCCCGATCACCCGGTGGCACGGCACGATGATGGCGATGGGGTTGCGCCCATTGGCCGTGCCCACCGCGCGCGAAAGCTGAACATCGCCCAGCTTGCGCGCGATGTGGCCATAGGCAACGGTGGTCCCAACGGGAATTTTGCGCAGCTCCGCCCACACCTGTCGCTCAAACTCTGTGCCGCCGCCATCGGTCAGGATGTTGTCGACGGCATGAATGTCGCCCGCGAAATAAGAACGTATCTGGTCGCTGATGCCGAAGGGGTTGGTGGCCGCTTGCAAATCCACATCGCCAAAACGCGCGCGCATCTGCCGCTCAATGCGCCGCGCCGTGCCCTCAAATTCAAACAGCAAAACCACACCATCATGCGCCACGAGGACCATAGGGCCAACGGGAGTTTCAAGTCGCTCGGTGAGAAAGCAATGCATAAAGGCACTCTACGCCTTTACGGGCCACGGAGACACCCGGAATACGCCACAATAAAGAGTCAGGATATTTTTGGTCGTCTGAAATGCCACCCTCAAACAAGGGCTGCTATAAGGCAAGCTGTACCCATCCAATACAAGAACCGAAATATCCAAATATTTAATCTCTCACCTAGTGTTACAGTGGAGAAAGATCCAAGTTCCCAGCCTTTTACGGCAACAGTGGCCCAAAGCAGCAGCGCTGTTCCGACTGCTCCGAATCCAGTAGCCCAAACTCTCGTCTGTGGCCAGGTATGTTGAGCAACCATTGCCACGACCCAACCCACGAAAACTGCCGAAACTACCAACATCAGAGATTGAAAATACGAAGTGCGAACTGATCGAACTCGGCTGGAATCAGCCTTCGGCCTGGTCTCCAAACCTTTGGAGTCTTGTGTTTCTATCCGCTCAAACTCAGCAGGGTTAAACATCGCAAGCCAAATAAGCTTTAGTTTATCCCAATTCGATAGGTGCACAGGAACTCTTGCTGTCATCCAATAGACTCCAATTCAAAGTATTCCAAAGCTCAAATAGCTCGTTCACCCCAGCCTCTTCAACGCCTCTTGAACCTTCGCCTTCTTCGCTTCCAATGCTGTCTTCAGCTCGCGGGTTTCTTCGAGCGCTTCGGGTGAGGCCTTGGCGACGAAGTTGGCGTTATTCAGGCGCCCGTCGATGACGGCCATGTCCTTGGCTACTTTTTCAAGTTCCTTGTTGAGGCGCGTGCGCTCGGCGGCAAAGTCGATCATGCCTTCGAGAGGCAGGGCCACCGTAGCTTCATCGAGTGCGATCTGTGCTGAGGCCTTGGGCACGGCGTCTTCAAACGTCAGCGACGACAAACGCGCCAGCCGCATGATCTCGGCCTCCCAGGCACCGGCACGACGACGCGCCTCCTGCCCTGCGCCAACAATCACGCACGGAATTTTGGCACCGGCATTCACGTTCATTTCGGAGCGCACCGAGCGTACTTCGGAAATAAGCCTGATCACCCAATTCATTTCGGCGTCGGCCTTCGCATCACCGAGACCCTTGTAGCTCGGCCACTCGGCGGCGATCAGCAAGTGGTCACGGCTTGCAGTTTTCTGCCACAGCTCTTCGGTGATGAAGGGCATGATCGGGTGCATGAGCAACAGGATCTGATCGAACGACCACGCCGCACAGGCGCGCGTCTCGGCCTTGGTGGTCTCGTCCGTTCCGGTCAAAATCGGCTTGATCAATTCCACATACCAGTCGCAATAGACATTCCACGCGAACTGATAAAGTGCTGCGGCGGCCTCATTGTATTTGTGGTCTTCAATGGCCTTGGTGACTGTATCGCGCGCGCGCGCAGCTTCGCCTGCAATCCAGCGATTGACGGTGACACGCGCACCGACGGGATCGAAATTCTCATCGCGCGCCACACCATTCATTTCGCCAAAGCGCGCAGCGTTCCACAGCTTGGTTGCGAAGTTGCGATAACCTTCAACGCGCGATTTTGCGAGCTTAATGTCGCGGCCCTGCGCGGCCATCGCCGTCAGGGTGAAACGCAACGCATCAGCGCCATATTCATCGATGAGTTCCAGAGGATCAATCACATTGCCCTTGGACTTCGACATTTTCTGGCCCTTCTCGTCGCGGACCAGAGCGTGGATATAAACCGTGTGGAACGGCACTTCCTTCATGAAGTGCAACCCCATCATCATCATGCGGGCGACCCAGAAGAAGATGATGTCAAAGCCAGTGACCAGAACATCGGTGGAATAATGGCGCGCAAGTTCCGGCGTCTTGTCGGGCCAGCCCAGAGTCGAGAACGGCCAGAGGGCGGATGAGAACCATGTGTCTAATACGTCTTCATCACGCGTGAGTGTAACGTCAGCGCCAGCCGACTTGCGCGCCGCCTCCTCAGTTTCTTCGACGTAAATCTTTCCGTCTGATCCATACCACGCCGGAATTTGATGGCCCCACCACAACTGGCGCGAAATGCACCAGGGCTGAATGTTTCGCATCCACTCAAAATAAGTCTTGTCCCAATTGCCGGGCACGAATTTGGTGTCGCCCTTTTCAACAGCGGCAATGGCGGGCTTGGCGAGTTCGCCAGCATTCACATACCATTGCTCCGTCAGCATCGGCTCGATGACCACGCCGGAGCGATCACCAAAGGGTTGCGCGATGATCTTGTCTTCCTTGCCGCGATAGAAGCCAAGCTCCTCAATTTCCGCCAACACCATCTCGCGCGCCTTGTAACGGTCAACACCGTTGTAGCGTTCGGGCACATGGTTTTCGGGCGTGGAAATCATACGCGCCTTCTTGTCCATGAGAACAATCAAAGGAATGTTGTTGCGCTTGGCGACATGGAAATCGTTCTCGTCGTGAGCGCCGGTGATTTTGACAGCGCCCGTGCCGAATTCCGGATCGGGATATTCGTCAGCGATGATGGGAATGTGACGCTCGGCAATGGGCAGGCGCACCAGCTTACCGATGAGGTTATTGTAACGCTCATCAGACGGATGCACAGCCACGGCGCCATCACCCAGCATGGTTTCAGGCCGCGTGGTTGAAATCACGATTTCGGAAATGCCATCAACCGGGCCATCAACCAACGGATAGGCAAAGCTCCACATCGCACCCTTGGTGTCGCGCGTTTCAACCTCAAGATCCGAGATCGCGGTTTCAAACACCGGGTCCCAGTTCACCAGACGCCAATCCTTGTAGATCAGGCCTTCCTTGTAGAGCTGCACGAATACCTTGGCGACGGCCTTGGACAGGCCCTCGTCCATGGTGAAGCGCTCACGCGACCAATCACACGATGCACCCAGGCGGCGGAGCTGCTTCGTAATGATGCCGCCTGATTCCTCTTTCCATTCCCACACGCGTTTCAGAAACGCTTCGCGGCCCATGGAGCGGCGGTCGGTGTTGTTCTCTTTGGCGAGCAGACGTTCCACCACCATTTGCGTTGCAATACCGGCATGGTCAGTGCCGGGCTGCCAGAGAACATCTTTGCCGCGCATGCGTTCAAAGCGGCATAGAATATCCTGGATGGTGTTGTTGAGGGCGTGGCCCATGTGGAGCGAGCCCGTGACGTTGGGCGGGGGAATGACAATGGTGAAGGCTTGCGCGTTGGGCTTCGCACCCGGCTTGAAATAGCCGCCATTTTCCCATTGCTCATAAAGCCGGGTTTCCATCTCGGTGGGATTGAACTTGGTCTCGAGGGTCATGGGGGATTCTTCAAGCGGTTGATTTCACCGCGCTTAAACACCAATGCGATGAGCCACGCAATTGCCTTCTCCCGCACCGTCAGCAAGAGACCTCATCCGCCCTTCGGGCACCTTCTCCCATGCGAAGCCGCGCGGGCGAAGGCAAGTGAGGTCGTTACCGTCCCCGTCTTGCCACGCGCTCGATTTCCTCGCGCACCAGCTGTTCGACGAGCTGTGGCAGATTGTCATCAAGCCACTGCTTCAAAAGCCCGCGCAGCAAGTCTTTTGTCATATCTTCGATGCCGCGGTCGCCGGTAGCACGCGCCATCAGGCTTTCGGCGAGTTGCTCAAAGGAATTCTGCGCGCGTTGCGCGGTGCGGCTTGAAATGAGCGGCGGGGTGACTTGTGGCTCATAAACCGGTTGAGCCGGATAATAATCTGGCTGATGGTGCTGCTCTTCCGGCCAGGCGCTTTCCTGATAAGGCGGCTGATAGGGTTCGGCATCCTGTTCAGGCGGAAACTCATTATAGCCAAGCCGCAAGGGCGGCACAGAATTGTTATATTGTGAAGGGATGCGGCTGCTCGCCCCACCCAGAATGCTGCTGACACCGCCCGGCTTGGCCGTCTGGCGCGGGACCACACGTGGTGGCGGTGGAGCGGGGGTTGGCGTGACAATGGGGAAGCTTGAGCCGCGGCTCCGGTTGATCCGGTCACGCAATTCAGCAATTTCGCGGTCGGCCTGCTGCGGATCAGGGGCATTGCCATCATAGTTGACGCGCATTTCCCGCAGCGCACCGCGCAAAAGTTTTCCCGTTGAATTGCCAGACGTTGTCGCAGCCGCATCCAGGCCACTCAAATCATCATCGATGGCCTTGCGTATCGTCGCAAGAAGATCTTCTACGCGTGGTTCAACTGTCACTCGACCTAGCCTTCAACTTTTGGACATCCGCCTGCCCCGATCTTGTGTAACGGACAATGGCAGAAAAGTCGATAAGCGATAAAGCGCTAATTCAAGGGATCCGGATTGTAGGAATCAAAGCCAATCCACTTGTTGCGCACAGAGTCATAATGCAGCGTCGGATCGTAAGAAACGCCAAGCTTAAGATTGTTGGCCGTCAACAAGCCAATGGCCGCCAGCACCTGATATGAGGCAACCATGCGGTCGTGTTCGGACGTCGCAAGTGTCAACTGGGCATTGAGCAAAACGGTCTGCGAATTCAACACGTCAATTGTCGAGCGCGAACCAACATTGTATTCCTGGTTGACACCGTTTAACGCAAGCTGGCCTGCGGAGACACCAGCGCGGGCCGACGTAATGGCCTGGCCCGACGCAATAAGGCTATTCCAGGCGTTGGCAACACCCTCGCGCACGCTGCGCACGGCACCAATAACCCTGAGCTTGTTCTGGCTTACGTTTTCCTTGGCCTGACGAACGCCGGAATAGACCTTGCCGCCTTCATAGAGTGGAACCTGCAAAACACCTTGGACAACAGCACTCGTTGTGTCGTTGATCGCGGTGCTCGGCTGACCATTATAATTGGCCGATGCCTGCACAGTGGCCTGTGGCAACAGGGCTGAACCAATCACACCAACCTGGTGCTCCGAGGCGTCTTCAATATGAGCCGCCGCAAGAATGTCGGGATTGGTCTGCTGGGCAATATGATAGGCATCTTCAAGCGTACGCGGCACATTTGCAGGTGCTGGATAGGCGAGCTTGCCGGGTTCGTGACCGATAACGCTGCGATAATTCGCTTCCGAGGCCTGCAATTGTGCCAACTGCAAGGCAACGGCCCCTTTGGCCGCTTCAAGGCTGGCACGCGATTGCGAGACGTCGGTCTTGGTCAAAACACCAGCCGAGAATTTGTCATTCGAGGCCTTCAACTGCTTGCCCAAAACACCGACATTGGTCCGGCGATAGCTCAACAACTGGCGATCACGGATCACGTTCATGTAAGCTTGCACAGCGGCAAACAGCACATTCTGTTCCGTGCCCAGCAATTGCTCGCGCCCGGCCTTCACCGTGGCTTCGGCAGCAGCCGTACCTTCAACTGTCGCAAAGCCGCGAAAAATCGGTTGGCTCAAAGTTATATTGAGCGAGGTTGGATCTGTTGCGGAATAGGACCCCGGAGGCGCTGGATGGACGTTCTGCAATTCATGCGCGACCGTTCCGGTGGCATTCACCGTGGGCCGCCAGCCCGACAAGGCCTGCGGCACGCCTTCGTCAGTGGCCCGTTGGCGGGCACGATCAGCGCGCAACGTGGGATTGCCAGAAAATGCTGCAACCAGGGCCTCCTTCAAGGTTTCAGCAGAAGCCGAAGAAACCCCCAGCGGAATAGCCATAGCGCTCGCCAAAGCGAGAATCTTGATCGACTTCAGAATATTCACACAGACACCCCTTAATTACGAGAATTGCCAGTCCTCTAAGGTGAAAGACAAGTCTTCACCGAATCCAAACCTATTCCAATCCGATATAGGTCGAATAATACAGTTTTGCAAACGCTAGCGTGATTTTTTAACAGACATTCAACCATTTTAATGTTTTTGGTTATCGCTGGCGCCGGGGCGGGAAAACTCTGATGCGGCTGTTGTTTAGTGGAAAGGCTTCGCATATAAGCCTCACTCCATTGGGGCCTCGTGGCGGAGTGGTTACGCAGAGGACTGCAAATCCTTGCATCCCGGTTCGATTCCGGGCGAGGCCTCCAAATTCCTGACAATCCACATGGCAGATTGAACTAAAAAAAGATTTCCATTACGGAAACCCATCTGCTATTGCGCCAACAATATTCCCTGATAGCTCAGTTGGTAGAGCATTCGACTGTTAATCGAATTGTCGCTGGTTCGAGCCCAGCTCGGGGAGCCATATTGAAAAGCCGGTTCTTGATTGAGAGCCGGCTTTTCCTTTGTGGTTTGACGCAAATGCGTTGTTGAGGCACAAGTTGTGGAAACAGGACATTGAAATGAATATTCGCCCCGACGTTATCGCAGCCATTGGCAACACACCTCTGATCAAGCTCAAGAAGGCTTCCGAACTCACAGGCTGCACCATTCTGGGCAAGGCGGAATTCATGAACCCCGGCCAATCGGTGAAAGACCGCGCCGCCCTTTTCATCATTCGTGACGCCATTAAATCTGGAGCGTTGAAGCCGGGCGGCACCGTTGTCGAAGGAACCGCAGGTAACACGGGGATTGGTCTTGCACTGGTGGCCAACGCCATGGGTTTCAAAACTGTCATCGTCATTCCTGAAACGCAGGCGCAAGAAAAGAAAGATGCGTTGCGCCAAATGGGTGCCGAATTGGTTGAGGTTCCCGCCGCCCCCTACAAAAACCCCAACAACTATGTGCGCTATTCAGGTCGCTTGGCGAAAGCCATGGGAGCCGTGTGGGCCAATCAGTTTGACAATGTGGCCAACCGTCAGGCCCATATCGAAACCACCGCTCCTGAAGTGTGGGCGCAAACCGATGGCAAGATTGACGGTTTCGTCTGTGCTGTGGGTTCAGGCGGAACCTTGGCCGGAATGAGCATGGCGCTGAAAGCCAAGAACAAGAACATCCAGATCGCACTGGCTGACCCGATGGGAGCCGCTCTCTATAGCTATTACAAAACGGGTGAATTGAAATCCGAAGGTTCCTCCATCACCGAAGGCATTGGCCAGGGGCGCATCACCGCCAATCTTGAAGGGGCTGTCATTGATGATGCTTTCCAGATCCATGATCGCGAAGCCTATCAAATTGTCTTTGATCTCTTGCAGCATGAAGGCCTGTGCATGGGAGGATCAACCGGCGTCAATGTTGCAGGTGCAATTCATCTGGCAAAAAAGCTGGGCCCCGGCCACACCATCGTGACCATCCTCTGCGATTACGGCACGCGCTATGCCTCCAAACAATTCAATCCGGAATTCATGCGCTCCAAGGAATTGCCGGTGCCGGAGTGGATGGCAAAACAGGTTCATGTTCCCAATGTGTTTGAAGGCTGATGGGCAACATTGTTTCAACTGCATGGCTTGCTGAACACCTGCGCGACAGTGATCTGCTAATCCTTGATGCCTCATGGCACCTGCCCACGGCAAAGCGCGATGCGAAAGCCGAGTTTCTACGCGGGCATATTCCGGGCGCACAGTTTTTTGACATTGATGCGATTTCAGACCGCAACACCACCCTGCCCCACATGTTGCCATCGGCAGAAAATTTCGCCCACGATGTTGGCAAACTTGGTGCCAGCAATTCCACGAAAATCATTTGTTATGACAGTGTGGGCCTGTTCTCCGCCGCGCGCTGCTGGTGGATGTTCAAGATTTTTGGACATGACAATGTGGCCGTGCTCGATGGCGGCTTGAAAAAATGGCTGACCGAAAACCGGGACGTTGAACAAGGTGCGGTGGCGCCTAAGCCCGGCAATTTCACCGCCAACTTCCGGCCCGGCATGGTAAAATCCGCAGATCAGGTTGCCTCAGAAAAAGCGCAAGTGGCTGATGCCCGTTCCCCCGCGCGCTTTCGTGGCGAGGAAGCGGAACCCCGCCCCGGGGTGAGGCCCGGCCACATCACAGGTGCGCGCAACGTGCATTATGCAAGCGTGCTGAATGCGGATGGGACGATGAAACCTGTTGAAGAATTGTCGAGCATCTTCGCCAACGCTGGCGTTGATCTTCAAAATCCCGTGACGACGTCCTGTGGCTCCGGGGTTACCGCCGCCATCCTCACGCTTGCACTCACAGAACTCGGCGTAGAATCCCACGCTCTCTATGATGGGTCATGGGCCGAATGGGGTGGAAGTTCCCGCCCCATTGAAACCGGCCCAGCCCGATAAAGGCGATCAGGCGGCTTTCGCCGACATCTTTGCATTCCAGATCTTGTTGAATTGCCACAGGCCAACCGCAAAGGCCAACGCAAGAATACCAGCCAACAGAATGGCAACGGGTTCCGGCCCCAGTCGTTCAAACCACTGCGTATAGAAATGAATGGCCGCAAAAACCGCCATCACATTCACCACCCATTGCCGGTTGGCATAAACGGCCCAGATGATCGAACCCACCAGAACCACCGCCCAGCCAATCGT
>JBDSTO010000098.1:0-4399 GCA_039928255.1 Aestuariivirga sp. | reverse complement strand
GCCGCACCAGTGGCAGCGGTGGAGGCCATCTTCGTGCAGAACCGCACTCATTGGGCAATTTCCGGAATTGTCACTTCATATTTAATCCAGTCTGGCTTCTTCACATGGAGGCGCAGACCATCGGCGAAAAGGGGTGCTTTCGCCTCAGCCAATCGATCTAGGCGAAGGAGCGCCAGCGCCGTGTCGCCCGTGGCTGAAAGTGTTTCTCCCATCGCTGTGTCGCCAGAGACGATGGGCGTGTTGGCCTCCGCTTCGCCGTCAAACATCACGGGCAGAATGCGGCTGCGGGCGGTGGCGCGGTGCTGCATGCGCGAGACGACTTCTTGGCCGACATAGCAGCCCTTGGTGAAGGAGACGGCCGGAAACTGATCCCAATTGGCTTCATGCGGGAAGAATTTGCCTTCGCCCAAATCCTGACTGCCATCGGCCAATCCAATTGCAATGCGCGCGGCATGGTAATCAGCGGTTTCGGGCAGGCTGCCTTTTGCAACAATCTGGCGGCGGCCCAGATCGGCGTGGCGCGGGTCAATCCAGCCCGTGTTGCCAACGGCGATTTCAAATTCGGGGTGTTCAGTAATGATGATCTTGGCGCGCAGGCGATAGAGTTTTAGCTTTTGCGTGAGGCCTTCACGCTGGCCCAGAGGGCAATCCAACCAGATAAGGCCATCATGGTTCATCACAAAGATTTCATAGAGAATTTTACCCTGCGGGCTCAGAAGCCCGCCATAGGCAGCGCTGCCTTTGGCCAATGTTTCGACATCGCAGGTCAAAAGGTCTTGCAGGAAGGCAAGACTGGTCTCACCTTCCAAAGAGATAAGCCCGCGACCGGGCAAGATTCGGGATTCTTGTTGTGAGATCAACATGGTTGTTGCGCTGCTTGTTTCATGGCTTTAGCTAGCTTGCAAGCAGAATAGGAGAATTGCAGTGCGAGAGCAATTTGATCTGGTCCTCAAGGGTGGCACGGTGGTGAACCAGGATGGCGAGGGCTTGCGCGACATTGGTATTATTGGCGGCAAGATCGCTGCGATTGGAAATCTTGGGCATGCCATTGCGGCTGAGATTCTGGATTGCCGCAATCTTCATATTTTGCCCGGCGTCATTGATAGCCAAGTGCATTTCCGCGAGCCCGGCGCCACCCACAAGGAAGACCTTGAAACAGGGAGCCGTGGTGCCGTGGCGGGTGGTGTTACGTCCGTGTTCGAAATGCCCAACACCAAGCCCACGACGACAACGGCAGAAGCGCTGGCCGACAAGATTTCCCGCGCCACCAACCGCATGTTCTGTGACTTTGCCTTTTACGTGGGCGGCACGCGCGAGAATGTATCCGAGATTCCAAAGCTCGAGAAATTGCCGGGATCAGCCGGCATCAAGGTATTCGCAGGCTCGTCTACTGGCGACCTTCTGGTTGAGGACGATGCGGGGCTTGAAGCCATCATTTCCAATCTTTCCCGACGCGCGGCGTTTCACAGCGAGGATGAGTTTCGTTTGCGGGCGCGTGTTGGAGAACAGCGCGCGGGCGATGTCACAAGCCATCCGGTGTGGCGCGATGTGGAAGCGGCGCGACTTTCAACCGAACGTTTGTTGCGGTTGGCGCGCAAACACAAAAAGCGCGTTCATATTTTGCATATATCAACGGCTGAGGAATTGCCGCTGCTCGCAGAAAACCGCGACTACGCCACGGTTGAAGTGACACCGCATCACCTCACTATGTCTGCTGATGACTATGGACGGCTTGGCACCAAGTTGCAGATGAACCCTCCAGTGCGCGAGGCACGCCATCGCGCGGCCCTGTGGGTGGCCATTCAAAATGGTCTGGTTGACGTGTTGGGATCAGATCACGCGCCGCACACGCTGGAAGAAAAGGCAAAGCCCTATCCGGGTTCACCCTCCGGCATGACGGGGGTTCAGACTCTGGTGCCGATCATGCTCGATCATGTGAACAAGGGCCATCTCAGCTTGCAGCGCTTTGTTGATTTGACTTCACACGGCCCGCAGCGAATTTTCAACATGGCGGGCAAGGGCCGCATCATGCTGGGCTATGATGCAGATTTCACGATTGTTGACTTGAAGCGCAGCGAGGCGATTCAAAATTCATGGATTGAAAGCCGCGCAGGCTGGACGCCTTATGATGGTGTGAAAGTTAAGGGTTGGCCGGTGGGCACGATCGTGCGCGGACACAAGGCCATGTGGCAGGGCGAAATTGCAGCGGCGGCGCAAGGTGCTGCTGTGCGTTTTCAGGAGACATGAGATGAGTGGATTCAAAGCCTTGTTGGTGCGGAAAACCGAAACAGGTCAGGCTTACGCATTTGAGACCTTGCAGGATGATGACCTGATGCCCGGCGATGTAACGATTGATGTCGCCTATTCGTCGCTCAACTATAAGGATGGTCTGGCGGTGACGGGAAAGGCTCCGATCATCCGCAATTTTCCTTTGATTCCCGGCATTGATTTCGCGGGGACAGTGCGCGCGTCCTCGCACAAGAGCTGGAAAATTGGCGACAAGGTTGTGCTGGGTGGCTGGGGCGTTGGCGAAAGCCATAGTGGGGGCTTTGCGGAGCGGGCGCGCGTCAATGGCGATTGGCTGGTGGCGCTCCCTAAAAGCTTCACCATGGCCGAGGCCATGGGCATTGGCGTTGCGGGCTATACGGCGATGATGTGCGTGATGGCCTTGGAAGAACAAGGTTTGAAGCCCGGCACGGGCGAAGTGTTGGTCACAGGCGCTGCAGGCGGCGTGGGCACCGTGGCCATCGTGTTATTGGCCAAGCTTGGCTACAATGTCGTGGCATCGACGGGCCGCATGGAAGAGGAAGTGTTCCTCAAGGGGCTTGGGGCCACAAGTGTTGTCCAGCGCGATATGTTCAACACCCCGGTGAAGCCCTTGGCGAAGCCGCGCTGGTTTGGCGCCATCGACAGCGTAGGCTCCACCACTTTGGCCAATGTGCTTTCGCAGATGATGCCGGAATGCGCCGTTGCTGCCTGCGGGCTGGCTCAGGGCATGGATTTACCCACCAGTGTTGCGCCCTTCATCCTGCGTGGTGTTCGGCTCATTGGCATCAACTCAGTGACAACGCCCCTGCCGCGCCGCCAACAGGTTTGGGCCAGGCTTGAGCGCGATCTGGATTTGGCAAAGCTTCATTCCCTCATGCGCCATGTGACGCTTGAAGAAATCCCCGGCGTGGCGGCTGAAATTGTAGCTGGAAAGGTGCGTGGGCGTGTTGTTGTGGACGTGAAACCTTGATCAATATCCATGAGGGCGGGCTTGATGACGAGCAGGTGCTGGCGCTGCTCAATTATCACTTCAAGAAATGCCACGAGGTGACCCCCGTTGGAAGCGCCCATGTTTTTGATGTGACGAAGTTGCAGGACCCTTCTGTACATTTCTATTCGGCGTGGCTTGATGGGGCCTTGCTCGGCGTGGGGGCCTTCAAGGTGATTGAGCCCGGGCATGGCGAAGTCAAATCCATGCACACCAGCGAAGACGCAAGGCGCAAAGGTATTGGTGGCGCATTGGTGGACCATATCTTTCGTGAGGCGAAGGCGCATGGGTTGACGCGGTTGAGTCTTGAGACGGGCTCGTTTGATTTTTTCAAACCGGCGGTGGCGCTTTATATGAAGCACGGCTTTGAACTGTGCGGGCCGATCCGGGGATATAGGGCCGATCCCAACAGCGTGTTTCTGACGCGGGAGATTTGAAGCTTCGCACTTTCCCTCCCCAAGCTGGGGAGGGTGGATCGCCCAAGGCGAGACGGGTTGGGTGAACTCGAGGTTCAAAAATGTCGAAACCCCATCCGGCGCATTCGCGCCACCTTCCCCCTTGCGGGTGAAGGAGATGATTTTTACTTCGTCGCCGCGATCAGAAATTCCCGGTTGCCGTCGCCGCCATCGATTGGAGAGGCGATGACGCCATTGACGTGCCAGCCACTTTGTTCAAGAAAGTTCGCAACATCATCACAGGATTTTTTCTGCAACGCCTCGTCTTTGACGATGCCGCCTTTGCCGACAAATTCGCGGCCCACTTCGAATTGTGGCTTGATGAGCGCTACAAGTTCGGCACCTTCGACAGCCAACCCAAGAGCAGGAGGAAGAGCAATTTGAAGTGGAATAAAGCTTACATCACAAGTGATTAGCTCAATATGTTCAGAAACATGTTCAAGTAATAGATCGCGCGCGTTGAGGCCTTCATGCAAGGTGATGCGATTGTCTTTCAGCATCATCTGGCTGTGACCCACTTCCACTGCAAACACATGGGCGGCACCGCGTTCGAGCAGCACTTGCGTGAAGCCGCCTGCTGATGCGCCGATGTCGAGGCACTCGCGGCCCTTCACTTCGATTTTAAAATGATCGAGCGCATGAATGAGCTTCAAGGCCGCACGCGAAACATAGTTCAGCGCGTCATCAT
>JBDSTO010000097.1:0-4946 GCA_039928255.1 Aestuariivirga sp. | reverse complement strand
GTTCTCGATACGGTTGATCTGGCAAGACCAGAAATTGCGGCAGTATGGCCGCATAAAAAAGATAGGCTTTGGGATTCAAAGCATTTGAAACGAAGCCCTGGACAAAATAAGCGGCATTGGATTTCTGAGTAATGGCTTCGGGTCGTCCGGCATCGCTCCAGGCATCATAAGCCAGATAAAACAGATAGAGTGTTCCTGCATAGCGCAGTGCCATGAGGAGCGCGGGAAAGGTCTGGAACAGAACCGTAAGCCCCAGTGCTGCCACCAAGCCTGCCGAGGCAAGGCCCAAAAAAATTCCGGCAACGGCGGCAAGGGCGGGTTTTCGTCCGCGCGTTGCTCCCAAAACAGCAAGCCAGGTCATGTTGGGGCCGGGTGTCAGCTCAATTAGGATGCTGGTAAGCAGAAATGTTAGTATCAAAGTGCCAACCTCGCTTTCGAAATCAATTTGATAAACCTGAATTTGGACGGATGGCGGCACAACGGAGTGATGTCGCGTAATTCGTCTGTAGACGGATGAATTTTTATGATCCCCTCATTTCGCTGCGAGCCTGAAGTGTAAATATTCCCATATTTTAGTTGTGGCTTGATTGGGAGCTTTCTGAATCGCTACAGGAGGTTAGTGGATTTAGCTTGGATTTTGAATCAAGTATTTTGCGCTTGATATCTCAGCTCGGCTTGTTGCGAAAAGATTGAGTGGTCGTTTCTATCCGTGCATAGTGGATGGCACCAACCAGAACAAAGAGTGTTAGATGTTGCAACTCATCCGCCAATCACAATTCATTGAAGGCCGGTGGCGCAATGGCATGGGCGTGAGTTGGGAAATTGCGGCGGAGCGCGAGGAGGGCGAACGCGAGTTTTCCTGGCGGCTGGCCAAGGCGCGCATTGATGCTGATGTGCCCTTTTCGATTTATCCTGGCATGGACCGCATTTTTATGCAGCTTCAAGGCAACGGGCTTGATCTTGAATTTGAAGGTGGGCGCGTTCTTCCTGTGCATGAGAGCTTCGTGCCGCATCGTTTTTCGTGTGACGTTCCACTGAATTGCAAACTGCTCCGCGGACCCTGCATGGACCTCAATCTATTTACTGCGCGGGGCCGCTTTAGGTCAGAGGCGAATGTGGTGCGGGTTGCGGGCCAACAAGAAATTCAAGCCGGAGAAACTGCAGTTTTCTTTGGGTTGGAAGGTTCTTGCCGCATATCGGACGGAACGACGTCAATTGACTTGGCCGAGGGCGATGCTGCGGTAGCGCGGGATCATTCGAAAGTTATACTCTCTGCTGAAAATGCGCTTCTGTTTTGGGGCAAGTTGTCGCGCGTCTGAGACATCGGGTTTTTATCTTCCAATAATTCGTTTTATTTCAATGTTTTGCGAAAGCCTCTCAGGTTTCCTGGGCTTTGCGCCCCTTTGGCGGATGAAGGCATTTGTGCTTGACAGGCGTATCCGACTTATTTACTCGGTTATATATCCGACTATTTCAGTCGGCATAGGGCTTGGGCGATTTAAATGGCAGATTCATGCGCATGTGCAGACGTTTTGCAGGGCTCGGAATTGTTTGTTCTGGATAATCTGCGCAGTTGTTTGACCGGCTATGACCTTGGCGAAAGTGCCTGTTGGGAATTCAACTACCAATCCGCCTTTGCCCGTCTTGGGTCTTCAGCCGCCAACCGTCTCGTGCCCGAGTTACATCTCTGGGCCCTGGTTTTGCGCCAAAATGCCGGGCGCGGTCTCAGCTATTTCCCCAAGTTCTGTCGTCATGTGTGCCGCGATGAGTTTCTGGCGCTGGCCGCTCTCTCATTTGCGCAAAACGATGACGCGGAAACCGCAAATCTGGCGCTGCAGAACTTGCAGGTGACCCAGCACTCCGCCACGCGCGAAATTCTGTGGCGGCAGACTGAACGCTGTGCCGCACATTTTGCTGCAGCGGGCATCATGCTTCGGCCCTTGCCTGTGGAGTCTGTGATCCTGGCGGGCCGGTTTGGCCAAGGGGCATCGTCGCCCTCGCAACTGTTGAATTAAGGGCCCGCACGCGATCATGCAAAAAATCAATTTAACACTTCAAGGACGCCGCGCATGTTCATCGCATTTCTGATCATGTTGCGAGAGGGCTTTGAGGCCACTCTCATCATCGGCATTCTTGCGAGCTACCTCGTGCACACCGGTCGGCAAAAGGCACTGCCTTCACTCTGGATTGGCGCTGGCGTTGCAGTTTTGCTGTCGGCGGCGGCGGGTGTTGCCATTCAATGGGCCGGCATGGAATTTCCGCAACGCGAACAGGAGTTTTTCGAAGGGCTGGTCGGGCTCGTCGCGGTTGGCATGTTGGTGTCCATGGTGTTCTGGATGCGCCGTGCCGGGCGCTCCATCAAAAAGGAACTTGAGGCCAAAGTTGAAAGCAGCCTGAAGACGCAAATTTCCGGATGGAACTGGAGCCTTGCCGTGGTGGCCTTTCTGGTCACCGGCCGTGAGGGGCTTGAGGCTGCGGTATTTCTGATTGCCGTTGTTCAACAGAGCCCGGGGCCTGCCGTGCCCTTGGGTGCGGCTTTGGGATTGGTCTGTGCTGCGGTTCTCGGCTGGGCCGTTTTCAAAGGCGGCATGAAAATCGATTTGCGCCGGTTCTTCCGGTGGACGGGGGCCTTCGTCATTCTGGTTGCCGGCGGGCTCGTGGCAAGTTCGCTCAACGCATTTCATGAGGCAGGCTTGTGGAATTATCTGCAGGCCACGGCCTTTGATCTCTCAACCGTGCTTCCGTCTGACAGCCTTATTGGAACGCTGCTTGGTGGATTGCTGGGATACCGCGATGCACCGAGTGTCGGTGAAGTTCTGGCCTATCTCGCCTTCACCATTCCGGCACTTGTCCTGTTTTTCATGCCTACTTCCGCGCCCGCGCGACCCAAGACCACCTGACAATTTCGTTTCACAATACTTGCAAGGAGCATAGCCCACCATGACTTTCCAACAGATCAAAACGATTATTCTCGCCGGAGTGGCGTTGCCGATTTTCAGCATGGGCGTTGCTTTTGCCGCTGATCCTGCCCCCACTGAAATCACCATCACTGACAAGGGTTGTGAGCCTTCATCTGTCAAGCTGGCTGCTGGCCCGGTGGCATTCAAGATCATCAACAAGAGCAGCAGGGCGCTTGAATGGGAAGTGCTCTCCGGCGTCAACCTTGTATTTGAGCGCGAGAATATTCTCCCCGGTTTCACCCAGGACATCAAGGCCAAGCTCGACCCCGGCACCTATCAAATGACTTGCGGGCTTCGCACCAATGTGACTGGCACCCTCGTGGCCGAAGGCGAAGTTGAGGCAAAGCCAGTTGCGGTTCAGGATTTTGTCGGTCCGCTTGCTGAATACAAAGTTTATGTGCTGGCCGAGATCAATGAACTCGTGGACAAGACGACGAAGTTCACCGCTGCCGTAAAAGGTGGCAAGCTTGAAGACGCGCAGGCGCTCTATGCACAGACGCGCGTGCATTATGAGCGCGTGGAACCTGTGGCCGAACTTTTCGGTGATCTTGATCCAGCAATCGACGCACGCGCCGATGATTTTGAAAAGAAGGAACAGGACCCGACCTTCACCGGTTTCCATCGCATTGAATATGGACTGTTCACCGAAAAGAAAACGGACGGCATGGATGCTGTTGCCGACAAGCTGATGGCGGACGTCAATGAGTTGCAGGCGCGCGTCAAAGCGCTGGTTATTCCGCCGGACAAGATGCTGGACGGCGCTGCGGCCCTGATTGAAGAAGTTTCCAACTCCAAGATTTCGGGCGAGGAAGACCGGTACAGCGGTACTGATCTCTATGACTTCCAGGCCAATGTTGATGGCGCGATGAAAATTGTTGAATTGGTGCGGCCATTGCTGAAAGTGCATAAGCCAGATCTGCTGGAAAAGACCGATGCCAATTTTGCCAAGGTGGATGAACTGCTGAAGAAATATCGCGTGGGCGATAATGACTTCAAGAAATACTCGGAGCTGACCGACGCTGACCGGACAGCACTCAAGGGTCCCATCACAACGCTTGCCGAAGATTTGTCGAGCCTTAAAGGGGCGCTGGGGTTCCAATGAGTGTATCTGAACTGAAAGGGAGCAGGCGAAACCTTCTCCGGTCCCTGGGGCAGACGGCGGCGGTTGCGCTGGCCATGCCCGCCTCATTCGCCAAGGCTGCCGAGACGGATGCCGTGAGCGCTCCATCCGCGACTGGATTGAGCGATGCAGAACCCTATTTTGGCCCGCATCAACCTGGCATCGTCACTGAGCAGCAATCCTTTGGCATTGTCATGGCCTGTGACTGTCTGGCGGACAATCGCGCGGGGCTCGAGCGCCTGTTCAAAATATTGACGGAACGGTCCAGCGTCCTGATGCAAGGTGGCCCAGCGCCTGAGATTGATGGTCGTTTTCCGCAACCGGATTCCGGCATCATGGGGCAGACCATTCACCCTGATCGTTTGACGATTACGGTTTCGGTTGGGTCCAGCCTGTTTGACGAACGCTATGGGCTTGGACCTCTCATGCCGGTGAAGTTAAAACCCATGGAGCGGTTTCCCAATGACGCGTTGAATGCCGCCATGTGTCATGGCGACCTTCTGGTGCAATTCTGTGCCAATCGGCAAGAAACCGTGTTGCATGCCCTGCGCGACATCATCAAGAACACGCCTGATCTGTTGGCGCCGCGCTGGAAGATGGAGGGTTTTTTAACGCCCAAGGCCCAGCGTGGGCCCGAGGAAACAACGCCGCGCAACATGCTGGGCTTCAAAGATGGTACGGCCAATCCATCGACCAAGGACGGGCCTCTGATGGGTCAATTGATCTGGACCAAGGGCGGTGAAGGCGGCGAGCCCTCATGGACCAGCGGCGGCAGCTATCAGGTGGTGCGTCTCATTCGCAATTTTGTTGAACGTTGGGATCGCACCTCGCTCAATGATCAGGAGCGCTTCATCGGGCGGCATAAA
>JBDSTO010000096.1:0-7029 GCA_039928255.1 Aestuariivirga sp. | reverse complement strand
CGATTTTTCGGTCTTAACCCCGTCCCAGGAAAGAATTTTTACTGGCATTATATCGACCGTCAAGTGAAACTGTGCAATCATGAGCGCTTGAAAACGCGAATTCGAGGATTCCGGCATTGAACGCACCGCTTTTCCTGGCGCCCCGACCAAGCCGCATCTTGCGGCCGGGTGAGCGCGTGTTGCCGCCGGATACCGAGCGTTACGTCGTGCCGGGTGGCGGCAGCCTTGTGGCAACCGTGTTTATGGGCGACCGACTGCTGCTCACCAATCTCGAAGGGGGGCAACCCGTCGAGCTGAGTTTCTGTGACACGGCAGGGCGTTTTGACGGCACGGGACTTAATTCAACTGCAGCGGGCAATGCCATTGCTTTGAAAGCTACCTTGAGCCGTTCGTCCGAAAGTGCGGCCCGTACGCTTGCCAGTCTGGCCCGACGCAACATCGATCTCGCCAAGGCCAATTCAGTTGCGGTTTTTGAAACCACGACGCCCGCAGGGGCCAAGGCCGAATTTGCAGTTTCGCAAGACGGGACGCTGATCGTGGCAATTCCGGGCGGCGAGATGCGGCCCGAAGACCAGAATGCGCCAACCGATATTGAACTTCGCATCATCCGCGCCACACCGAAACTGAAAACAGCACTCAGCGATTTGCCCGAACCTTTGCGCGAGCCCTTGCAGGACATCCGCATCAAGGCTGCAACAGCGCGCGGCTTCTTCGTGAAGGCTGGCGAATATATCCAGATCATGGATGTCTCGGGCCGCCAGATGACCGACTTCCAATGCTTCTCAGCGCGGAAACTCGACAAGGGCGTGGAGAATGCACTTGATGCCACAGTCACCCGCACCCTGACGGGCCGGGCCTATCCAACACCGGGCCTGCCATCCAAAGCATTCGGTTTTGATTTTGAACCGCTCGTCGAAGTGATCCAGGACACGTGTGGCCGCCATGATGCGTTTGCCACGGCCTGTAACCCACGTTTTTATGATGACATGGGTTATCCGGGCCATGCCAATTGCACTGAAAATTTCAACTTTGCGCTTGATCCTTTTGGCGTTGCCAAGCGCAAGGGCTGGGAAGCCCTCAACTTTTTCTACAACACCCGCATGGACGCCCACAACGTCATCGTCTCGGACGAAGCCTGGTCGCGGGCGGGTGATTATGTGATGGTCAAAGCCTTGACCGATCTTGTTTGCGTCACCTCCTCATGCCCCGATGATATTGACCCCGGCAATGGCTGGAACCCAACCGACATTCATGTTCGCACCTATGCAGCAACCGAAAAATTCTCACGAGCAGTGGCTTATCGCATGACACCTGATGCCGACCCGGTAATGACCAAGGAAACCGCCTTCCATCAGCGCTTCTCCGCATTGACCCGCAATTACGCTGAATATCGCGGCTATTGGCTGCCGCAGCGGTTCAACAATGATGGGCCGATTGAAGAATATTGGGCCGCGCGCCAAAAATGCGTGGTGCTTGATCTTTCACCCTTGCGGAAATTTGAAGTGACCGGGCCTGATGCTGAAGCCCTGCTGCAATATTGCCTGACGCGTGACATCAAAAAACTTTCCGTGGGCCAAGTTGTCTATTCCGCGATGTGTTATGAAAATGGCGGCATGATTGATGATGGCACGGTGTTCCGCTTGGGCCAGAACTTGTTCCGCTGGATTGGCGGCGATGACTATTCAGGAATTTGGCTCCGCGAACAGGCCGAGAAAATGGGCTTCAAGGCCTGGGTGCGCTCGTCTACCGACCAGCTGCACAACATCGCCGTGCAGGGACCAAACGCGCGTGATCTCCTGAAAGAAATCATCTGGACCTCACCCGCTCAAACAGCAATCGGCGAACTCGAATGGTTCCGCTTCACGGTTGGCCGCGTCGGCCATTTTGAAGGCGTGCCCCTGGTCGTCTCACGCACCGGTTATACCGGCGAGTTGGGCTATGAGATTTTCTGCCATCCCAAACATGCCAATGAAGTGTTTGATGCCGTGTGGAATGCGGGCCAGAAATATGGCCTGAAGCCCATGGGCCTTGAAGCGCTTGATATGGTCCGCATCGAGGCCGGATTGATTTTCGCGAATTATGAATTCACTTCGGAGACGGACCCCTTTGAAGCGGGCATTGGTTTCACCGTTCCCTTGAAAACCAAGACCGATGATTTCATCGGCCGCGCAGCACTTCAACAACGCAAGGATCATCCACGGCGCAAGCTCGTGGGCCTTGAAATTGATGCCAATGAAACCGTGGGCCATGGCGACTGCGTCCACATCGGCCGCGCACAAGTGGGCGTTGTCACCAGCAGCATGCGCTCGCCGATTTTGGGCAAGAATATCGCGCTCGCCCGCGTTGATGCTTTGAATAGCGAGATCGGCACTGAGGTTGAAATCGGCAAGGGCGATGGGCTGGCCAAACGCCTGCCGGCAAAGATTGTGCGCTTTGCCCATTATGATCCGGAGAAAGCCAGGCCGCGGAGTTAAGAGCCCTCATCCGGCCTTCGGCCACCTTCTCCCATGCAAAGATGCACGGGAGAAGGCAATTTTCGGGCCTTCTCCCGTTTGCTCTTGCAAATGGGAGAAGGTGGCCGAAGGCCGGATGAGGGCTCTCCCTCACTTCACCTGCAAATAAGTCTCCATCGAATCATCCAGCGCCTCCAACCATGGCGTGTGATGCACAGGTGACATCGTCCCCGTTACAATGCTGCGATAGGCCTTGTTGCGATAGCCCATAATGTCGTGATGCTTGTCATCTTCCCACTGCAGCAGCGTCTTGTTGATGGCCTCGGTATCAAGCTTGGGATAATCCGTGGCGGCGATCAGTTCCTTCACATAATCGCCCTGGAACTGGATCATCTGTTCGTCATTTTCCAGTTTCAATTCGCGCTTGCGCCAGGCTTTGGAATTCTTTGTCATGGCCTCAAGCTTCGGCAACTTTACACGCCCCATAATCACATCACGCACATACCAGGCTTGGGCATCGAACATGTTGAAGGTGTAGAACTGGTCCTGCATGCCAAGATAAAACAGCTTCGGGTTCTTCTCCCACACCACGCCCTTGTAAAGATCTAAAGGCCACAGGCGATTGGCGGTTTTCAAACGCAAGTCTTCAGCCAAGAACGGGAAGTGATGTTGATACCCGGTGCACAGGACAACCGCATCAATGTGGCGGGAAGTGCCATCCTTGAAATGCGCGGTGTTGCCCACAAGCTTCTGCAACAGCGGAACCTGTTCAAAGCCCTTGGGCCAATCAAAGCCCATGGGCTTTGAGCGATAACTGGCGGTGACCGACTTCGCGCCATATTTCCAGCATTGCGAGCCGATGTCTTCGGCTGAATAGGAGCGCCCGACAATCAGAACGTCCTTACCCTTGAATTCAAGCGCGTCGCGGAAATCATGGGCGTGCATCACGCGGCCATTGAAGGTTTTAACCCCTTCAAATTCCGGAACATGGGGCGTCGAGAAGTGGCCATTGGCCACGATCACATTGTCAAACTGTTCGGTGTACATGACGTCTTTGACACGGTCATGCACGGTGACATTGAAGAGTTTCTTCTTCTTGTCCCATTCCACCATGCGCACCGGCGAATTAAACCGCACCCATTTCCTCACCTTGGCCTTTTCAACGCGGCCCTTGATGTAATCCCACAAGACGGCGCGTGGCGGATAGGAGGGAATGGCCTTGCCGAAATGTTCCTCAAACGAATAGTCGCCAAATTCCAAAACTTCCTTAGGCCCGTTCGACCACAGATAGCGATACATCGAGCCATGGACAGGCTCGCCATATTCATCAAGCCCAGTGCGCCAGGTGTAATTCCACAAGCCGCCCCAGTCTGATTGTTTTTCAAAGCAGACGATTTCAGGAATCTTGGCCTTCTTCTTTTTGGCAGATTGAAAGGCCCGCAAAGCGGCCGTGCCTGAGGGCCCCGCTCCGATTACTGCAACACGCGTCATCAAATTCCTCCGGTTATTATTCTGGGAAAATGCCGGGGCTTGTGGCCCCGCCATCATCAAATTTCGACAGCCACTCTACAGTCGTCGGGCGGTAGCGGGTCAAGCCCTTGTAATCGACAAGCTCAGGCGGCAAATCGCGTAACACGCGGTGGAAACGCCGGGCCCATTTTGGAATGGTCACCAGTTCTTCCATCTTGAGCAAATAACAGCGCACCACAAACAATATGGCGTTGGAGCGCGGCAGGCGCCACAGGCTCTGCAATTCGCAGCGCAGGTGAACTTTGTTGCCAACATTTTCAGGCGTCACCGTCATCCGGTCAGCACCCCATTTGTGATAATTCTCGGGGCTGGTATCAAGCCGTGGATTTACTGTCATCGTCCAGTTCAAACGGCGCACGGGTTTTCCTTGCTGCAGATTGAGCAGGAATTTGAGTGCACGCTCAAACACACCCATGTGATGGGCCAGAGGCACAGGCCCGTGCCATTCCATGAAGTTCATGCCGATGTCAAAATCAAGCGACCAGTCGGCTTGCGTTGTCACCATGCCTGCATCACACCAGAGATTATTGTCGCGCTGGTCAACGATCACGAAATCGCCCTGCGCTTGTCGCGTGATGAATTCCAGCGGGTCCATCGGCAGGGTTGAGGCATCACCAAAGACAAATTTCTGATCAATGCCCATCGGGCGGTTGATCCAGTGCCAGTTGTCACCATCCTTGGTCAACGTGAAATGCTCAGGATAACCTGCGGCCTGTTGCTCCATCAGCAGTTCCAGCGTGTCCCATTGCGCGGCCATCATATGGGGGAGCGCCTGATAACGCAGCGGGTCTTCCTTCAGAACCTTGGCGCGGTCCTGCATCTCAGAGACAAAATGCTCATCAACGTCAATGCCATTATTATAGGCATGGTTCGGTGGGCCCGCCGGAACATGAGGTTCCATGTTGACCGCATACATGTATTTGTCTTCGTGGAAGGGAAATGGAAAACGCCGGATTGTTTCGGGCGAATTGGCGAAGGTGAAATCATCGCGGAAGGTTTCATTCTTGAACTTGATGTTCATGGCAATATTTCTCCTCGCTCTTAGAGATCGAGCGTGATTTCTGATCCGTTGATGCGTGACACGCAAATCATGATTTTCTTGCCCGAGGCCTTTTCCGGCGCTTCGAGATAATTATCATTGTGCTCGATTTTGCCATTGCAACCAAGAACGCCCGTCTCGCATTGCCCGCACGCGCCACCACGGCACAAATATGGAGCGTCGATGCCAGCCGCCTCTGCTGCTTCGAGAATGCTTTGGTGCGAATGAACTTCGATGGTCTTGCCCGACTTTTTGAAAATCGCTTTGAACGGGCTGCCCGGTGGCGGTGCCAGGAACTCTTCTGAATGCAGGTTTTGTGAAGGCCACCCAAGGGAGCGGGCTTTTCCCAGAACGCCATTGATCATGCCCACAGGACCGCAGACATAAAGATGGGTGCCCAAGGGCTGCGCACTTAACAGAGCATCAGTGGGAATAAAAAGGTTTTCTGCGTCACAATAGATTTTGACGCGGTGCTTGCCATAACGCTCCTGCAGTTCGCGCCAATAAGCGCCATGGCCACGCGTGCGAACCGCATAATGCAGTTCAAAGTTTCCACCTTGGAAATGCAACTGGTCCATCATGGCGATAAAAGGCGTAATGCCAATGCCGCCCGCCATGAAGATGTGCTTGCGGGCACGTTGATCCAGCGAAAAAAGATTGATGGGCTGGCTCAAGGTCAATTCATCGCCAAGCTTCACCTTGTCATGCAGGTGGTGCGAACCGCCGCGCGAGTTCTCAACCCGCAACACGCTGATCTCATAGGCCGCCGTATCTGTAGGCGATGACATCAGTGAATAAGGATTGCGCCGCAAAGCGTCACCATCGTGCATCGCCACGACCACATGCGCACCACCCGAAAACACGGGCATCGCCTCACCATCAACGCGTTCAAAACGGAAGCGCTTCACCTGGTCGGCAACCTGGGTGATCTGGGCCACGCGCACGCGCATCTCGGTATTTGTGGTCACGGGAATTTCACCTCTGGTGCCGGCGCAGTCCCCGGCTCCTCTGCATCAATGCACACGCCTTGGAAAGCCGCAAGGCGGCGCGAATAATGGTCGCGCACCAGAAGCGACAGGCCACAATGGCTGCAGGTGAAGGGGCTCGTTATCACGTTCTCAGTAAAGCCCTTGCAGTGAACACATTGCACACGCCGTGCCTCGGAGCCGCGATGCTCGGTTTTGAGCGAATTGAAATCAATGCCGTGATTAATGGCAACCTGCATCACCTGACCGATGAACCCCTCGGTTCCGGCAATATAGATTTGCGTTCCCATATGGGCTGATTGCAGCATCACATTGAAGCGATTGAGCAGAACCGGAATGGTTGGCGCCATCCAGAAGTCATGGGGCTTCAATGCTTCCAGCTTCTTATCATATTGGGCAGGAGCAGCCGCCGTTGCCACATAAAGAATGTCAGTCTTGGCAATCTCGCCTTCGCCCGGCGTCAGCACCTGTTCAATCAAGGCCTGGGCACCTTCGGCTTCCAGCGCGAACACGTGCTTTTGGACGGCAGGATCAAAATTGACACCTGTATAGACCGGCCTGCTCTTAATTCCGACAACCAGCATGGCTCTTCCTCAGCCTACAGCCGTGCGCTTCTTCTTTTCTGGATCATCAAATGTGATGGTGTGGGCGATGGCCTTGGCCTTCACGTTCTTGCCGCGCACTTCGAGCTTCACACCCTGTTTGGCGTAAGGCACATCAACCCGCATGATTGCCATGCTCTTCTTGGTGAGCTTGGAATAACACGGACAGGTGATGACACCGACTTTTTTGCCATCGGCCCAGACTTCATCGCCACCATCGGTGGGCTTGTCGGCATCAATCAGAAGGCCAAATATCTTGAAGCGCTCCTTACCCTTGAGGCGGATATGTTCTTCAGCGCCACGAAAGCCCGTCTTGCCGGGGCTCACCGTGAAATCAAGGCCCAGTTCCCACAGGCTGTCGCCGGGCATTTGGTCAGCAAACGGATACATCTGCGAATTGTCATAAGGATAAAACAGCA
>JBDSTO010000095.1:0-45408 GCA_039928255.1 Aestuariivirga sp. | reverse complement strand
CCCCACCGTGATCCGCGATCCCGAGGATGCCCAGTCGCTCTATGTTCTGATGCCGATGCGCGTCTGAGCCTTGATCAATGGCAGAACCCCGCTTCAGCATCGAACGGCTGACGCTTCATAATTTCAGGAACTATGAAAGCTTGCGGCTTGAACCGCGTGCAAGGCTTGTGGCGCTGGCTGGCCCCAATGGCGCGGGCAAGACCAATATCCTTGAAGCTATTTCACTGTTGGTGCCGGGGCGCGGCCTGCGAGGTTCGGCCTTCAACCTTCTGGCGCGCCTTGGCGGCAATGGCTCATGGGCGGTGGCCGCTGATGCTGAAACACCCCTAGGTGACGTTCAGTTGGGGACCGGCTTCGAGAGTGATCCCTTAAGCGAAGACAGCGAACAATCGGGCCGATCCGCCATGATTGATGGCCTCCTGCAGAAAAGCTCGGGCAGGCTTGGCACCCACCTCAGAATCCTCTGGCTGACCCCCGCCATGGACAGGCTTTTCGCAGGCCCTGGCGGTGACCGCAGGCGGTTTTTCGACAGGCTGGTGGCAAGCTTCGATGAAAGCCATGGCGCGCGCGTCAACGCCTTCGAAAAACTGATGCGCGAGCGCAATTTCCTGCTTCAGGATGAGCGCGCCGACCGCACCTGGCTCTCAAGTTTGGAAGCTCAAATGGCCGAATGCGCCATTGCCATGGCATCAGCCCGAAATGAGGTAGCCCGCCACCTCGCAAACCACTTTGCCGGAACTGAAAATGCGGCCCCTTTTCCCTGGGGTGTTTTCCAGCTTGAGGGTGAAATTGAAGACCTGGTGGCCGCAAATCCAGCCGTGCAGGCCGAGGAAAAATACGCTAGAATACTGCTCGAATCGCGGGCTCTGGACCGCGCTCAGGGACGCACGATGAAAGGCCCGCACCGCACTGATTTTTCAGTCATGCATGGCCCCAAATCAACACCCGCTGCCCTGTGTTCCACTGGAGAACAAAAAGCCTTGTTGATCGGCCTCATTCTGGCGCAAGCTCGCGCCGTCAAAGACCATTTGGGAGCAGCACCCCTGCTGCTTCTGGATGAGGTGGCCGCACATCTTGATGAAGCCCGCCGCCATGGCCTTTATGAAACGTTGGCACGCATGGGCGCGCAAAGTTTTATGACCGGCACCGAAGCAGCACTGTTTGCAGGCGCTGGCCCAGAAGCCCAACTCTATGCCGTTGAAAACGGCAAAGTCGAAGACATGAAAGTCAAACCATGAGTGACGTTAGCCAACTGTCAACAAGCCCCGCCTATGGCGAAGACTCAATCAAGATTCTGAAAGGTCTTGACGCTGTCAGGAAACGCCCGGGCATGTATATCGGCGATACTGATGATGGCTCAGGCCTTCACCACATGGTCTATGAAGTGATCGACAACGGCATCGACGAGGCGCTGGGCGGCCACGCCACACTTGTGACCCTGACGCTCAATGCCGATGGCTCGGCCACTGTCACCGACAATGGCCGTGGCATTCCAACCGGTATCAAGCAGGATGATGACCACGAGCCCAAGCGCTCGGCTGCTGAAATCGTCATGACCGAACTTCACGCCGGCGGCAAGTTCGACCAGAACTCCTACAAGGTTTCAGGCGGCCTCCATGGCGTGGGTGTGTCAGTGGTGAACGCGCTCTCGAGCAGGCTTGAACTCACCATTCACCGCGACGGCAAAACCCACACCATGAGTTTCACCCATGGCGTGCCTGATGCGCCGCTGAAAGTGGTGGGCGACTCTGGCGGCAAGCGCGGCACGGAAGTGACCTTCCTGCCGTCGACTGAAACGTTCACCAAGGTCGAATTTGATTTTGCCACGCTGGAACATCGCTTGCGTGAACTGGCCTTCCTGAATTCTGGTGTTCGCATCATCATCTCCGACCGGCGCGGTGTCGAGCCCCATGTGCTCGAACTTTACTATGAAGGCGGGATCGCGGCCTTCGTGCGTTATCTTGATCGCACCAAGCAGGGACTGATCAAGGAGCCCATTCTCATCACCGGCGAGCGCGATGGCATCACCATGGAATGTTCGCTGTGGTGGAACGACAGCTACCATGAAAGCGTGTTCTGCTTCACCAACAACATTCCCCAGCGCGATGGTGGCACCCATTTGGCAGGCTTTCGTGGCGGCCTGACGCGCATCATCAACGCCTATGCTGCCGAAAGTGGAATTGCTAAGCGCGAAAAAATCGCCATCACCGGTGATGATGCCCGCGAAGGCCTGACCTGCGTTCTCTCGGTGAAAGTGCCTGATCCGAAATTTTCATCACAGACCAAAGACAAGCTCGTCTCGTCCGAAGTCCGCCCTGTGGTGGAAGGCCTGATCAACGAGCAATTGGGGGCCTGGTTTGAGGAGCATCCTTCGGAAGCCAAAGCCATCGTCGGCAAGGTTGTGGAAGCCGCCGCCGCCCGCGAAGCCGCAAGAAAAGCCCGCGAATTGACACGGCGCAAAGGTGCACTGGATATTTCGTCTTTGCCCGGAAAACTCGCCGACTGCCAAGAGCGCGATCCGGCCCTGTGCGAACTCTTCATTGTGGAAGGGGATTCAGCTGGTGGTTCCGCCAAGCAGGCACGCAACCGCGAGAACCAGGCTGTGCTGCCCTTGCGCGGCAAAATCCTCAACGTTGAGCGCGCGCGCTTTGACAAGATGCTGGGTTCCGCTGAAATCGGCACATTGATCACGGCCTTGGGCACAGGCATTGGCCGAGAAGAGTTTTCAATCGACAAACTGCGCTATCATAAGATCATCATCATGACCGACGCCGACGTTGACGGCGCACATATCCGCACCCTTCTGCTGACATTTTTCTATCGACAGATGCGCGAAGTGGTGGAGCGCGGCCATCTCTTCATTGCCCAGCCACCGCTGTATAAAATCAAGCGCGGAGCATCGGAGCAATATCTCAAAGACAATGCCGCTCTTGAAACCAATCTGGTGGATGTGGGGCTTGAAGGCACAACACTGGTTCTGGCCGATGGCTCGGAACGCGCCGGCACTGATCTGCGTTTGATCGTGGATGAAGCCCTTTCCATCCGCTCCATGATCGAGGGCCTGCATTCTCGCTATCCCACCAACATCATTGAGCAAGTGGCCATTGCCGGTGCGCTCAACCCGGAAATCATCTCGACAGCGGAAAAGGCGGCCACAGCCGCAGCCTATATTGCCAAGCGCCTTGATTCCATTTCCGAGGAAACCGAACGCGATTGGCATGGGCTTGCCGCTGAAGATGGCGGCTTGATTTTTGCGCGTGAACTTCGTGGCGTGAAGGAAAGCTGGCACGTTGATGGCAAGCTCATCGCCTCGCAGGATGCGTTGCGCCTTGATAAGAAGACCGCGCATCTGCAGGAAGTCTATGCCCGCTCAGCGAAATTGAAGCGCAAGGATTCCGAAGTCGCAATCCATGGTCCCCTGTCATTGCTCGACAGTGTCTTTGCTGCAGGCCGCAAAGGTGTTTCAATGCAGCGCTATAAAGGTCTTGGCGAAATGAACCCTGAGCAGCTGTGGGAAACCACGCTGGATCCCAATGCCCGCTCGCTTCTGCGCGTGCGTGTGGCCGAGGTTGATGATGCCGATGACATTTTCACAAAGTTGATGGGCGATCTTGTTGAACCTCGCCGCGACTTCATCCGCGAAAATGCCTTGTCGGTGGCCAATCTGGACGTTTAGCGCGGAATGACTTTTCCTGGAAAAGTCATTCTCAACGCTGAAGGTGATAAAGGCAAAGCTTGGCAAGCTCATCCTTGGCCAACTGGGCGTCAAACAACATGCAATGGGAAAACTGGTCTTCGCCAGACCGGTCACGCCAATGGCGACAATCAAGACAACCACCAAATTCGCTTTGTTGTTGCCGTTTGATTTGTCCCTGAAGAATTTCAACAATACCCTTGGCCAGGCGCCGCGCGGTTTTCCCGCTCAATTCGCCAATGTCGGCACTGAGGCTTGAAAGAGGATCCTTGGCCAGCATCTCGGTTCCTGCGGATGTCAAAGCCAGCAGCACAACGCGCGCATCAGCGGCAGATTGGAGTTTTTCCAACAGGCCCTTTTTCTCGAGGCTGAGAATGGTTTGTGAAACCGTGCCCTTTGTGGAACCCAGATATTGCGCCAGGGCACCGGGGGAATTGGAAAACCGGTTAGCACGTGAGATATAGCGCAAAGCCTCCCATTGGGCTGGATTGAGACCGTCCTCAAAGCCTTGCTGACGGATGAGGCGGGAAAGCCGCTCCAGTTGCTCGCGCAGGCGCCCCAGATCAGTGTCGCCCAGATCTTTCGACATGAAATTCCAGCCTCGTTCCCCACTTAATTTCATAGGCACAAAAGCTTGAACGTCAAGCGCCAATGGTATAGGCAGCGCAGCAACGGAAGGATGGCCGAGTGGTTTAAGGCACACGCCTGGAACGCGTGCGTAGGTTAATAGCCTACCGAGGGTTCGAATCCCTCTTCTTCCGCCAATCCTTATAAGCAAGGCATTGTAAAAGCTAAGAAAATTATAGAATATTCAATTCGATCCTACCGGCAATCCCACCAAGAGGTCGGCTCTTAAGTCATCTGATCGAGACCTTGAGTTAGATATCGACGCGTATGGTTCCTTAGTTTCATCAAGCCAAAGGTGAGGTTCCCGCGTTGGCCCCACGCGCTGGGGGAGAATCCTCTCATCGCCAGAGCTTCACAATTCCCGCGGATTAGACGCCCAGTACAATTCTCAACTTGCTTCTGCAGGCCCCCGCCGACTGACTCATCTCGCGTTTGGCCATTTGGACACGAACTACTCCCTCCATATCCTTTCCTCCTTGGCTGCCGAGCCCGCGCATTGCGGCCCGATATTCAGCGCTTAAGCGAGTTGTATTCTGCGGACCCTCGGCGATGTTCATGATGTTGCTGACTTTGGCGTAGACGCTGTTCGCATCCTTGCCCATAGCCCTGATGGTGTTGTCGAACTCACGCGCCTCGTCACACCGCCCAGCAAGGCGTTTGAGATGAGCCCGACGTGCGATGGCCAGCACCCGAGATGGAGCCAAAGACACCCAGTCACGGGGCGCTGCCTCGATACTGACCTTTGGCTTGTCGGCGATATGCCACTTTGCGAACATGGTCGTGAATCTATGCGGGCTTGAGGTTTATAGTCAAACCCCTGCTAAACCACCTTTGCACGATTGAAGTCGCCGGTCGGTGCCGGTCCCTTTTCTTTTTAGGTTCGTGAACCTCCTTAGCAGGCTTAACGTTGGTCGCGTACCTGACGTCTGTCTTGGCTCGCTGTCGTGGTTTAGTGTTCATCGACGTCCAATGGCCCTCAAAAGAACGGATCAATCCTCGCTCTATGTGACCTTAGCATCGCCTGTCGCAATCATTCCAACCAGAAGGGCAGCCTCAACGACATCGGCTGGACGTTTTACGCGTGGAACTTTAGGCATTACCGCTTGTATACGCGCCTCGCAAGAAGTCATGCTCCTACTGCAAAATCATGCTGGGGCTGACAAGCGGGTCGATCCCGTGTTTCGTCTGCGGGCGATGCCGCTTGACCTTTTATAGGTGAAAATCAAGCTATGGGAGAGCAACTGATGAGTTTGCACCTCTTTTAGGTCGGCGTGCATTTATGCATGACAGCAAACCATTGATATCATTGGGTTTGAGTACACAAGATTGAACTTGTGCTGAATTTTTTACCTCACCCGTAAGACACTGATAAGAAGCCATAATTTTATGCCACAAGATCACAAGATCCTTAAGGCTTTTTGTAGTTTGTAATCGACTGAAAACCTGCTTCCGGAATCACGAGATCGGTGGGTGTGTGGGGCATAGCCCCCACACACACGCATAACTCACACCGATCTCGGGATTGCCCTCGCGACAAGCAGCGGGAGAACACAAAATCACAAGATGCGATTTGTGCTAACTTGTGCTCTTGTGCAAACGGCCTAGGCAGCGACACCCCATCCGGTCCCTATCGCCTTCGAGGCGACGCCAGCCCGCCAGACCACCTTCCTGTCTCCCTTACCGTATTGAGCGAAAGCCCCATCTCGGTTTGCGATAGCCCTCGAGAGAGCTGTCATGAAAGCCTTGTCCCGCTTAGCGGTATCCTCGTTTCGCCCGGTATATTCTGCTCGTTTCTCAAACTCCTCCAGCAGATCGTTAAACCGAACCGCATCGACCACTGGTGCTTTGGGATCGTCATGGACATGGTACTTCGAGCCCTTCGCCGAGACGATCTCATTAAAGGCGTCGTTCAGGTGCATGAGGTTTGCCGATTTGGGTCCGGGTTTGGATTTGCTGGTTACAGACATTCCCGAGCCATTTAGGGGCGTGTAACGCGGAACCAGTGAGGTGACATCGGAACCATCTGGCCTCTTGCCGACGACAACCGTCTCGAAGGCTATCCCAGCGATCGGGCCTTCAGCCGCGTTTCTTGACTTAACCAACGTTAGTTGCCTACTACTGTCGCGTGTGAGGCCTGTAACCTGATCCTTCTCAGCTATGACGCTGATCTGGAAATCTCCCGCGCCAATTGCACCAGAGCTGCCCCTCATACCAGCATTGAGAGACTTGCCGTAGTGGTGAACTAATACGATGGTAATGTTATGGGTTGTGGCAATGGGCCTGAACTTGTTTACAACGTCTTGCCATGCCGCTGCGTCGTTCTCCTGATCCTCCCCAATCAAGCCCGCCGCCATGACCGTGTCGATAAACATGACCACAGGTTCGATGCCTAAGCGGGCGTTCATCTCTACTTTGATCTGGCCCACGCTTTCCGACAGTGACTCAAACTGGAGATCAGTTTTTAGGGGAATGGGATCCTTAATCATCACGAGCGGCAGCTTCTTTTCGGGGTCCGGGAGCTTGCTCCTGAGTGCTATCATGCGGTCAGCAACGGTGCCCTCGCCTTCAGCGGCAACATAGATCGCGCCACCCTTTTTTTCGATTTTCCTACCGGCCAGTTCACCTCTGTCCATTATTGCAGCAGCAAAATCCAGAACAAAGAAGGATTTTCCCGAACCCGATGGACCTGCAATGAAGCCAACACTGTTCTGAGGCATAGTTTCTCGGATGATCCACGGAGTTGGCACGTAAGGTTTGTTCTCATCGAGCCAGACGTTGGTGCCATATCCCGAGCTTGATTGCGGCGGGGTAATGTTATCGGGTGCTTCAGACTCTTGGGTCATCTGCGTGTTACCGTCGCCATACAAGATTCCCACCGAGTTGGGACCCAAAATGTTTGCGGTGACCTCGGAGAGCACGGGAAATATCCGCTGTTCCAGCCGCAAAGCGGCAACCACCTCTTTTGACCTAGGGCCGCTAGGTTTGCAGTTAGGGCGGGGAACTTCTCTCTATGTGCGACAGTCAACACATGAATGGCCATCTTGTAAGACTTGGGATCAAACCCGCCATTGAAATATGTCATTGAGCGACACCGACGGTTTGGGATGCGTCTGTTCCAAAAGCAAGTAGATCAGTCACCCGGATGAGGCTCCTGCGACCCAATTTTGTGATGCGAAGTTCTTTGCGCTTGATCATGGCATAGAGCGATGCCCGAGAGATCGAGAGCATGTGCGCCGCCTCGCTTGGGGGAACGAAAATACGAAAAAGGTTATCCATTTTGTCTCCTCACAATTTACCGGGGGCCCTATGCGTCTCGGTGTTGTTGGGGAGGTTATGGATCGAAATTCAATTTTCGTCACAGGGACAAGGTCGTCAGATTTTTGCTAGGTTGTCTTTGTGTGACTCACCTAGCCACTCGGGAAGCGTATAGCCCCTTGCTCTTGGCCCGCTGGAAGTTTTTGGCAGCAGCCTGTGGCGTGAATCGTTTTTGATCCGGCGACCGAGCAATCACAGACTCGGGAACAGATCCATCATATTTTATCCGGCTCGTGTTGTGACGAGGGCTGATTGCTTATCTGAGATTTGAAATTCCCATTTTTCTTGGCACGTTGGTGACTCTTAACTATCGCTTCTGCGTTTTGACGAGTCTGACCCATCGCCTCTGAGCAGTCACAGACAAACCTTATGCAATCCTTTTCAACAGTGCCATTTACTGGCACGAAAGCCTCACGTTCTATAGCGTCCGAGTTTAAGTAGCTAAACTTTATGCCCGTCAGGGTCTCCCAGAGGTGCGGTAGCATGGCGCCATAGATTTCTGTGGATGAGCCCATGCCGCTGATTGTTCTTTCCAAGTCTCGTTCAACCTCTTCATTGCCATTCATTGCGGCGCTGAAAGCCTTCGCCACAGAAACAGATTTTTGAAGCCAATCAGATAACTCGTGAGTTTGAGATTTTGCATTTTCGTCGCCCCCCAATTTTTTCATGAGGTGGTCCATGGTGAGTTCGATCACCGACCTTTTATCGAACTTCTTCTCGACGATCTCGGCGAGCTTTGAGACCTGTTTGGCAATCGCCTTAAGCTGCGATATGATCGCCTGGTCGCTCACGAGTACACTCCCTTTACCCGACTGGCCGAGGTATCGAGCGCCAAAAGAAATGAACAAGAGCAAGTCATGCCGCTGCGAGTCGTCCAACGCTAGCGAGTCGGCAATCTTGACGACCTTGGCGCGGTTTACCCAATCTGGCACATCATAGGTGTTGTCAGTAGCGTGGGTCCAAACATATGGGCCACGATATATCGTTTCAGCCACGCGGTTAGCCTCATTAAGTTTCCCCAAACATTTGGAGAGTACTCAGTTACCAGTGTTAGTCGGTAGCCGAGGGAAAGTGCACAATCATCCTACCCCCCAAGAGGCTCCCAGGGGACCTAAAATTTAGCGCCCCCCGATAGATCGTCAAGCATAATGGTGCGCTCATCGAAATATTCCTTGGGCACATCGAGCTCTGCTCCTAACCCCGTCGAAAGAGTGATGGGGCTTGCATGGACGACGGGGGTTGAGGCCCATATCAGGGATCTATCGCTGCGACACAGATTGTCGCTGCCGCTGCCAATATGCTCCCCTGAAAATGGGCGAGATAACATGGCCAAGATTGCTCTAAGACGTAAGGCACGCAATGCCTCCAGCAAAGCACCAAAGCGACTGAATGTACGGTATCGCTGCAAGGACGGGTTGGAGCCGCGGGTCAGATTGTGGATGCTGCGGATCCTCGTGCCCCTAGGCCCGCACTTGGATTCCATGGACAAGTTCTCCTGCAGCCGCCGTTCACTCGAAGAAGGGCTTGGAATCCCTGTTAAGCTTGCTGACGAAGACGAAGAGGATTTTGAACGGCGCAATACCTTCTGGAAAAGAATACGGATCCCGTTAAGGAAGCTCCAGAACGTCAGGCGCATGGCTACAGTTTCCCCAAAAGACTCCTCAAAAATTTGGAACATCTTGGAAAACTTGTCGGGCGGGATGACAATTCAAAGCTCATATTGGGATTTTCAATCCTCTTGGACACCGAACAACTTCTGAAAGCTACGACTGAGTTGTTGCAAAACGTCTCAACCAGCAGATTGATGCATCTGCTTTCGCAAATATTGGATATTCTCGAAAAGGAAGTTATCGAAGCACTTCGTGTGGAATCAAACTTCATAATTCTGGCATCTTGCAGATTAAGCGTTACGAAATTGAAAGTTTTGAAAGCAAGCTGGTTTTGCTTTCCAAGCAATTTGCAGACTACATGACAACTGAATTTGAGGGCCGGCATTCTGTATTTAGGGGTTCATTTTGCCAGACCAGTTCTACAACATAAGCACCGGCAGATTATCGTCACCTGTCGAAAACTCATGAAATTCTACAAGCGTATCTTTGTAATAGTCTCGATACCGGCCGAAAGGGCATTAACATTCTATTGCATGGTCTGCCGGGTACGGGAAAGACCGAACTGTCGCGTCTTATTGCGCAGCAGATGGAATGTGAGCTGTTTGAAATTACTTCTGAGGATGAAGAGGGTAATGCCATTGACGGTGCAAGCAGGCTTAGAGCCTATCGAGCAGCACAGGCCATTGTCGCCAACAAGTCTGCGTTGCTGTTGTTCGACGAGACCGAGGATGTATTTGGCGGAAGTATGGAAGACTCAATGCTCCGGTCTCGTTCGCGCAGCATTGGCCAAACGAGCAAAGTGCGGGTAAATTCGGTCCTTGAAAATAATGGCTGCCCTGTTAATTTTCACTGAGAACTCGTGTTGCGGAGCACAATGGGGGCTGGGTACACCACATTTTCAGAATGGAACGCGGAGAAGGTTTCTGAAGCAATTGTTTCAGCCGTCGATAATCTAAACTCATTGGCGGCCACTGCACGGGCCGGAGCAGTGAAATGGTCTGCAGATAACGGTGGCGAAGAACTGGTTAGATTTATGGAAGGGATTGGCGCCTAAGAATGTCATGCCGAGCGCACGAGCTTAAACTGACCGAATATTAGACAGTCGGAATGAGTTCACGAACCGCGTGAGAAATAAACTGGCCTTGGCGTGTTCCACCTTTTTAGGCAAATCATTAGATATGAGCGAGGAAATGGTGATGCGGGAATTGCGTGAAAATCCTTTTGACCGGCATTATTTCCTCTCTGGCGATTTGCGGGAGATGGGGTTCAAAGGTGTTGGAGACAACGTGATTATTTCTAAGAATTGTACAATTATCGGTTTGCACAACATCACGCTCGGAAATAATGTTCGCATCGACGACAATGTCATAATTTCAGCTAGTTCCGGAAGCCTCGCCATCGGCAACTATATTCATGTTGCTGCGGCTTGCTATCTCAATTGTGCCGGCGGCTTAATGCTTTTGGATTTTGCGGGTCTCTCTCAAGGCGTCAGGATCTATTCTAGCAGCGATGACTATTCCGGCCATTTCATGACCAACCCGACAGTTCCGAGCAAGTTTATCAAACTAGAGATTGCGCCCGTGGCGATCGGTCGTCACGCTATAGTTGGTTCAGGAAGCGTAATTTTGCCGGGTGTCACAATCGGCGAGGGAGCCGCGGTAGGGGCGCTCTCGGTTGTAAATACTCATGTTAATGACTGGAATGTCTTCGGAGGAGTTCCGGCGCGCAAAATTGGTATGAGAAGCAAAGACCTACTCATGCTTGAAGCACAATTGCTTGAGGCAGCAAAACGTTAATCCAGTGCTTGTTTAATCTCGAAGCAAATTCGATGTACTTGTTCGTCGCTTAGCCCGGGCCAGCTAGGCAAATTAATACCAAGCGTGGCGAGTCTATCAGCTTCGGGAAATGCCCTTTCCCCCCCTGCATACATCGGCATGCTGTGCACCGGGGAAAAAAAGGGGCGCGTTTCGATGCCGGCGTTAGCTAGGTGATCTCGCAGTGGATTTCTCTGAGCACCATTTTTAACCAGAAGGCTGATCATCCAATGAGAATGCTTTGTGTGAGGTGCTTCCGCGTGCATTTCAATTGCAACGCCGGATAACAATTTACTGTAAAGCTCAGCAATCCTGCGCTTATTCTCTATAAAAATATCGGCGCGCTCAAGCTGAGCTAAACCTATAGCTGCTTGTATGTTAGTCATACGGTAATTGTAGCCGATGATGTCATGCCAATATTCCCGGCCCGTTGCCAATCCCTGCCCCTTGAAATGCCTTGCGCGCTCAGAAAGTACTTCATCGTCCGAAACAACCATTCCACCTTCACCAGTAGTAATGGTTTTGTTGCCAAAAAAACTGAAAGTCGAAATGTTGCCGAACACGCCAGCATGTCTACCTCTATAAAGAGTTCCAAAAGCCTCGGCGCAATCTTCAACGACATCTAATTTATGGTCACGAGCTATCATCATGATAGCGTCCATATCACAAGCTTGGCCGTACAAATGAACGACCACGATCGCTCGCGTTTGGGCTGTTATCTTTTTGCGGATGTCTTCAGGATCCATCTGCCATGAATCGCGGCATGAATCCACAAACACAGGGATAGCGTTGCAGTATTTGATCGCGTTTACAGAAGCGACATAGGTTAATGTTGGAACGATAATTTCATCGCCAGCTCCAATTCCCAATGCAAGTAGTGCAAGATGAATTGCGACTGTTCCGTTGGAAACAGATATCGCGTGTTTGACGCCAATACGCTGAGCGAATTTTTTCTCAAATTCAGATACAAATCGACCCTTCGAAGAAATCCATGATGTATCTAGGCATTCGTTGACATATTTTTTTTCATTTCCAGATAAGTCTGGCTGATAGATCGGAATGTCAAACTGTGCTCGCGTCATTCCTTTTTTTTCCTAGTTATTTTACTTTTGCATTCTAGTCATTTGTCGCGCGCCTCCAACAATAGTGCGCTCACTGAGCCATTGGTTTTTGTGAGGTAGCAATTTCTATGATTTTCAACAATTTTTGTCCGCAGAGCAAACGACGGTGAAAGCCTCGTTCAAGGAGCTCTTCCGGCTTAGGAACGGTTCGATTCCTACACTTTTGCAATTCTGCAATCATTTGTATTGCGAGAGCAGTTGAATCCTTAGCCGGGAAGAATGTTACATTGGGCTCAGTAATTTCTCTATTTACCGGTATATCAGATAGTAAAACGGGCACGCCAAGCGAGATCGCATCATAAGTGGCGCCGCCACCCGGACCGCCTTCAAAAAGTGTGGGCTGAATCAAAGCGACTGCTTGGCGCAATAGCGAGACTTGCTCAAATTTGGGAATAAACCCTAAAATTTTTAAGCGTGGAGCAATTCCAAGTTTATTTGCAACTTCGACTAAGTCAGTAAAAAAATTTGCGTCACGATTGTCATCTGTTTGTCCGGTGCAAACCAGTTCGACTTCGGGAAATTCTTTGTTCACCAACGCCAAAGCCTTCCATGCCGTTAGATGATCTTTATGCTGCCAAAATTGATTGCAGATCATAAAATACTGCCGATTGATACCATAGTGTTTCTTATCTAAAGGAGCTTTTTCAATCCAAACAGGGTCTGGAGCAGACGCAAAAGGCAGAACACTAACTAATGCAAGATGTTCCGGGTTAAAGCGCTCAATATCATCGGCAACTGCCTGTGAATTAACGATAACGTGTTTAGCCTCCTGTAGCATCGTGTGGAAATGCAAATTCCTTGAAGCAACTTCTTCCGCAGAGAATAACTCCGGCAGATACGCGTGCTGATAATCGTAGAGATAGCCAATCCAGGGCACTTCTCCTGTCTGCAAAGGCTGCATCGCTGGCAATAAAATATCCAATTCCAGTTTTTGGGCCATTGCTGACAAACCTTTATCCCCTAACTCTACGAAATGGACAGAAGCCTCACTACTGATACCAAGTACCGTATCAATCACATTCTTCACATCTGGCGGTTCTGGTTGGCCAACTGACCAACCGAAATGTCTGTAGATGGCTTGGACGATGCTCTGAATTTTTTTGCCACCAAACTGATGCCGACCGGATACCGGCAATAGATAATGGGCGGATGCTGGCAACAGAAAATGGAGCTCAACCGAAGGATCGGCGACAATCAGGCTACTGGCAACGAGGCGCAAGTAATCGATCCCGCCGCCCCACGCAAAAAAGCCCTCTCCAAGTATGCCGATCTTCAATCGATGCCCCTGTCCTTGAGCTGCAGCAATCATGGTTCTAATGAACATTGTTCACGGTTTCGTTCAATGAACCGACAGCCGACAATATTGCGCCACAGATAAAAGTTAAACCGTGTGACGCCGAAATGGCGGCAGGCTTTGTTCACATTGCCGCAGGCTTCAGCGTAGTCCAGCACCCGCTTCTTTCTAACAATATCCCTCTGAACCTGGTTCATTGAAATACTCCCTTTCGGTTTGATCAGAATTTTAGAAGTGTCCTACGAGGTCGTATACATCTACACTGACCATGTGTGGAACCGCATACCGGATCAGGTCAGGCGCGAGATCGTCGATCTAGCATTGGATGTCTCAGAACTGAGCCCGATGATCGTGCAGGTCGTAGCAATCTTGTCGTTTTCGCCGACCTGCTTGAAACCGAATTTCTCGAGCTCCTCACTGGCCTAGTAATCCCTATCAAAGGGATTGCAAGAATTGCGCATGGCAACTTCCGGCTTATTCCAGTAATCCATTGAAGCCGGCCTTCGCGAAAATAAGTCGGCTTTGCTTTGCGCGCATTCGCCTTGTCCAAGATCGCCTGGACCTCGGAATAGGGGCGCTTGAAGAAAGGCCAGAGGCGGGAGTCGACCTCATACAGTGAGGATTTATATCCCCATTGGCTGAAAAGCAGCCCCATGCTCTTGATCGAGAAAAAGGAAGTGTGGACCGGAAGGAGATAAAACCAATCGGGATCGGCGGGAACCTGTTTGCCGACGAGTGTGTGCACGCCCATCACGCCTTCGGGCGAAACTAGGGCCTGTATCGCATCGAGATCAGGACGCGTGCGGAAGTGTTCGAAGACAGACGTGGTGATGACGAAATTGAACGCGCCCAGGGCCGGTTCGCTCTTAGGTTCCGTTGAGGGAAGATAGCGGTCGTAATTGAGAAGCGTAAGATCGCTGATCTTGCGGAGAGCGGTGGAGAGTTGGCCGCCACCTGCCGCGAAGTCGAGCCAAGGACGCTTGGTCGGGATCAAGTCGAGTTGCCTGCAGTCGTCGATGAGGCTGGCCTGTGCGTTGATGCGGGCAACCCAGCGGGGATCATCGGAATTCTCGGTTTGGGATTGGTAACCGGCGTGATCGTCGCGGTTGAGCGTGCCCCACTCGGCGTCGGTCATATCGTTATGGGTCTTCGAGAAGACGAAATCACAGCCATCGCATTTCCGGTACTCGACGACGCCGAGGCCGTATTTCCCAAAAGCTTTTTTAAAGTAAGGGACTGATTCCTCATTACCGCAGATCATGCATGTCGAATCGATGGACATATCCCTCCTTCAATTTTTGCATTCGAAGTGGTGTTATTCTTTTCCCAGCTCGGTAGCAATGTCTTTCACTGGATGGGATCAAGCCAGACTTTTTTGAGAAAAAGCCCGATCAAACAGGCCGCCCCGCCCGGCACTACCGCTGCCGGTCTTGCGGTCCCACGCTTAACTGTGATGTCAATGCTCAGCTTTACACGCTCGCTTGCATTCATCTAAGGTTGTCACTACTGGTAAAAGCGCATTCCGAACAAGGTTACCTAGGGCAAAGCGAATGGCAATAAATGAAAAGGTTGCGCTGATCACTGGCGTAACAGGCCAAGATGGCGCCTATCTTGCGCAATTATTGCTTGAAAAGGGCTACACGGTTCATGGCCTCAAGCGCCGGTCCTCATCGTTCAACACGGGACGCATCGAACACATCTATCAGGATCCTCATGTCGAGAAGCCCCGTTTGGTGCTGCACTACGGCGACATGAGTGACTCAACCAATCTCATCCGCATTGTGCAACAGTGTCAGCCCGATGAGATTTACAACATGGCAGCCCAATCCCATGTTCAGGTTTCTTTTGAAACACCAGAATATACAGCAAATGCCGACGCGGTTGGCACGTTGCGTCTGCTCGAAGCCATCCGCATTTTGAGTCTCGAGAAGAAGACAAAATTCTACCAGGCTTCAACATCGGAACTCTATGGGCTCGTTCAAGAAGTGCCACAATCGGAAACCACACCATTCTATCCGCGCTCACCATATGCCGTCGCCAAACTCTATGCCTATTGGATTACGGTTAACTATCGTGAGGCCTACGGCATTCACGCCTCGAACGGCATTCTATTCAACCATGAGAGCCCGCTGCGCGGCGAAACCTTTGTCACCCGCAAGATTTCCCGCGCGGCCGCAGCAATTCGGTTGGGCAAACAGGAAAAACTTTACCTCGGAAACCTGAGCGCTAAGCGCGACTGGGGGCATGCCAAAGAATATGTCCGTGGCATGTGGCTGATGCTGCAGCAGGAGACGCCCGACGACTACGTTCTGGCAACGGGCGAAACCACCGAAGTACGCCAGTTTGTGACCTGGGCCTTTGAAGACGTTGGCATTCAACTTGACTGGCGTGGCAGAGGAGTCGAAGAAAAGGGCTATGACAAGTTGTCAGGCAAGGCCATTGTTGAAGTTGATCAGCGCTATTTCCGACCGACTGAGGTTGACCTGCTAATCGGCAACGCGAAGAAGGCCTATGAAAAGCTTGGTTGGAAACACGAGACTTCCGTGCGTGACCTCTGTCGCGAGATGGTCAATGAAGACCTCAAGGTGATGCAGACGGCAGCCGTCATGAAGGAAGCTTAAGGTGCCCACCTATTCGCTCTCAGGAAAGCGGGTGTGGGTTGCCGGGCATCGTGGCATGGTGGGCTCGGCGCTGGTGCGGCGGCTAGCTACCGAAGGTTCTGACGTCGTCACGGTCACGCGCGATGAATTGGACTTGATGAACCAGACTGCGGTCAGGGACTGGATGAGCAAAGCCAGACCAAACGTCTTATTTCTCGCTGCTGCCAAGGTGGGTGGCATCCTGATACCTACCCGGCCGACTTCCTTTACGACAACCTGATGATCGAAGCGGATATCGTCGAGGCCGCGCATAGGGTTGGCGTTGAAAAACTACTATTCCTCGGATCGTCCTGTATTTACCCGAAATTCGCCGAACAGCCGATCACAGAGAATTCCCTTTTGACAGGCTCGCTGGAGCCGACTAACGAATGGTATGCCATCGCCAAGATTGCCGGCATCAAATTGGCTCAGGCCTACCGCAGGCAGCACGGGCATGATTTTCTTTCAGCCATGCCAACCAATCTCTACGGGCCAGGTGACAATTTTGACTTGGAGTCCAGCCATGTTATGCCGGCCTTGATCCGTAAGGCCTATGAGGCAAAGTTTCGTGGTCACAAGGAGATTGTTATGTGGGGTACGGGAACCCCGCGCCGCGAGTTTCTGCATGTAGACGACTGTGCCGACGCATGCGTGTATTTAATGCAGAACTATTCGGACAATGAACATGTCAATGTTGGTTCTGGTGAAGATACCACTATCCTAAAACTGATTGAGCTTGTTTGTGACGTCGTGGGCTTCAAGGGCAAGATCGTTCATGATCTCTCCTAGCCGGATGGCACGCCAAGGAAGCTGATGAGCGCCGCCAAGATCAGGAGTCTTGGGTGGAAGCCATCGATCAAGCTGAGGGACGGAGTCTCGGCAACCTACGAGTGGTTCAAGGCGCATGTAGCCTGATCGCCTTCTCAAAAATCCTGATCCTTGGCGTCAACTACGCGCCAGAAAAGGTGGGAATCGCCATTAATTAAACCGAGTTAGCTGCGGCCCTCGTGCAACGCGACCTACAAGTGAATGTGATTGCTGGTAATGGACATGGGTCAATGTTCAATGATGATTGACAGATTTGTCATCAGAACTTTCAAAAAAATTACGCAAAATGGGCTACGATATTCCCTGATACGCAACATCGTTCCGTTCGGATGTTTTTCGGGCTTTGAGGCACTATGGAGCAGAGACAAGACTCTTTGGGGTACCCTATTGGTTCGTGGGATTCAGGCATTTAGCCTTTTGGTCTTGGCCCTGCAGTTCCCGAACAGTCCCACCTTCCACCGAGTACACTTTTGTGGCGACACTGATCCAGGCGGGCCGGTGGGTGATGGCAACGATGGTGAGCTTGCCAAGTAGTCCGCGAATGTTGTTGCAGATTTCGAGCTCAGTCTTTTGATCGAGCGCGCTCGTCACTTCATCAAGCAGCAACAACGATGGCTTGTGGACCAGTGCGCGAGCAAGGGAGAGCCTTTGGCGTTGGCCACCTGAAAGCTTGGCACCCATGGTGCCGATATCGCTATTGGCGCCATCGGGCAGAGCCGAAACAAAGTCCCATGCTCCGGCGAGCTTGAGGGCTTCAACCAAGTCGGCCTCCGTGAGATCAGGATCGCCCAGCGTGATGTTGTCGGCAATGCTGCCGCGCAGCAGCGTCATTTCCTGTGGAACATAACCAATATGAGTGCGCCAGGCCTTGAGACTGACCTCGGCCATGTCGATGCCATCCAGAAGAATGACCCCGCCTGCCGGTCGGTTAAGGCCGACAATCATGTCCACAATGGTGGTCTTTCCGGCCCCTGATTCACCAATGAGCACAGTGATGCTTCCCGCCGGAATGGCGAGGTTCACATGTTCCAGAACTTGCTTTTCGGTGTAGGAAAAACTGACATCCTTGAACACCATGCTGTGTTTGAGATTGGCGCCCATAGTGCCGGTATCTGGCTCGAACTGGCTTTCCGCCTTCTCGACAATTCCCAACACACCATAATAGCCAGCCGATGCCATCACCGCATCTTGCACGCTTAACTGGGTGCGCTTGATGGCATCGACCATCTGATAGAAGATGATGCCAATGACGAGCAATTGTGAAATCGGCGTGTGCAAAAGCCCAACCCCCACATAGACGCCGCCAATAATCATCATCGTCGCCAAAATATCTTGCCCATTGTATAAGGCAAAGCGTGAGACGTTCATGGCGATAACTGCCGAGCGCAGATCACGAATGGAATGCATGAAGGCATCGACAAAGCGCCCCTGCTTGGCCATCGATTTCAGCGCCTTCATATTGGCAATGACATCTTGAATACCAGTTGCAAGACTGGCCGACCGTGCGAACTGCTTCATACTCGCATCGCGGGCGCGTTGCAGAATATAAAATAGCGGAATAGCAAGACCCGCGACCGCAGCGAGGCAGAAAATCACCAGTGGGCCTGAGACCAGAAAAGCGGTGATCAACAAACCCGATGTCACAACGATATTGGTGAAGAGGGCAGATGTCTGCTGATAGGCATCGCCCGCACCTTGAGCTTGCGCGGCAATCATTGAGGCCACTTCGCCAGGCGGGTGGCTGACAAAATAAGACCACTTGGCGTTCATCGTCGCCTTCATCAGCCGGGTCCGAATGCCGGTGGCTACATTTGCAACGGAGACCGAAACAAAACTCATGGCGAGAAATGCAATTGCTGATTTCAGAATCAGAGCGACGCCGAGAATGATCAGCAAGTTGAGAAAGTTAGGCGACAGGCCTATCGCGTGCAAAATGCCAATGGTGAAAACGCCCAAGAATGAATTGGCACTTCCTTGGTCATTGCTGAGCTGGCTGGTGAGCGGCACAAGTGCGCCCATGCCAACTGTATCGGACAGGCTGGACAGGATCATCGCACACAGCACCGAAAATGGGCGGGCGCCAGGGGCTGTAAAAAATAATTTGATCAGTCTGGCAAACACATGAATTTCCTCAGAATCCACATCTCATGCCACTCATAGTTGGCGAAATCAAATTCCCGTCATCACCATTACCAGCCTTCGGTGACTTAAATGGAAAATTTCTCAAATTACACTGCACTTGAAATTTTAAGCAATAAATATCAATGCAATAGATTTAAGCAATAAATATCAATGCAATAGAATTGCATGCAATTTGAAGCATCATGCGCTGGTTGTAGTTGTGGCATGCAATGCAAATCCAGATGGCAGATGACTGCTTTTGGAAGCTCTTGGAGTCGACAATCCAATTGCATCTGCTAAGAGGAACCAGCGAGGAACAATCACTAGAACCAATTATTACAATCTCCCCGCCCAAGGATTCAGTTGAATTGAATCAACTAAATAAAAGTGACAAGAGGCAAGGGGTCATTGTTATTGCGCCTGCTTGGCACTCATGCGGCTCGTACAAGGTTTTTAAAAGCCAGGTCGAAGCATATCGCTCGTTGGGCTACGACACATATTTTCTGGCCGTGCCCACCACTCTTCACCTGTCATTCTTTTCCCAGAATTTTTGGCGCAATTATTTGGCCATGACAGATGATTTCAACTCGTCATTTCGGGGGGAGTCGAATTTGCCTGGGGCGTTAGCGCTGCAATCTGCAACCTACCGACAAATTGGCGCGGCGCTCAAAAAATCTCCTGTTATGTGGCGCACACTCAGGGCGAGCCTTGCAGAAATTCCGGCTTCATTGGACAAGTTTGCGCAGACACACGAATTGGTGCACATCCACAACAACCATTATTTCAATCTGCCCATGGCAGATCGAATCAAGCAGCGCTACGGGACGATGAAGGTCGTCTCGGAAACCCACGACATTCAAAGCGAACATATGTTCGCGTCTGCCTACAGGCTTTGGGCAGTCGGCGAAAATTCAAGTTATGAGGCATATTTGCGGGATGAGTTTCACTATTCGAATCTCGCGGATGAGCTTGTGCATCTCAATGCAGCGGAGTTTGACACTTTCAAAGTGGCCCTGCCACACAAGAAGCATCACTTGATTTACCCCGGGTTGCACCGTCCTCCAAAATCGCCAGACACCATGCGAGACATCGATTTCCTCATTGTGGCTTCTGACAATGAGGCCAACTACAATTCGTTGCGCTGGTTCTTGGACAATGTCTGGGACGAAAGCCTCCACAAGCGCGCAACACTGCGCATTGTGGGAAACATCGACCGGTCCCTGAAGGGCATTGGGAGACAAAGATATAGCCAGTACAAGGATCTGTTCGCAGGGCGAGTGAATGATTTGCATTCGTGGTATTGCCGCGCCAAGACGGTTTTGGTCCCTGTCATCCAGGGCCATGGCATCGCAGTCAAAACGATTGAGGCACTGTCTTACGGCCTTCCGATGATTTTTTCGCCACTGGCGATCCGCGGCTTTGATGGCAATCCCGCCGTCAGCAAGCTTCATGCTCCGTGCACCACGGCTGCCGAGTTTAAGTCAGCCATCGAAGCGAGGATCGTTGAAATGCAGGTACGTCCTGATCAACATCCTGACACCGCTGAAACGTCGGTCTATGAGCAACTGTTCACGTTCGAGAAATATCGGAAAAACATCTCATTGTTGCTTAAGGCGCCCGAGTAAGAGCAGCTCATCGCCAACCCCAAGACCACGGCTAAGCGGATTGTGATTTGAAACGGAAGTGTTCTGAAAGCCAAGCTTTCAGCTTGCGCTGGCGCTCCATCCTCTTCCAAAAGCGTGCGATCCGGCGATAGCCCTTCTCGCGTTCACGGTGAAACGCCAGGCGCTTTGGCTCAGGCCAGCCCGTAATATATTCATCGATATAAGGAAAATTCGCGGGGCGCCAGTAATCAGGTGTGGATTGTATTTGACTGGTCTTGGCAGAAAGCCCGTCAACATAGCACCCCAGAGTCTGATCGATCTTGGTGAGTTTGAACTTGCTGGCCGCACGCAACAGAAATTCAAGGTCCATGGTTGTGTCGTTGGCAACATTGAACGGGCAGATCTCCTGGACATGTCGGAGGTAAAAGTAGCCAACCGGGTTGTAACAATAAGCATCAGCGATCCAATGCCGCAACATCTCAGGCAAAGTGACCTTTGGCTTGTTGAGGCGACTGGCTTGCATTCTTTCACTGATGACAAGCACATCGCCCACCACAAATTCAGCCCCAGCCTCGAATTCTTTGAGCACAGCTTCAAATGCCCCCGGCAAAAAATAATCATCAGCGTTCAGATAAACGATGATGTCGCCAGTTGAACGGGCAAAGCCCTTTTGCATGGCATGGGCCTGCCCTTGGTCGGGTTCAGAAATCCAATTGAGATGTTTGTATTTTGCGAGAATTTCGACGGTGCCGTCGATCGAACCTCCATCAACCACAATATGCTCCCAATTGCCGGTGCCCTGTTGGAGCACGCTTTCAATTGCGCGGGAGATGGTCGACGCGGCGGAAAACACCGGTGAAATGACGCTGATTTTCATCTTACAAATGTTCGCTGTCTGAGTTTAGACGCCAATGACCGGTGAGTTTCAACAACTCACGTTTTGCAGCCAGACCTACGACGTCTCGAAATTGTTCGAGACCTATCCCATGTACAAGGTAAATGACACAAATCTTCTCTTGCATTTCGGGGTGTTGGCCTCGCGCTGAGTTCAATTCTGGCAGCGCATTGAACCAGAGCTGGCGGCGCCGGACAACCCTATAGTTCAAGGCTACGCACCCTCATCGCGCGGGACGCAATTTTTTGCGCTTGCAGTTTCCCGTGATCTTGGGTCAATCGGTAAGCGAATTGGCAGAAATCAGGCAAAGACATGATCTACGGAAAAATCCAAGGCCATTTCCATAGGGCGATATTTGCCGTTGCGAGCCTGCTTGGAAATTTACTGCCGTCCAACACGAAAAGCACAGGCCCAAATGAAGACATTCTACCCTATCCGAAAACTTTGCCGGACGGATCGGTCTGGCCGAAAATCAGCATTGTCGTTCCGACCTTGAATCAGGGCCGCTTTATCGAAGAAACCCTGCAATCGATCGTCTCCCAGAACTACCCCGATGTCGAATTGATTGTGATTGATGGCGGCTCAACCGACGCAACACATGAAATAGTTTCTCGCTTTAAACAGAGCATCCACGCTTACCTGTCGGAACCCGATCGCGGGCAAAGCGATGCAATCAACAAGGGTTTCCGTCTGGCCTCAGGCTCAATCTTGACCTGGCTGAACAGTGATGACCAACTCGCTCCGGGAGCACTTCATTCCATTGCCTTTGCATTCGCCACCCACAAGACGGACATGGTCAGCGGGATTTGTGAAATTTACAAAGCTGGAAAGCTCATCGACCGGCACATTGCCAGTTGCGGTGATGGACCCTTAAAAATCGAAGAGCTTCTCGACTTGGATGGCCGCTGGAACGAGGGACGGTTCTTTTACCAACCTGAGGTGTTCTTCACGCGTGAGATTTGGGAGCGTGCAGGCGGCCAGGTCCATGAGGACCTGTACTATTCAATGGATTATGAACTTTGGTGCAGGTTCGCATTGGCAGGCGCCAAGCTTCACACCATCGGCTCTGCCGTTGCAAAATTCCGCATGCATGCCGACCAAAAGACCACCGATCCAAATAAATTCCGGGCTGAACTTAAAATCGTGAGAGCGAAGTTTGTTGCCATGCTCGCGTCCAGTCAGTTGGCTCTGCCAAATCAAAAATTGCCCCGCAAGAAAAAGCCAAAAATTGTTATGATCAATGATTGGGGCAATCGCTATGGTGCAGGAATTGCGCATAACAGGATAAGGTCTGCCCTGAGACTTGCACAATATAAAGTGTACTTTCTCGCTATAGCATCGCGTGTGGGTGGCGGGCGAAAAATCAATGAGGCGAGGTTTGCCGCCAAAGTGCTGGCCCTCAAGCCAGATTTGATCATCTATGGAAATCTCCACGGCGCGGTTAAAGATTCGGTTTTAATTCCGAAAATGCTGGCCGGGATAAAGTCTCTATGGATCACGCATGATTTTTGGCTGTTCACCGGCCGATGCGCCTATTTTGGCGATTGTCGAAAATTCAAAACGGGTTGTGATGCCTCATGCCCTACGGCGAGCGAATATCCATCCCTGCCTCCGGAGAAGATTTCTGGCGCCTGGCACGACAAAAGAGAGCTGCTCGCGTCTGACGGCGCTCCAGTCATTGTTGCATTTTCAGATTGGGCACTGGCGACGGCAAAGAGCATGATGGGTGATGGATTGGTTGCAGATCGCGAATTTGGAAAATTTAAACCCGGCCTTCCGGTGGGAGATTTTCGCCCTTTGCAAAAATCCGCTGTGCGGGAATTCTTTGGGATCTCGCCAGATAGTTTTGTTGTGGCCTTCACCGTCACGGCCCTGTCTGAAACGAGGAAAGGCGGCAGATACGTTGTCGAGGCGCTCGCAGGCTTGGGCTTGCCGGACATTACAGTGGTCCTGATCGGCAACAACGACGTTGGGTTTGCGATCGACGGGGTCAAAGTGGTTTCAACCGGCTATTTGCGGAAAGCCCATCTGGTAAACCGGGCGTTGAACGCCGCTGATGTCTTTGTTGGTCCGAGCCTTGCGGAAACATTTGGCTTGGTCTTCCAGGAAGCGGCCTTCGCAGGTGTTCCATCAATTGGCTTTGATGGCACGGGTGTGAGCGAGGCCATTGTCGATGGCGTGACCGGATTTCTTGTTGAGCAATCGGCTGACGCACTTCGACAAATGATATTGAAGCTCTACTCTGACCGGGCCCTCTGTAGGGAAATGGGACAGCGCGCGCATCTCTATGCCAGAAACGAATTCTCAGTGGAATCAATGAATCTGAGTTTCCATTCCATGTTGGAAAATTTGAACATGACCACCGATTTAGGGATTGCAAACAAGATAAGTTTCAAATGACCAATCGGGGTATCGAATCAGAAGTACGCGCGGACCTAAAACCAGAACTTCCGTTTGCGTAAAGCGGGCAGCACACGGTCACTCCATTTTTTCTTCTTCAAGGTAATGTCATCAATGAACATGCCAAGCTTGCGACGTTTTCCTTCTTCGTCGGTGACCGAGCCAATCTGTAGTTTCAGCGGGTTCCACCCACGCTTCGCCTTAAACGGCAACTTCAAATTCAGCTTCATGAATATGGGCGCGGTATCAATCTTCAATGACTGCCCATTCAGTGCGATCTTTGCCAGGGATCGCGGGTTACGAAATTGAAGTGATAAAACTGAATCGCCAGCCGAATCTGACCACACCAAAACTTCGGCGGTCTTTTCCACCATCCATCGACCAGACGTTATACCAAGTTCAAGATAAGGCCCTTCGAAAGCTCCCATTCCGCGAATGGGCCTCCAAGTTCTGGCTGGCGACGTGTGCCTCTTCCAGTTCTCTTGTCCCAACTGGTATTTAAAGAAGGTGCCTTCAGCCGGCGGCTTCTCGTCACTCTCCTGCAGCGTAGCCATGATACGATCAACTTCGACATAATATCTCTTCATATCAGAACTAAGTTGGCCTGCACGCGTCCGGTGAATGGCCGTGATCGTGTCCAATGTATGGTACTCGGCATGTTGGGAAAATCTTCGCCACAGATCAAAATCGCCTGCAAGTCTCAGCGTCGGATTGAGGCCTTCAACCTTCTCCCAGAGTTCAGAGCGCCAGAATGTGCCTTCCTGTTGGATGAAGCCGTTGTTTCGTCCGTCATAGGCACCATGTGCGATTTCTGACCGATCCTTTCCCTGTGGCGCATATGTTTCGGACAAGAAACCATCTTCTCCAGTCAACGCAATGCGCCCCCCACAAAGTTCCGCCGCAGGCTCTTGACTGAAAAACGATGCGACAGCACTGAGTGCACCGGGATAAAAAACATCATCAGCATTGATCCAGCTCATAATGCATGGACCCTGACCTTTCAGGGCGCTGGAAAAGCCACGATTGATCGCATCATACATTCCTGAATCAGTGCCGACCGCATAGCTGAATATGATTTCATCGCAAAACTTTGGAAAAGAAGGACTGGCCAGAAGCCGCTTCCACTTTTTCAAAATTTCAAGGGTTTCGTCCGTCGACCCGCCGTCTTGCACATGATAGCGAATTTTGAAATGTCCGGCCTGTCCGGCAACTGAATAAATCGTTTCCTCAATGAGGTTGCCCAAATTATAGCTCGGTGTGACCAATACAAACTGGGTTATTTCAGGTGCTTTGGAAATTGCGTGCTGGGGAGAGTTCTTGGTCTTGCCGTTTTTCAAGATGTGCCTGTTTGGATGGATTTCGGAGGATCGTGCCGGATGTAAGGTGTTCTCGGATAAAATTGAAATCCGATTTGTTAGGCTAGCATAGAGTGGGGAAATTTAGGATACGAGTCCTTTCATGAAGACCGACTTGCAGGAACTTGAGCCAAGCTTGGCGAAACAAACACAAATCCACCACACTGGTCTAAGATTGCGGTCAATCAAACACACAAACTTAAACGGGACGCGATAAAAGGCCACAAATGACATCATCAATAAATTGGGCGGTTGTGACGCCCAGTTACAATCTCGACAGTTGAATTACATCTTCGATGCGTCTGGAATCTCAATAACGAATCTGCATGAAAACTGGTGCCGAACACCTGTTTCCTTGCAAATCAAAATCACCCCAAATCCGAAATCAGAATCTCAAATCAATGAGTTGGGAATAGTTCACAGGGGACTAAATAGCTAGGTGTCTCCGGAAGCGCAGTAGAGCGCTTGACTACTATTCCCAAAGCCGCGCCAGGTTTCCGATGACGATCTTGGACGCCGTGCTGCAGGCCATTTGCGTAAAGGAAGTGTGGCGACCAACTGCGAAGTTAGATTGCTTTTTTGAAAAACGTTCTCCGGAAAAACCTGCGTATGGCCCGGGCTATTTCCGGGCTTGCAGATGGCATGAATTGGGGCTCAACTATCCAATCCTGATCCCATGCATAACGCTTCAACACCATCGCCTGCACTTCTTTAAATGGTGGATCACGGTATCCAATTTGATCAACCTCTTTGTAGTAGCCTGCCATGTCGGAGGACTTCTGGCCAATGCGGCGGGAAAAACAGGCTAATGGGAACGTAAAACAGTAAAGCGTCGTATACTCAGCAAAACGTCGCCAGAGATCCCAGTCTCCAGCAAGTTTGAATCTTGTGTCGATACCCCCCGACTTATTCCAAAGATGACGACGCCAAAATGTACCCTCCTGCTGGACAAACCCGTAGTTGTTTCCATCAGCTTGTTTTCTTCCGTCGTGGCGGCCAGCGTATAAATGGTAACGTGAGTAAAGAACATTAGACCAGGGTGTAAAAACTTCTCCTGCACCGTTCGCTACGTGAGGTGATCCGGTCAACCACATGATTTCCGGTCTCTGGGAAAACACTGATGCAACGGTCGCCAGAGCACCAGGCATGAAGATATCATCCGCTCCGATCCATGTCATGATGCAGTCGTCGCTGTTCATTAACTTCGAGGCGCGATCAATCGCATCATAAAGTCCAGCGTCCATCTCGGAACGAAATGAAATTTCAATTTTCTGGTTTTTGTTGCCGAGCATGGTGCTCCACGTCTTCCAGTGTTCCACAACGTTCTTAGTGCCGTCGGTTGACCTTGCGTCTTGAACATGTATCTGCATAGAGAATTTTCCAACTTGCGTTGTCAAACTGGCTAGCAACCTATCCAAGTGGGCTGCGGCATTGATTGTGGGTATAATTATGAAGAACTCGATCACGGTTACCTATCTCTTTTAAGATTCCATTTTGCGGTGACCTGGCTTAGCCGATATTTTGTTCCATATGCAGTGAAAGACTATTGCATGTTTGGCGCCTCGTCGAGAGGGGGCGGTTTTGGCGCAATTGTCAGCGGTGCTCGCTGTCTAGGCCTACCCGATTTTTGTATCAGACACAGTGAGAGTGTGTTGTGTGTTTAACGCCTCTTCGGAGCAGATCGTTGAGGACATCCGCTGGGTCACGAGGAAGCAGTACTGCGGGTCTTTCGGGCCGGTCTTGCGAATAAAGCGACTTGTTCAGCATTTGCTGTTGTGAGCTCGCGCTTCGAATTGGCAAGACAATGTAGCCTACCATTTTTCAACGATAGAACAAAACTCCTTGAGTGTCATGGCATCGCGGAGGGGTTTATCGAGGACTGTACTTGCTCAATGAGTCTTCTGAGGTTCAATAAGGCTAAGTATGCTTAGGGGGCTTTTAAGCGCGGATGGGAATGGCGTTCCCAGCAACACCAGCGCCTTTGCAGTAGGTCGCCCAAGCCTCCATCAACGCTTTGCGTTTCTCAAACTGGTCACCACGCCGATATGATGCCTCGGCCTTGTCAGAGATGCGATGCGCGAGTGCATGTTCACAGGTCTCGTTCGGGAATGAAGTCTGCTCGCTGGCCCAGTCTCGGAACGTCGAGCGAAAACCATGGACGGTGATGTCCTTGCGTTGCATTCGTTTCAAGACGGCGGCCATCGACATGTTGGATAAAGGCTTTCCCGCTTTACTACCCGGGAACACATGCGCGTTTTGTGATGGGCGCGCATCGTAAAGCTGATGAAGTATTTCCAATGCCTGGCTTGAGAGAGGAATGCGATGCTCATAGCCAGCCTTCATGCGTTTGGCGGGAATGACCCACACACCCTTGGCAAGGTCGATCTCGCCCCAGACGCAGTTCAAAGTCTCACTCGTGCGTGTGGCATTCAAGACGCAGAACTCTAACGCCAATGCAGCCGTGGATTGCTTCGCATGAAGTTGATCCATGAACGCAGGCAATTCCCCATAAGGCAAAGCGGCGTGATGCCCTCGTGTAAGCCTCCTACGGGCCGGGAGGACAGCCTTTAGATGTCCTTTCCACCGAGCCGGATTATCCCCCGACCGCAGCTCTTGGGCCTTGGCGGCATCCAGAATGGCTTCAAGCCTGCCCCTGATGCGTGACGCCGTCTCTGGGATTTCCTGCCAAAGGGGACGCAGCACCTTGAGCACGGCCTCCGTGTCAACGTCAGCAATGGCTATCCCCCGGAGCGAGGCACAATAGTCGCTGAGGGTTTTCTCCCATTGGTGAATGTGGGTTTCGCTTTTAAACTTATCACGATGAAGTTCTAAGTATGCGTCCGCGAATGACCCAAATGTCTGCCCAGCTCTTTTTAACGCGATCTTGTCATCCAGTGGATCGACACCGCTGGCGATCTTCTGGAGAGCGTTCAGGGCCCGTTTACGGGCTTCGGCAAGCGTAACCTGACTTAGGCTGCCGATCCCCATCTCACGTCGCTTGGTTCCGAAGCGATAAAACAGAACCCAGTTTTTGGTCCCTGATGGCGTGATCTTCAGATACAGATTTTGGCCATCACTGTAGCGCCCCGGCTCTTTGAGGGCCTCGATCTGCTTAACTGTGAGTTTCGGCATGGTGATGGCGGTCCCGATCAGTGTATTGGCTAATCCTACCAGCAATCCTACCAGAAGGGGCTGACTGCATGCAATCCTAATCGGATGTCAGAAGACTTACCGGGAAGTAACTCTATGAAAAACATCGTATAATATAGACTTAGATGGACTGCTTCATACTTCGGTGCATCGGGGTCTTACGGACTCTTCTTCCGCCATTTCACCGCATTCTCACGCATCGCAGCGACCAAGGGCAGTGGGTTCAATCCGGGCAATCCTGCGACGAACAGGAATCCAGCGTTTTGAAATCCTGGATCTGTTCAAAGCCGTTCAGGATTTTGTCGGAGTTGTCGCGGGCCTGCGCCAGAAAGTGGTCGTCGGTCTTGTACCCCAAAAGATGCATCATGAGGTATTTCACCGTCTCTCCGGCGACATAGCCATCCGAGCCACGAAGTTTTTCCATCTCGTCGCAATTGGCGCGGGCGTTGGACAAAAGCGGGATCAAATACATTTCATTCAAATGCGTAGCAAAGCCATGACCGTGATTTACGGCCTCGCCGTGGTCCGGCAAATAGACCAGTTGATAGGATGAGCCGAAGTCCTTGTCGGCTTCATCCATGATCTGTTTCAGAAGGTGATCTACGTGGTGGACGGATCTGTCATATTCGTCAGCATTGGGCAGCGCCTGCGTGTCGGCTTCGTCATGGTTGGCTTTGTAGGACAAGTGGTTGCCGGTCAGATGAATAACGAAGAACGCCTTTTGCGGTGCCGTGCTGAACAGGCCCTGCACAGGGGGGATCAAGTCGTCGTCCTTTGACTCGCGAATCTCATAGCTGGTGTTCGTTTGGCTGGGCGTATCAATAACGTCGGCGTACTTTGCCACGAAATAATAGGTCTTGTCCCAAAGCGTGGTTAGGCGCTGCGACCCGATCCAGTAAGTCTTGTATCCATCGTCTTGCGCCATCTCCATGATGTTCTTGTAGGTGAACAGATTGTCAGGCACCTCAGGTGTGGCGAAGGAGACATACATAGGCACGGAAGTGCGCGTGGTGGGTGTTGAGGAATGAACCCTGTTGACGAGACAAATGCCGCCGCTCTTGACCATCTGGTCGAGATTTGGAGTGGTCGCAACGCCATAGCCGTAAGCGCTGTACCGTTTCACATTTGAAGACTCGCCGATCACGAAAATCACCTTGTCGGCACCAGCACCTTCGCGGCTCATATAATCAGGCATCTTGGCATGGGGCACCTGCGCGTATTTCATGGAGTCAGCGTAAGCCTCCACCGAGATCATGCTCGCCGTGACGATATCGCCCCAGAATATTTTGTAGGTGTCCAGATAATCTTGGGCCATGAAGGTCGCTGAATACATGTTATTGTTGACGAACCAGCGATAGCCCCAATCCGCAAGGTCGGCCCGCACGGGCTCAAGCAGCGATACGAACAGGGGAATGGGCAGCACATAAAATTTCAGCCTGCCGGGAATGTGGATGTAGGCATGATAGGAAAGCGCCGAGATGACCAACAGGAACGCGGCCAAGGCTGCAACATAATAGAGTGGAACTGTCTGTATCAGACCCAAAGAAACGTGCCAGCTCACCCCAACAGTGGCCAGAATCATGTCCTTGGAAATGGTGGAGTAGACTTCGCGCACAAAAAATGACGCTGCCGCAATGACAAAGAAAATATCAACAAGCGCGGTCCGCAGAATACGGTTGCGAATTGAAAGCAGAACTGAAAGCAGCAGCGCCGAAGAGGCCAGTGACAGCGCAAAATTCTTTAAATTGTCATGCGCCACAAGGGTGCACATGGCCACCAGCATGGCAAACAACAAAACACACGCAGCAAACGCCCGCTTGGGGATAGCCAAGTTCATTTCCAACCCATAGTTACACATCCGAGCTTACAGCCACTCCTCGAACTGGCCCTCGCAAAATCGCTTAAACCATGTTGCCAGTAGCGTCCACGGGCAAAAATGGAGGATTGGCGGGGCATGCAAGCCTTCGTCACGATGCTGGTTCAATGAATGAAAGTTAAACGGTCTCTATCTTCCGGCCCTGAACTCTGACAAAAATCCCATCTCATCTTGAATGTTCCAAGGGGATGTGCTTACAAAATAGGCATGATTGAAACCTGGATTTAGGCACTACAATGGGTCGGAATGTCGGACCTCGCCTTGCTGTTATTCCGGTCATCATTGGGTTTCTGGCACTTTCGGCAATCGTCGCGATGACGTTCTGGCTGAATGCGCGCACCCAGGCGCTGTTTTTCAATGTGGTGAACGTGCGTGCTGTGCGTGCCGAGGCCGTTGATCTGCGAAGCGCCCTGCAAACTGCCGAAACAAGTCAGCGGGGTTACCTTTACACCCACAACGAAGTTTATCTCGCACCTTTTGGTGTCGCAAAATTGCAGGCCCAAAGGCAACTCAAACTTCTTCAGGCAGGGCTTGCCGACTATCCAAATTTGCAAGCTGCCAGCAAAAGGCTGGGCGAGGTCGTTGACCAGAAAATTGTGGAAGTAAGCGAAACCGTTTCCCTGCAACAGCAAAACCGGGACGCCGAGGCATTGGCGCTGGTAAAAACCAATCACGGCAAAGCGCTTATGGACGAAGCCGAAGTTTATATCGGCGGCATCATCCGGGCTGCGGACCAGCGCCTGATTGACTATGTGATCGAACAGCAGAAGACGGCAGATCGCCTCAGGCTTGTTTCAATCCTGAGCGCCTTGGTCATTCTGTCGGTCGCTGGCATTGTGGCCTTTATCATGACCAGTTACACAAGGCGCCTGACCTCTGCTCAGGAGGAGGTAACGCTTCTCAACGCTGATCTTGAAATGCGTGTTGAACAACGCACCGACGATTTGAGCCGTGCCAATGAAATGCTACGCGCGGCAAGAGATCGGGCCGAGGCTTTGTTGGTGGAAGTTAATCACCGCGTCTCCAACAGCCTTGCGATGGTGGCTTCACTTGTAAAAATTCAGGCCAATTCAGTTGTTGAGAAGGCAGCCAAGAATGCGCTGGCTGAAACACGAGACAGGATTTTGGCTATCGCGCTGGTCCACCGAAAACTTTATACAACAGGCGATGTGCGCTTTGTGCTGCTGGATGACTATTTGAGCGGCCTGCTGTCGCACCTTCAGTCATCAGTAAAGGCCGAAAATTCCGAGATCACTCTCAAATACGAAGTTGCCTCCGTGAAAATGCCGGTTGACCAAAGCATCAGCCTTGGTGTGATTTTGAACGAGTGGGTGAGCAATGCCTTGAAGTATGCGTATCCGGGCGGCAAGGGCGAGATCCGGATTGAACTCAAGGATATTGGAGACGATAAGGCCCAACTGACTGTTGCTGACGATGGTGTTGGGATAGATACCGAAAAGCAGGCGCAAGGAACGGGATTTGGCACAAAAATACTGCGCGCCATGGCCCAGGGCTTGGGCGGAGAGATGGTTTACGAACTCAGCAATCCGGGTACAATTGCGAGGATCACTTTCCCCGTAAAAAAATTAGCACAAGAACAGCCGGATCAGACGGCGGAAGGTCATCAAAAAACTCAAGTTGCATCATGACGCAAAATCGCTTGTTGCGGGCTTGATTTTTGACGGTGAAATGGTGGCCGTCATTCCAACCGACAATAATCTCATCATTTCATTTCTGAAGACCACGGGAAATTCACGTAGTGGTCACGCGTATCATAGCAGATGTTGCCATACATTTTGAGATAAGCACTCCGTCGTGCAGGGTCAGCAAATACCGATGCGGGATCTGCAAGATCGGCCTCATACTGTTGGATGTTGTCCTTGGTCAAAGCACTTGGCAAAATATCCATGGCTTGGGGAACGCTCTTTCCATCAAGCCAGTCCGCCCCATATTGTCCCATGGCATAGCCAAAGACAGGCGATGAAAGGGCAATGCTGGCTTTGTAAGGGCTGTCGCTTTTTTTGATCTCCGATACAGCCTCAGGCTCACCGTCAATTCCTCCGAGGAATTGGTCCGGGCGAGCCTTGCCGGCAGCGCGCAAGGCTTGAAGAGCTCCCAGCACCACGGCATCGCCGCCCAGCACAACGTCGATATCCGGGTTGGCCAGCAGGATTGAATTCATTGTGGCAAAGCCACCCTCTTTGCTGACAGGAACGGGTGCAATGTCAGCAATGATCGTTACTTCGGGGAGCGCACTCAGCCCCTTGCGCATGGCTTCAAAGCGCGGTGCGAGATACTGCATGGTATCTTGTGTCAGCAACACCACATTGGCCTTGCCGCCGAGCTTCGTTTTGATGTGAGCAATAGCGGCATCGGTCAACGCCTCGCCCGTTGCATATTGCGGAGCATTCAAAAGCAACGTTGCGGGCGGCGGAACAATGGTTCCGACAAAGCCGCCAGACCAAATGAACTGTTGCAGGCTGTGGGCCGCGGCTGCGGGATTGGATGAGGTGGCAACCAGAGCACCGACCTTGTCTTTGCGAAATTGCTCTATCTTCTCAACGGCGTCGGCCACGTCATTGGTAACGACCGCCCTTTGATAGTTCAATCCACGGTCCTTCGCTGCCATTTCAAGGCCGTGGTTGACGCCTTCGAGGAACTCCCGCTCGTTTTCCTGTACATAAGCTAGGCTGCGGCTAAGGCCCCTCGGCACAGTGCAGGATGGGGCCTTTGGATCAAAAGGCGGCAATATCGTTGGCGTGGTGATCCCAGGCAGGCCGTCATCTGAGGCGTGCGCCACTGGACCAAGCAAACTGGGTGCCCACAACATAAATGCGAAGAACAGGATCCCGCTTCGCCTTGCCGGGCGTCCACATGTGTTTCTATTCATTGTGAGCATTGGTCTACCCCGTCGTGCCGCCATCTATTGTGACTTCGGGGGGAATTTGCAACCGACGGGTTGAAGTTGTCAATCGAGTCCTACGAATCTTTAAGCGACAGGGCCGCCGCGCTGGGTAGAGGACCCCAGCGCTTCGATGGTTAAAATGTCACCCGCAAACTGGTGAAAGCTTCCTCGAAATGCTTGAACTGTGGTGCTGGCAATTCGACTACAGGTTTTGCCGCAAGATCGGGGTTTTGCCAGTAAAGAATTTCCCATCTGCCATCAAGATGCTCCACCAACGCCGAGCAGCTTTCCACCCAGTCGCCGTCGTTCAGATAATGAACACCATCAATCATTCGGTTGTCGGGCGTGTGGATGTGGCCACAGATCACCCCCTGGCAATTGCGTTCGCGCGCCTCACGCACCACAACTTCTTCAAAGCGCGAAATGAATTCAACGGCCTTTTTCACTTTGTGCTTGATATAGGCCGAGAGCGACCAATGGCCGAGGCCCATCAACTTGCGCACATAAAGAATGACCACATTGAAATCCATCAGGCGCTCGTAGGCCCAATCGCCGAACTTGGCGAGCCACGAGGCAAAGTAGATGACGCTGTCAAATTTGTCGCCATGCAAAACGAGATAACGCTTGCCATCAAGCGCGCGGTGCACCGTTTCGCGCAAGACGGCAACGCGACCAAACCGATGGCCGCAGAACTGTCGGAAGTTCTCATCATGATTGCCCGGAACATAAACCACGCGAGAGCCTTTACGCGCCTTGCGCAGTAGTTTCTGGATCACGTCATTGTGGTGTTGGTCCCAATACCATTTTTTCTGAAGCGACCATGAATCGATGAGGTCCCCCACCAGATAGAGATATTCGCTTTCAGTATGCTTGAGAAAATCAAGCAACTGCTCACACTGGGCGCGTCTGGTGCCCAGATGAAGATCAGAAATAAAAATGGCGCGAAAGCGTTGTGTCGAATCCGTAGGCATGGATGAGGAAAAGCCGCCTTGCATGAAACTATTGTGACGGTTCTGTAATCGAACAGTCACAATTGAAGTCTAGCCCTCGCCCACCAATCTGGGAAACGAGAGAGCGCTGATGAGCACTGCAACCTTGCCGAAACTTGCCCCTGTCAAAACAAAACACCTGGTCAATGAAGCAGTTGGAAAATCGCAAGGCTTCGGATTGAGACGCCTGCAGGACCAACTCTTTGCTTATCTCTTTCGCGGCCTCGTCTATGCTCAAATTTGGGAAGATCCAGTGGTTGACATGGCCGCCATGGAAATTGAGCCTCACCATCATATCGTCACGATCTCGTCGGGCGGCTGCAACGCACTGAGCTATCTGACGGCCGAGCCCGCCAAAATCACAGCACTGGATTTGAACCGCGCCCATGTGGCGCTGCTTCGTTTGAAGATCGAAGGCCTGAAGCGCTTGCCGGGTTGGGATGCCTTCTATCGGTTTTTTGGCGAAGCCGATGACCTCGAAAACCTGCAAAACTATCGCCACTGGCTGGCCCCTCACCTTGATGGCCAGAGCCGTCTTTATTGGGAAGGCCGTAATCTTTCAGGGCGCCGTCGCCTGTCGGGTTTCGCCAAGAACATCTATCGCCGTGGCCTTCTGGGCAAGTTCATTGGCACGGGTCACAAGCTGGCAAGATTTTATGGTTTGGACCTCAATGCATTTCTCGCCTGCCGCACGTTGAAGGAACAGCGCGAATTCTTCGAAGAAAAAATCAGCCCGCTGTTTGAGAAAAAACTGATCAAGCGCCTGACGAAATCGCCCGTGGCGCTGTTCGGTCTTGGTATTCCCCCTGCCCAATATGGTGCATTGGCGGAAGGAAAGCCGATGAAGCTGGTCTTAAAAGGCCGGCTCGAAAAGCTGACGTGCGACTTTCCTTTGAATGACAATTATTTTGCCTGGCAGGCTTTTGGCCGCTCCTATGCGCCAGACGCCTCTGGCCCCTTGCCGCCTTACCTGGACGAAAAGAACTATGGCGTGATGCGTCGCAATTCCTCGCGCATCAGCGCCATTCAGGCCAACATGACGCATTTTCTGGGTGATGCTGATCCCCAATCTGTGGACCGCGTTGTGCTGCTGGATGCGCAAGACTGGATGAATGATGTTCAACTGAATGAACTTTGGGCTGCCATCACACAAGCAGCAGCCCCTAAAGCACGCGTGATTTTCAGAACCGCGGGCGAAGCTGATATTCTTCCTGGCCGGGTGGTGAATGAAATTCTTTCGAAATGGACGTATCTCGAAACAATTTCGCGAGAGCTCCATGCCAAGGATCGCTCATCAATCTATGGCGGATTTCATGTCTATCAACTCAATGCTTGAAGGTTCATCCGCGCAAGCCCGTGCTATGGATAGAATGTATGGTCTCCAGCGCCATTTTTACGATTTAAGCCGCGCCTACTATCTGTTGGGGCGCGATGACCTGATCAAGGCGTTACATCCACCTAAAACGGGCACGGTTTTGGAAATGGGTTGTGGCACGGGCCGTAATCTTGTGGCGGCGGCCAAGCACTATCCCGCCGCAAAATGTTTTGGTTTTGATATTTCAACGGCCATGCTGGAAACGGCAGGGCGTGCAGTTCAGCGCAATGATCTGGGGGGACGGGTAGAGCTGGCTCAGGCCGACGCGTCTGATTTCAGCGCCAGCAAGATTTTCGGCGTCGAATATTTTGATCGCGTGTTCTTCTCCTATACGCTCTCGATGATTCCTGCCTGGCAGACGGCGATCGAACAAGGCTACAATGCACTCAAGCCCGGTGGTGAGTTGCACATCGTGGATTTCGGCAAATGCGAAGGTGTGCCCGCTCCTGTAAAATCTTTGCTCGATGCTTGGCTTCGCCGCTTTCACGTGACACCGCGCCAGGATTTGGGCAAATGGTTGCAGGCCCTTCGCACCAAAACTGGCGCAGACGTGAGCGTCAGACCACTTTTTCGTGGCTATGCCGTGGCAGCGAAAGTAACCAAGCCTCAAACCTGATTATTCGGGGCCTTCCATCTTGTTCAGAGCCGCCGCAAACTTGGAGCGTAAATCAAGTGCCGCAGCATCGTAGGAAGCTCCATCACTCCATGACTGGCGCGGATCGAGTAGTTTCGCGTCGACTCCTTCGATGGTGAGTGGAACGTCAAAGCCGAAATTCTCGTCTTTCCGGCAGGGTGCTTCACTGACATCGCCTGCCAGAACAGCCTTGAGGATTGCGCGTGTCACGGCAAGCGACATGCGCTTACCAACGCCATATGCGCCGCCAGTCCAGCCCGTGTTCAGCAAATAACATTGAGTCCCATGTTGCTGAACGAGCTTGCGCAGCAGTGCTGCATAAGTCTCAGGCGGGCGTGGCAAGAAGGGTGCACCAAAACAGGCAGAGAATGTGGCTTGCGGGGTTGTAACACCGCGCTCTGTTCCGGCAAGCTTGGCCGTATAGCCAATCAGAAACTGCTGCATGGCCTGCGCTGGAGAAAGTCTGGCAACTGGTGGCAGAACACCAAAGGCATCAGCCGTGAGCATGATGATGGTCTTGGGATGAGCGCCGACGATACCGGGTCTTGCATTGGCGATGGCATCCAGCGGATAGGCACCGCGCGTATTTTCTGTAAGACGCTTGTCATTGAAGTCGACACGTCCAGTCCCCTCATCGAACACGACGTTTTCGAGAACAGCACCCAGGCCTTGCACTGCTTTGAAAATTTGTGGCTCTGAGACCTCTTCAAGATTGATTACCTTGGCATAACAACCGTTCTCAATGTTGAACACACCCTGAGGCCCCCAACCGTGTTCATCATCACCAATAAGGGCGCGCGCCGGATCAGCAGAGAGCGTCGTCTTGCCTGTCCCCGAAAGACCAAAGAATAATGCCGTGTCACCTTGAGCGCCGATATTGGCCGAGCAATGCATCGGCAAAACGTCTTCAGCAGGCAGCATGAAATTGGCGAACGTGAAAACCGCCTTTTTCATTTCGCCCGCGTAGGCAGTGCCAGCAATCAGCACGAGCCTTTTTGCAAGATCAAGCGCAATCACGGTTTCACTTGATGTGCCATGTCGTGAAGGTTGCGCCTTGAACGAGGGCAGGCAAATGATGGTGAGCGTTTCTGCATTGGGTTCAAATTCCGCAGGCTTCAACAGATGGCGCATGAACAGGCTGGACCAGGCCTGCTCAGTGACCACACGAACGCAGAGCGGCGCATCAAGGCCAGGGCAGGCCAGAAGATCCTGAACGAACGCATCTTTCATCTGGGCATAGGCAAACATGTCGGCCTGCAATTGCTCGAAATGTTGGCGCTCCATCGCTTTGTTGTTCTTCCACCAGATGTGATCATCAGTGGAAGGATCGCAAACAATATATTTGTCATTTGGGCTGCGGCCGGTGTGCTGCCCGGTCTCAACCAGCAATGCACCATTAGCCGAAAGGGCGGCCTCGCCACGCGCCAGAGATTTTTTCATGAGAACGGGCGCCGTTTCATTCCATGACACCGAACCCAACCAGCTCAGACCGAGCTTTGCCAACTGCGATCGGATCAAGCCGTCGCGGCCCTCATTCAGACTATGGATTGGTGACAAGGCATTCATGGCGCTCTCCCTTACGAGGCGCACCATGCGCAGCATAAATGAATGATGTAAAGACGTATTTACATCAAAATAAAACGTGTTCGCACATTATTTTCTGATGAGAAACGCTCATTTACTCAATCCGATAGAACGAAGCAGCGGTTTTCCCAAAGATTTGCGCCTTTTGAGCCGCAGGAACTATCGTCTGGGACGCTTCAAACCAACTGTCATAAGATCCGTTGAGATCAAGCACTGGCCAATTTGAGCCCCACATCACGCGCTCTGCGCCAAAGCTCTCAATCACATGGGTGGCGTATGGCTTTAGGGTTTCAACCGTCCAGCCAGGCTTCGCCTCATTGGGAATGCCCGACAATTTGCAGAATACCGGTGTGGTTTTGGCAATCTTGGCGATCTTCGTGGCCCAGGGCTCAAACTGATCCTCGCGGATCACTGGCTTCATACAATGGTCGATCACAATCCTGAGCTTTGGGTATTTGTCGAACAATCGCTGGAAAGCGTCGAGATGGATTGGAAACCCCAAGGCATCGAAGGTGAGATCAAGATCAATGAGAGCCGAAAACGCCCATTGAACGTCCTTGCGGTGCATCCATTCAGCGTCGGGTATGTCTTGGATCATCGGACGCACGCCTGAAAATTTAGCGTGCTTTTTAAACCGCTGCAGATGTTTGAGATCATCGCGATTCTCAAAATCAATCCAGCCCACAACCTTCGCCACAAAATCTGTAGCGTCGGCAATGCCCAGCATGAATTCGGTTTCATTCACGGTGGGGGCGGCCTGAACCATCACGGTCTTTGAAATGCCGTGACGCTCGAGATGAGGCAACATGTCTTTTGGCATGATGGTGTGGGCGATGGGATCATGAGCTTCCCCCACCATCCAGAAATAATCGCCACGCACCGGATTCCAAAAATGCTGGTGGGAATCAATCATCATCATGTTCAGACCTTGGCTCGTTCATCCATCAATCCGGCACCCTTCAAATCCTTCCACAAGGCTTTGGGAATGCGGGCTTTCATGGTCTTGATGTTAAGGGCAACCTGCTGGGTGGATGTGGCACCGGGAATGACCGAGACGACTGAAGGGTGCATCAATGGAAAGCGCAAGGCTGCTTCAGGCAATTTGATCTTGTGGGCTTTGCAAATCTTCTCGATGGCGGCGACCTTTTCGAGGATAGGCTTTGGCGCTGGATCGTAATTATAGAACGCGCCAGGTTTGGCGCCCGTCGCAAGGATGCCGGAATTATAAGGTCCACCCAGAACGATGCCGATGCCGCGGTCTTCACACATGGGAAGGAACGAGTTCAATGCTTCTTGTTCCAGCAATGTATAGCGGCCCGCAAGCAGGAAAAGATCAAAATCGCCAGCCTTCGCCAGGGTCTCGCAAACCTGCCATTCATTCACGCCTGCGCCAAAGGCTTTGATGACCTTTTCATCACGCAGTTTGCGCAAAGCCTTGTAGCCACTTTCAATGACAGTCTTCACATGGGCGTCGCGGGCCTGTTCGGAGCCATGGGTGAACACATCGCAGTCATGCACAAAAAGCACGTCAATCCGGTCGAGTCCAAGACGTTCCAGCGAGAACTCAATCGAACGCATCACGCCATCATAGGTATAATCAAAAATCTCACGCCTGGAGGGCGTGTTGAAGAACTTGCCAATGCCGGTGCGCTGGTCTGGTGGGCAAACTTCGAGATATCGCCCCACTTTGGTAGAAATCACATAGGAATCGCGCTTTTTTCCCCGCAGAAAGGGATTAAGGCGGCTTTCCGACAACCCCAACCCATAAAGCGGGGCTGTGTCAAAATAGCGGATTCCGGCGTTCCAGGCTGCATCCAGGGTCGCATTTGCCTGGTCATCGCTCACGGGCGCATAGAGGTTTCCAAGTGGCGCTGTGCCAAATCCGAGCTCGGTGAAGGGCACGGTTGCGCCTGATGGTGCCTTGAAGTTTCGCTTTTTCATATTTCCCTCTGGAGTATCGGCTTTTGCCGCTGCTATTATTGATTTGTAATGGGAGAACATAAGAACATGAGCTTAAGCCTAACTCAAGCCCCCGCAATGTTGCGCTTGCATGCCAGCGACAATGTTATCGTGGCAACACGGATTGTGGAAAAGGGTGAGGTGCCAGCTGAATCTGTGCCAGCCAATGTGCGCATCATGCGCGGCCACAAAATGGCTGCGGTGAAAATCGCCAAGGGCCAGCCCATCCGTAAATTCGGCCAGATCATCGGCTTTGCGAAATCTGATATTGCACCTGGTGATTGGGTGCATGAGCACAACGTTGAAATGGGCGAGCTGTCGCATGACTATGCCTTTGCCCAGGCCGCCAAGGTCGAACCCATCCTCCCGGAAAACCAGCGCGCAACCTTTCAAGGCTTTCGCCGCAAGAATGGCAAAGTCGGAACGCGCAATTATATCGGCATCATGACATCGGTGAACTGCTCGGCCACAGTTGCCTCATTCATCGCCCAGGAAATAAACCGCTCCGGCGTCCTTAAAGATTATCCGAACGTCGATGGTGTGGTGTCCCTGACCCAGGACAATGGCTGCGTGGTTGATTATCGCGGCGTGATCTTTGACACTTTCAAGCGCACAGCTTGGGGCTATGCCACCAATCCCAACATGGGCGGCGTGATGATGGTTGGTCTGGGCTGTGAAGGTTTCCAGATTCCCCGCTTCAAGGAAGCTTACAAGGTGGAAGAAGGTGAAACTTTCCGCACCATGACCATTCAGGAAACTGGCGGCACCCGCAAAACAGTTGAAGCTGGTGTTAAGGCCGTGTTGGAAATGCTGCCAGTCGTGAATGCCCAAAAACGTGAAACATGCCTGGCCTCTGATCTCATTCTGGCCCTGCAATGTGGCGGTTCTGACGGTTTTTCCGGCATCACGGCCAATCCGGCTTTAGGCATGGCAGTTGATCTTCTGGTCCATCAGGGCGGCACGGCCATTCTGTCAGAGACGCCGGAGATTTATGGTGCCGAACATCTGCTCACGCGGCGCGCCGCCACCAAGGAAGTGGGTGAGAAGCTCGTCTCCATCATCAAGTGGTGGGAAGATTATGCCCGCCGCAATAATATGGAGATGAACAACAACCCATCCCCAGGCAATAAGCTCGGCGGCCTCACCACAATTCTGGAAAAATCGCTGGGTGCCGCAGCCAAGGGCGGGACTACGACCTTGAGCGCCGTCTATAACTATGCTGACCCTGTCACGGCCAAGGGTTTCGTGTTCATGGATACGCCGGGTTATGATCCGGTCTCCGCCACGGGCCAGGTTGCAGGCGGCGCCAACCTCATGTGCTTCACCACGGGCCGCGGCTCCGCCTATGGCAACAAGCCGTGCCCGTCGATCAAGCTTGCCACCAACTCTGATATTTACCGCCGGATGATGGATGACATGGACATCAACTGCGGCGACATTATTGATGGCGTTTCTCTGGAGCAAAAAGGCAAAGAGATTTTTGATCTCATCCTCAAAACGGCTTCAGGCGAAAAGACGAAATCTGAAATTCTGGGCTATGGCGATAATGAATATGTGCCCTGGTACGTGGGCGCTGTAATGTAAAAGAGGGCCCACGGCAATTAACCGTCGGCCCTCTTGCCAGACGGCGGAGCAAGCTCCGGATCGTTTGACCAATTGTAGCAAAGAACAGACGCAAAGACGAAAGACTGGGGAGTCCTCGTCATGCTGGGGAGCATGCGTCGGGCTTTGCTCCAATGTCAACCAAAGTTGACTATGCTTACATACGAGGTCATGACTCAATGTCAACCAAAGTAGACATAAGCATTTGTCAAGTGGGGTTGTGAATGTTGCATGGCATGATAATAAAATGCATGGGCGAAGATTCCGTGCAGATTCCGCGTTACGACAATATCCGCAACATTCTCTATCAATTAACCCATGTCCTGGACGAGCGCCTGCTCCAATACCGCAAGGGTTCGCGCTACGAAAAAGTCTGGCAATCCGACACCCGGGTTTTTGTTCAAGCCACGCGTCGCAGGATGACGCTTTCAGAAATTGCCCGCGAACTGAAGATTACGCGCCAGGCCGTGCAAGCCTCGGTCAAACGTTTGCGCAAACTTGATGTGGTTGATCTGGAAGCGATACCCGGCAATCGCCGCGACAAATGCGTGGTCATCACGCCCCGTGGACGTGTGGCGCAGGCTGGCGTGGTGCGCCAAGTGGCCTTGATAGAAGATGAAATTGCCAAGGCGCTCGCCCCCATGGATTTGGAGACCTTCAGGACAGCCCTTCTGGCCGTGCTCGATGGCATGGTCAAAAAAGTCGCCTTGGGCGAAAAGACTGGACCGCCCGCCATTACGCGACTGGAGTAAAATCATCCTCGGGCGGATGGCGCATCAGGTCGCGCAAATCCTGAAATGCAGTGAGGCATTGGCCGAATGAGGCAGGCCCGCCAAAGCAGACCCTGACATGATGGCGCGCCTTGCCCTTTGTCCCCAATTCAAAGATGGAGCCGGGTGATATCTTGATGTTCTGGCTCAACGCCGCCGCAGCCAGTCTCGAACCGGTCCACGGCGCAGGCACTTCAAGCCATGCGTATGGAGAACCCGGAGAGCAGGAAAGCCTGCAATCCTTGAAGATTTCAAGAAAGCCCTGTCGCCGTTTTCCGAGCTCTGCGCGGGTCCGCGCCAGAATGGTTGAAGCCATGTCGCCTTCAATCCAATAGCGCGCAACTTCGCCCGTCAGGGCTGACGTGCGCGGCGCCATGGAGCGAACATGGCTTCTCATCGTTCTGTCTTGTCCTTGCGGTGTCAAAACCAGGCCAATGCGCAATCCCGGCGCGAGCGATTTGGACAGGCTGGTGATATGATAGGTCCGTTCAGGGGCCAGCGCATAAAATGTAGGGGGCTGCACACGTTCATCAAGCAACCGAAAAATGTCATCCTCAATGATGGTGAGGTCATGCTTGCGGGCCACAGCCACAATATCTTCGCGCCGCTGTCGGCTCATTGTATGGGTTGTGGGGTTTTGCAAAGTGGGCACTAGATACAATAATCGGGCCTTGTTCTTGACGGTCGCCGCCTCAAGCGCGTCGGGCAAAAGTCCATTCTCATCCATCGGCAGGGCCATGGTCTCAAGCTTGGCGCGCTGAAACAATTGGTTCAGATGGGCATAGTTGATGTCTTCGGCCAGAATGGATGACTGTTGTTCCTGCAAGGCATCAAGCGTGGTGGCCAGTGCCGAATGAGCGCCGGGCGTGACAAAGACATCCTTTTCTTGGGCATCAATTCCAGAGCGCTTTAGCCACTGCACCATCATGGCGCGGTGCGCGGGCAGGCCTTCAGAAGCCGTGTAATCCATAAGCGCCAAACGGTTTGGATCATGCATCACGTGGTTGAGGGCTGCGTCCAGTTCTGCAGCGCTCGCCATGGGGGGCGGGGAAGCTTGCGACAAATCGCAGATTTCATCGCCGCGCTCTGCCATCGCTGTCACAACCGCAGTGGAATCTGTACGAATGAACGACCCGCGACCGACTTCGCCTGACAAAAGCCCGCGCAGTTCAGCCTGACGATAGGCCCTTGTAACGGTGCCCAGGGTGACACCCAATTTCCACGCGAGATCGCGTTGCGGTGGCAATCGCTGCCCTTTGCTCAACGCCCCACTGGCGACCGCATGGCCAATGGAATCTGCAATCGCGAGATATAAAGGCTTGCTGCGGTCGAGTTCTGGAATCCAAATTGTCATGGGTACAATGTTTCGATTGTCATGTTACATTGAGATGATGTATCAATTAATTCGTGAAATCAAGCAAAAACTGGCGGTTTTACATAAATACAATAGATACATTTGGAGAAATCAGGAGTTATCATGGAAGACTATGTCGCCCAGGAAGTAATCAATAGACGCGCATGGGGCGCTCTGACTTGGGTTGTCACCATGGTCAAAAATATGAAAACCCGTCGAGATATGCGAAAACTTTGGGAAATGAGCGATTATCATTTGGCAGACATTGGTCTGACCAGAGCCAATCTGGCGCGGGATCTCAACCGCTCGCTGGTTTCAAACTGGGATTTTGAGCGCGAGCGTGAAGCCCGCCTCGCCAGCTATCATTCCGACAAGAGCCGCTTTGAGCCCCTCTCCACACCGGAGGGGGGCTTCTATTTGCCTGAAAGTATGTGGGTGCCGAGCGAGGAATATCGCGACGTTGCGTCCGAAGCCAGATTGGGCATGACCAGCAGCAAGGCAAATCCCATGGCAGCACCAATCAGCACATATTCGATGGCGGTTGCGCCGGATTGATCTCGGAGAAATGCCTTCATGTGCGCTTTCAGTTTGGTTCGCTGATCACTCTGAAAATAGGGGCCGCAACTTAAAGTCCAGTAAAGAAATCGATATCAAATCTGCTGAACTTTTGGTCTCGGCCCCTGGCTTCGGAAAGCAGGTAAAAAGCGTCTATTTGCCGGTCGCGATATGGCTTCCGAGCGAGGAGAACTTCGTCGTAACATTATCTGCCAGCGTGGGCATAACGGTCACCAAGGCCAAACCCATGGCGGCGGCAATGAGGCCATATTCAATGGCCGTTGCACCTGACTGGTCTTTCAAAAATTTTTTCATGATTTACCTTTCAAAGTTGTGCGAGATTGCGGCTTTTGTGTATGAAAGTGGACTTAAACAAAAGTTAGGGGAAAATATCGTTTTTTAGGCAGCTCGGGAATTTGTGCCCCCGGACCAGCAAAATTTTAGAACTTGGTAAACCAGGGCGCCAAGCTTGGTAAACCAACTCTAAAGATGCCCAAAACTCCCAAGCTCTTGCCAGCCCCATGGATTTCTGCTTTATCCGCCCCACTTCCCAACGTGTTGAGGAGTTCACGATCGCCTGGCCTGTGTAAGGGCATGCCATGGCGGTTGATTTTAATGCTCTAAGGAACAAGCAAAATGCCCAAAATGAAGACTAAATCCTCGGCCAAGAAGCGGTTCAAAATGACCGCTTCCGGCAAGGTGCGTGCAGGAGCCGCTGGCAAACGCCACGGCATGATCAAACGCTCCAACAAGCAAATCCGCAACCAGCGCGGCACGATGATTCTCGCTCCAGGTGATGCAAACCTGTTGCGCGTTCACATGCCATACGCGCGCTAAGGGAGGCTTGAACCATGTCCCGTGCAAAAGGCGGCGTCGTCGCCCGTAAGTCCCACAAAAAAGTCATCAAGGCCGCGAAGGGCTATTTCAGCCGTCGCAAAAACATTTTCCGCGTTGCCGTTCAGGCCGTGGAAAAGGCTGGCCAATATGCCTACCGCGACCGTCGCACCAAGAAGCGCAATTTCCGCAGCCTGTGGATTCAGCGCATTAATGCTGCAACGCGCGAACACGGCCTCACCTACGGCCGATTTATTTTCGGCCTGGACAAGGCCGGGATTGTCGTGGACCGCAAGGTTCTCGCTGATCTTGCTGTGCATGATGCAGCGGCATTTGCCGTTCTCGTTGAAAAAGCGAAGGCCGCGCAAGCAGCCTGATCACGTATAGTCGGAAACCTTGACCGGGCATCATGTGCGTTAAGACGCTGGGTGCCCGGTCTTTTCATTTTCAGGAAGCTTTGATGTCGCTCGAGAAACTCGAACAGGAAATTTTAAGCGAAGTCGC
>JBDSTO010000094.1:0-9139 GCA_039928255.1 Aestuariivirga sp. | reverse complement strand
CATTTTGACATCGAAATTCCTATGAACGTTGTTTCTGAAATTCGCACGATTGGTGAACTCGCCGATTATGTTGAGGGCAAGGTAGTAAAATCCTGATGGTTGATCTTCTCGAAAAGCACCGTGGCATCGCCGATCGCTTCCAACGCATGCTGGATATGGGCGTGAATGCGCTGGGCGTTACGTCTGAAAAAATGATCTCACCAACGCATGCCATGGTCGATGGCCGCGAAATCATTCTAGCCGGCACCAACAATTACATGGGCATCACCTTTGATCCCCGCTGCATTGCCGCAGGCAAGAAGGCGTTGGATGAGTTTGGAACAGGCACAACGGGTTCACGCATTGCCAATGGCAGCTTTGCCATGCACAAGAAGCTTGAGCATGATCTCGCCGAATTTTTGAACCTCAAGCACTGCATTGTTTTCACCACGGGCTATCAGGCCAACCTTGGCATGTTGTCGGGCCTTGCTGGACCCAATGACACGATTTATCTCGACGCTGATTCACATTCTTCGATTTATGATGGATGCACATTGTCGGGTGCCAAGCTTGTACGCTTCCGGCACAATGATGCTGCCGATCTCGACAAGCGCCTGGCGCGCAATGTGGGTGGCACGGGCGGCAATCTTGTGGTGCTGGAAGGCATCTATTCGATGCTGGGTGACCGCGCACCTCTCGCTGATTTTATTGCTCTCAAGAAGAAACATGATTTCCAGCTTGTTGTTGATGATGCCCACAGTTTTGGCGTGCTGGGGCCCAATGGCCGTGGCCTTGGTGACGAGGCAGGGATTGAAGAGGGTGTTGATTTTGTGATTGGCACGTTCTCGAAGAGCATTGGTGCCATTGGCGGTTTTGGTGCTGGCAACCATCCGCTATTTGAAACGCTGCGCTATGCCATGCGACCCTATATGTTCACGGCGTCGGCTTCGCCTGCATCGATTGCCACTTCGATTGAAGCTTTACGTATTTTGAAGGCGGAACCTGAACGCCGCACGAAGCTCTGGGAAAATTCCACCCGTCTGTTCAATGGCCTCAGAGCCTTGGGCCTTGAAACGGGTACGGATGTTGTGAGCCCGGTCATCGCGGTGAAGATGCCGGATGAAATCACCACCATTGCGAAATGGAGTGGGCTCTTTCAGGCCGGTGTTTATGTGAATATGGCGGTGCCGCCTGGAACGCCAAACCGGCTTTGCCTGCTTCGGTGTTCAGTTTCTGCGGCCCACACCACAAGCGACATTGACGCGATTATCGCCGCCTTCAAGAAAGTCGTGGTGGCTTAAGCCATTTCCGATCGGGCAAGAACTGCGGCGGCCACAGCGCCAAACACGATGATTGGTGCGAAGGCTGCAAGCCACGGCGTAATGATCCCCACTTCACCAAGCGTTGTTGAGAGGCCTTCGCCGACGAAGAACATGAACCCGAGGGCCACGCCAAAGCCAAAGAGATAGCCCATGCCGCCGCCCCGCCGGAAACGGGTGGACAAGGGCACGCAGAGCACCAGCATAACAATAGCAATCACAATGGGTGTGAGCCGCTTATACCACCAGGTTTGATAGACATAGACAGGCTTCACACCGAAACCATTATTGGCGATGTAATAGCCAAGCGAACTCATCGACATGTCTTCAGGCTCGGCGGAACGGTCGGCAGAGGCGGGGCTGGCCGGGCCTTTGTAGACCATGTTGGGAAGGCGCGCTGGCGATTGTCCGCCAACGTAATAGACCACCACATCGTCGAGCTGCCATACGCCCTCAACGAGTTCGCCACTTTTGGCAAAGATCTGTTCTTTCAGCATGCCTTCGGGCGTGCGGCGGAACAGAATGAGATTTTTGAGCTTGGTGTTTTCTACGTTGGCCTCAAGGGCTCGGATAACATCATCGCCTGAGCGGAGCCAAATGGGATCATTCTTGTTGGTGCTGAGCTTCTGGCGCGCATAATCGCCAATGCCCCAGCCCCGCAAGATTGGTGCGGCCGCGGGCACGGCCTGATCCATCAATACAAACTGGAACGCGCCAACCAAAATTGCCACGGGCAGCAGCATGATGATCAGCCGTGCTGGTGACACACCGATGGCCCAGATCGCCGTCATTTCACTGCGATAGGAAAGCTCGGTGATGGTGAGCAGAAGGGCCAGCAGCAAGCTGATGGGGATGAACAGTGTCAGGATCGAAGGGGCCCGCATCAGGCTGTATTTGAGCGAGGCCACGAGAATATTTGGCGAGATGACGCCCATGTCCCTGATCAGCGAGACAACTTCGAGCGTGAGCACAAACCCGCCAATGCCGACCACGATGACTGCAAAGCGGATCAAAATCATGCGGGTGAGAAAGCGGGCAATGGTTGTCATGGTGCTTCTTGGCTGAGTTGCAAGCTATCACCTGCGTGGAAAGCTTGCGAGGCGGGGTCCCAACGATGGGGCTCCATGGTGATTTGCCACTGTCCCTTGTTGCGCGCAATCGAATAAAGATTCCATTGGGCAGCCTCGCCATGATGGCCGGAGCCTGTGGCGGCAGGTATGCCGATCAGCGGGATCGCTCTTGGCTGGCCCTCGATTAGGTTTTGCATCGCATAGTGATTGTGGCCGTGAATCACCAGTTCTGCGCCCTCAGCCTTGAGAACTTCGACCAATTCTGCAGCATCGGAAAGGCTTCGTTGCGGCATGGCGAGACCCGGTGCCGGCGGATGATGGATCATCACCACGCGGCAGAAACCTTTGAGCCGCATGTCTTGCAGCAGCACGCGCAGGGAATTCAACTGCTCTTCGCCCAAGGTGCCGCCCGCGCTGTAAAGGCTTTGCGGGCTTGCGGTGTTCAAGCCAATCAAGGCAACGTTTTTGCGCAAGCGCAAATAGGGGAACTGGTTGGGTTTTTGTGAATCGCCGGTGAACCAGGGTTGCCAATGGGCCAGCCCTTCTTCATAGCTGATGGGCACATAGGCATCATGGTTGCCCGGCGTGAATGACAGAAATTCAGGTGGAGCCGCCGCTTCCAGCCAGCGCCGCCCGCGAATGAATTCGCCTTTGGCAGAAATGTTCACAAGATCGCCGGTGAAGGCAATATGGTCCGGTTCGCAGGTTGCAATATCAGTCAGCAGTTTTGCGCCAATGCTGGGAAGAAAAATTTTGCGCCGCCTCAGCCATGAAATGCCGCCGAGCAGGCGCTTCAGGCGAAAATCACCCAGCACATCGTGAAGGGTGACCGGCCCTAAATGCACATCCGAGAAATGAGCCAGTTTAAATGCCAAGTCTCACAGCGCCTTTTCGTAAACACGGTAAGTCTTATAGGCGCGGGCCCCCATCGATTCCATGATGTGGCGCAGACGCAGATTGTCCTCCAGAACCCAGGAAAACTCGCCATGGGTGACGCCGCGGCTGATCTGATAGTCAGAGGCTTCGCGGATGACCGAAAGTGCCAGGCCAGCACCCACCATCGTATCCTGATATTTTTTTAACACCCCCATCAAGGGCACGCGCACCGATTTTGATTTGCGCGTGACGAGATTTTTCACAAGGCGGGGCAGCTTCCAGCTCAACACGCGGCCATTGAGGCCCTGAAACCATTCATTGATATTGGGCATTGAGACGATGAATGCAGCGTTCTCTCCCTTCCATGACGCAATTTGTACGGCACCCGCAGGCACCAGCATCTTGAAGTTCTTGGCGAGAAGATTGAGCTCGGCCTCGGTGAAGGGAATGAAGCCCCAATTTTGCGACCAGGCATCATTGAAGATCGACATGATGATGTTGATCTCGTTGCGGAGATCCTTCTTGTTCACGGGCCGCACCTTGAGATCGCCCGAGGCCATCATGCGGTCAACCACTTTGCGCAATGTGGGCGTCAACCCTGCGCGATTGTCGAACTCAAAAGCCAGAACGTCTTTCGCCTTGCGGTAACCGTTCTTTTCAACGTGGGCTGCGTAGTAATTTCGGTGATGCGGCATCAACATGTTGGGGGGCGTGTTGAAGCCATCAACAAGCAGGCCGGTTTCATCATTGATGGAAAAACTGAAAGGGCCTGTCACGCGTTTCATGCCCTTGGCGCGCAACCAATCCTCGGCGGCTTTAAACAAAGCTGCAAAAGTTTCCGGATTGTTTTCAGCATCAATGAAACCAAATTGCCCGGTTTGGTCTTTGTGCCGTTCAAGATGCAAGCGGTCGATCTGTGCCGAGATGCGGCCCACGGGTTTTCCATCACGCTCAGCCACGAAAAGCTGAGCTTCGGCATGTTCGAAATAGGGGTTCTTCTTGGGGTCCAGATGTTCCAGCCGTTCAAGGAAAAGCGGTGCCACCCAGTTTGGATCGTCGGCAAAAATCGGGAAAGGGGCTTTGAGAAAAGCCATCGTTCCGGCCTTGTCTTTTACGGGTCGAATGGTGAGAGTGGTCATGGGCCGTCCTTGGCAAGTGATGGTTTCAACAAATAGAGTGATTGGCCTCCAATCACAAGCAAGCGGTGGACCATTGAAGAAGTTGATCTATGGAATCTTACGGCCTGTTCACAAACCTGTCGCACGGTTGACCCGGGGAATGACGCTGGGTGCGCGCGTGGTGGCCCTGCGCGGTGATGAGGTGATGCTGGTCAAGCAATCCTACACCACGGGCTGGATTTTGCCTGGCGGCGGCGTGGAGCGCGGCGAGACTTTGGTTCAAGCCGCCATCCGCGAAGTGCGCGAGGAGGCGGGGCTTGTGGCAAAGGGGCCGCTGCAGCTTCATGGCATTTTCGCCAACGAAGCCAAATTTCGCGGCGATCATGTGGCGTGTTACATCATGCGCGAGTTTTCACAGGTTGACTGGTCGCCTGATCTGGAGATTTCCGATGCACGGTTTTTCCCGTTCAGTGCTTTGCCAGAGGACACCAGCGAAGGTTCCCGGCGTCGCCTTGCCGAGATCTTGCATGGCGTTCCAATTGCCGAGCAATGGTAAGTGCTTGACTGCAAGGGGTTGATTGGACTATCGCCCACGCCCATGGAATTCACTTTCACCATTTCACTGCGACGACGGCTCCTCATTGGTTGAGCCGCCCGACGCTTTCGTCGGGTTTTCCCCCGATTTGAAATGAGTTGAACATGGACCTTTCCCTGCCCGAGGCGCAAATGCCTCAAGACCAGCCTTTAATCGAAAACATTCTGGATTTGGGTTTCGGCCTCTCTCGCCGCACCAAGACGTCTTATCGCCTGCGTGAGGGAAGTGCCCCTGTCGTGGGGCTTTCGATGGTGATCCGCGATGTTGAACTCGGCGTTGCGGGCACCATCAGCTATTGGCCGCTTTTGATTGGTGCGGCCGCGACACCAGCTTTGCTGCTGGGTCCGTTGGCCGTGCACCCCGAACGGCAGAACCGTGGCTATGGACGCATTCTAATGGCGGCCAGCCTGAAACGGGCGCGTGAACTGGGGCATGGTCTGGTGCTTCTGGTGGGCGATGCGCCCTATTACCAGCAGGCTGGGTTCCTGCAGGTTCCCACAGGCCAACTTGAATTGCCGGGGCCTTATGATCCCAAACGGCTAATGTTTCTGGAACTGCAATCAGGTTCTCTAGCCCCCGCCCATGGATTGGTGCTGGCGGCATGGCGACGGGCTTAGCGGCCCTCGCGCCACCACATCAGGGCAGCAAGGCCGAGCAATGCTGCCAATACCAATATGGTTGAAAGCAGCGGGAACTGGTGGATCGCTGTCACGCGGTAAAGTCCGTTGTCACGAAGCGCCATCCAGCCTGACCCCGACATCAATGCTGGTGCCACCGCCGTGGTGATTTTTGGCAGACCTTTTTCAATCCAGGCAATGCCGCCGCCTGTTACAGCGATTGGTGCTTTCAACTTTGTGTCTGTCGCCAGAATTTCCGAGAATTCCAGATTGTTCGTGCCGCCCACAGCAACGGCAGAATGGAGTGTGCCTTCTTGCAGCGTGTAAAGGCCTGCCTCGTCGGCAGGAATCTGGCCGCTGAAAATTCCCGGCGTTGTGCCATGCAAAGGCACGTCGACAGTTTTTCCTGAAGGTGTTGTCAGTTTTGCAGACGCGTGATCATCGGTGAGGCTGCGCCGCTCAATCACAATGTCCTTGCCCGATTGGCGCGCCGAGAGCGCTTCCTCTTCAAGATCAGGTTCTTTCATTAGCCAATGGGCGATGCGGCGCAGAAGCCCTGTCTGTGGGCCGCCGCCATCAAACCCGCGTGCCCAGAGCCAGCCCTGGTCCGACATGATTTGCGCCACCCGGCCTTCACCCACATGGGCTGTGACGAGCAGGGGTTTGCCGCCGGGGCCTGCCATGATGGTGTCAGAACCCGGCTTCACTGTTGTGTCGACAATGCGGAACCAGCGGCCCCATTTGGGATCGGTGTCGCTCGCCCCTTCGAGATCTTTGGTGATGGGATGTTTCAAGCCTTGTGCGGTGAGCAATGGCTTGAATGGAATTTCGGTGACTTCTCCGGTGGGCAATGCAGGCAGAACATCACCCAACGGCGTTTGCGCGAGGCCATCAGGGTCAGCAAGATCAGGGCCTGACGAGATCAGAATGGCGCCGCCCTTGTTTACATAATCCACAATATTGGAGAGATAGATATCGGGCAGAATGGCTTGTCTGCGGAAGCGGTCAAAGATCACAAGATCAAACTTGTCGAGCTTGTCGAGGAACAGTTCCTTTGTTGGAAATGCAATGAGCGACAGTTCCTTGACGGGCGTGCCATCCTGTTTTTCGGGCGGGCGCAGAATAGTGAATTGCACAAGGTCAACGGCGGCATCGGCTTTCAGCAAATTGCGCCAGGTGCGCTCGCCCGGATGTGGTTCCCCCGACACAAGCAGCACGCGCAAACGGTCACGCACGCCAGAGATCGAGGCGATGGCATGATTGTTGGCGAGCGAGAGTTCGCCTGATCTTGCGGCGGCGGACAATTCAATGAGGTTTTGGCCAGCGTGGGAAAGCTTGAAAGGAATTTCGATCTTTGCCCCCGGTGTCGCCACCATCGGCGGCTCTTCGAGCCCGTCCATGTTGATGGTAACCTGCACCTGCGAGCCATCGCCGCCTTGGTCTTCAACATGAAACACCAGCTTCTGATCCTGGCCCACAATGGCAAAGCGCGGCGACTGATCAATGACGATGCGGCGGTCTTGCTCGGGTTTTGATCCCGTGATCAGCGCATGAATGGGTTTGGGAAGTTTGCTCAAATCTGCAGGCAATGGCACGTCATGCGCTTCTCCATCGGTGATGAAGAAGGCGCCTGCAAAACGCTCCGGCGCAATTTCGCTTGATGCACGGGCAAGCGCTGCGAAAAGCCTTGTGCCGTCATCTTGGGGCGATGTGCCAGAGTTCACGTCCACCACGCGGGTTTCCGTGTTGGGCAGACTTGCAATGCGCGACTGAAGGTCTGCTAATGCCCCCTCGGTTTGTTTGGCGCGATCAGAGAGCTGGTTGCTGCCCGAGCGATCCACCACGATGACAGCGATGTTGCTGATCGGCTGGCGCTGTTCCTGCGCCAGTTGCGGATTGGCAAGTGCTGCGCAAAGGGATGCAGCCAACGCAAGACGGATGAGCGCATTCAAAATTGATTTGCGCACCAGTGCGATGCAGGCGAGTAAGGCCAGACCTGCAAAGATTGCGATCATCGGCCAAGGCAGGAAAGGCTGAAACGTGATGTGCCAGTTCATTATTTTCCCAGCCTTTCCAGCAGGGCTGGCACATGGACCTGATCGGTCTTGTAGTTTCCGGTGAGGGTATACATCACAATGTTGACGCCGACGCGGTAGGCCATTTCACGCTGGCGATCAGACCCCGGCACCACGGCATAGATGGGAGCAAACTGGTCATCCATCGCCCAGGCGGCGGCCAGATCGTTGGAGCTGATGATGATGCCCGAGACGTTGTCGGCGTTGGCCGAGGCCGCATCGCCTAAGGATTCAACCCACATGGGCGTTCCCTCATAGCGTCCGGGAAAATCCTTCAGGATGTAAAAGCTCTTGGTGAGGGCGTGGCCTTCGGGCACGGGCTCAAGAGGCGGCACGTCCATGTCGCCCAGAATGCGTTTCAGGGCGTCGGAGTTGGCACTGCCGCCAAAGCCGCCGCCATCGCGCAGATCAAACAAGATGGTGCCGCCGTTTTTCATGAAGGTCGCAAGCTTTGTTGCCGTTGCAGCGGAGGGTGATTGCGCTTCGGGCAGCACGGGCCAATAGAGCAGTGGGAAATAGCTGATGTCATCAGCTTCGATATCAACACCAATCGGGGTTCCGACATTGGCCGATGTGCGCTCGGTCATGATGTTGGTGAGGCCAGTCAATCCCTGTTCGCTGGTTTTGTCGACTTCGCTGTTGCCGGTTTTTACAAAGGCAAGACGCGTCTGCAATGCGGCCTGCATGGCCGTGGTGAGATTGACATCGGCTTGGGCTTTGGGAGGTGCGATGGGTGCTACAAAAGCGAGTGCCAAGGCGGCAGCCAAGATATGTTGCCGTCGCCACAACCCGCCGAGAAACACTGCGGCCAAGCAATCGGCGAGAAACAGAAGGGCCGCCAAGATAAAGAGCAGGGGTGTGTAATCCTTGAGCGAAGTTGCTTTGAGTTTTTGCGCGGAGAGCGGCGAGTAATCGGTAATCGTTGTAAGATCATCAGCACTTGCTTCCACATTCACGGCGCGGTTTTCGCCTTCACGCTGATAGAGGCCGGCAGGTGTTGACGACGTGGCCTTGGAATTTTCCAATTCGCTTGCTGCAAAACCTGGAAGGTCGGCTGGCGGCGATGCAAACTCACCGGTACCGGACAGAGCCAGTCGCAACGCAAACTTGCCTTGTGCGGAAGCCTTCGTGCTGGCGGCATTGGCGCTGCCCGCGGCGGGGGCCATTTCAACAAGTTTTTTCAACATGTCGGGGAACGTTCCCGTCAAGGGAAGGTTCGACCAGTCGGCATTTGCGGTTACATGAAAAAGAACGACGAGACCCTTGCCGCGCTTTGCGGCGGTGACCAAAGGTGTGCCATCAGCGAGGCTGACCCAGGTTTTTGACGAAAGTTCTGCATCGGGTTCCGCCAGAATTTGGCGCTGCACGGCAATTGCGGGATCAATCGCAATGCCGCTGAAGGGGCTTTCCGCCGTGAAGGGCGCAAGCGCCTGTGGCGTTTCCCAGCTTAGCGAACTTCCGAGACTGCGGTCGCCATCGCGCAATTGCAC
>JBDSTO010000093.1:0-20360 GCA_039928255.1 Aestuariivirga sp. | reverse complement strand
GGTCCGCTCCATGGGCCAAAAGTTCGCTGGCAAAAACATGTCTCAGCACATGGGGAGAAACCTTGTCGGCATCAAGGCCAGCCTCGCGCGCCAGTGCCTTCAGTTCGAGGGCAAAATGCTGGCGCGTCAGTTGTCCCTTGGCGCCATGGGAAGGAAAAAGCCATTCAGGTTCTTGTTCGCTTTGGGCGCGCAGGGCTCTCACATAAGCTGCCACAATAGATTTGGCCCGCGCCGAAACCGGCACCAATCTTTCGCGGCCGCCCTTGCCCTTGATGGTCAAAATTCCATCATCAACAAGAACTGCCCGAAGTTTAAGCCCCATCAATTCCGACACGCGAAGACCCGTGGCGGCCAGCAGTTCCAGAAGGCATTGCAAGCGCCGCCCGCGAAACAAGGCTTTGCCTTCTAAGCCCGGCAAACGAGAAGAAGCCTGGTCAAGAAGCTTCATCATTTCGCCATCGCTTAAAATGCGCGGCAGCGGCTTGGCAGCCTTCGGCCCTGATACAATATCTGCAGGGTTGGCCTTGGCCAAACCTTCGCCATGTAAAAATCTGTGAAACTGCTTAACGGCGGAAAGGCGGCGCGCCGAAGTGGCACGCGCCAGACCCAAGCGCTCATGCTCAGCTTGAAAGGCGCTGACATCCTCTGTGCTTGCCAAAACCACCTGCACACGCCGTGCGCTCAAAAATTCGAGATAGGTTTCTAGGTCACGACGATAGGCATCGAGGGAATTTCGCGCAGAACCCCTCTCGGCACTCATCATTTCCAGAAATCGCGACAACAGCCGCAATTCGCTGGCCGCAGCACTATTTTTGGCGGAGTTTTTCATGCGGCAACGGCTTGATGATTTCGCTTTGCTCGGGCGGGAATGTGGCCAAAGCAACTACACCGCCGTAAACCACGCCAGCCAGAATGCCCAAAACAAGCAGAAACTTAATCGTATCGGGCAAAGCGCCACTCCTCGTGTGTTTACCATCATAGAAGTGTGTGAGTCGCTTGCCAATGGCTGTGGCTTTGCGATTTGCCTTTCATCAGCTAAAACCCGCTTCAATATGGCCAGAAGATCAATTGCACGGGATAGCGAAGCAATTCGCCGGAGTTTGGGCGCACGCCCGATCGTGCTTGTGGGCCTGATGGGTGCTGGCAAAACCAGCGTAGGCCGCAGGCTGGCCGAAAAACTCAATATTAATTTCGTCGATGCCGACCACGAGATTGAACTGGCGGCAGGAAAGCCGATCACGGAAATTTTTGCCGACCATGGCGAGATCTATTTTCGTGAAGGCGAGCGCCGCGTCATCGCCAGATTGTTGGAGAATGGTAGTCAGGTTCTGGCGACCGGCGGCGGCGCATGGATGAATTCTGATACGCGCGAGAAGGTAAAAGAGCGTGGCATTTCTGTCTGGCTCAAGGCCGATCTCGACGTGCTTTTGAGACGTGTGGCCAAGCGCAATGACAGGCCCCTGCTGCAGAAAGACCCTGAGGGCGTTTTGCGGAACTTGATTGAGCAACGATACCCATTCTATGCCACGGCGGATGTCACCGTCGAAAGCCGCGATGTGCAGCATGGCCAGATGGTGAATGATGTGATTAAGGCGCTGGCCGATTGGCCCGGCCTGGAAATTGGAGACGATGAATAATCCTGATATTCTGCACAGGGTCCCAGTTACGCTTGGCGACCGCAGCTATAACATCGTAATCGGACGTGAGCTTGTGCCCCATGCGGCAGGATTGGTAAAACCATTTCTGAAGCGCAGCTTTGTAGCCATCGTGACCGACACAAATGTCGCCAAGTCCCATCTCGCAAGGCTCGAAGAATCGTTCAAACTTGCAGGCATCGAAACCAAATCGATCATCCTGCCGGCAGGTGAGGCCACGAAAAGCTATAAGTACCTGGCCGAGCTTTGTGATGGCCTGCTGGCGGCAGGTGTAGAGCGCAGCGACATGGTAATTGCGTTGGGCGGTGGCGTGATTGGCGATCTTACTGGCTTTGCCGCGAGCATTTTGCGCCGGGGCGTGAACTTTATCCAAATTCCTACAAGCCTTTTGGCGCAGGTGGACAGCTCTGTGGGCGGCAAAACCGGCATCAATTCACCGCTAGGCAAAAACCTGATCGGCGCATTTCATCAGCCCATAAAAGTATTGGCCGACCTTGATGTTTTGCAAACCCTGCCCCTGCGCCAACGCGCGGCTGGCTACGCCGAAATTGCCAAATATGGATTGCTGGGAAACCCGTCCTTTTTCGATTGGCTCGAAGCCAATATCAACAATATCATGGCGGGAGATATTGAGGCGACAGCTCATGCTGTGCGCGTGAGCTGCGAAATGAAAGCCAGAATTGTGGCTGAAGACGAAACCGAAACAGGCGTACGTGCTCTCCTCAATCTTGGTCACACATTTGGCCATGCGCTGGAAGCTGCCACGGGCTATTCTGAATTACTGCTGCACGGCGAAGCTGTGGCAATCGGCATGGTGCAGGCCTTTGGCTTTTCCGAAATGCTGGGCCATTGCCCGTCTGGCATTGCAAAGAAAGTCGCAACACACCTGCAACGTGCCAACCTTCCCACACATAAATCACAGATCAACGCCAAGCTCCCGAATCCCCAGAAGCTCTTGGAGCTGATGCGTCAGGACAAAAAGGCTGTGGCGGGGAAATTGACCTTCATTCTCGCCAAAAACATCGGAGACACATTTATCGCCAAGGACGTGCCGGACCAAGCAGTTCTGGATTTTCTGGCCAAGGATGCCCTTTGACATGAATTACGATCTTGCCATTGCGCTCGCCTCGATCTTTTGTCTGATCATTGTTTCTGCCTTTTTCTCTGGCACCGAAACAGGGCTCACCACAGCTTCGCGCGCACGATTGACCGAGCTTGAACGGCGCGGCAACAAGCGCGCCTCTTCGGTTCTGAAATTGACATCCAACCCAGAACGCCTGATCGGCGCATTGCTGCTTGGCAACAGCCTCGCCAACATCACAGCGTCGGCCGTTGCCACTGAATTTCTGGTGAAGGCCTTTGGTGAAAGCGGAACTTTGATCGCCTCTGGTGCGATGACGGTGCTGATTTTGATTTTCGCCGAAGTCATGCCCAAGACTTATGCGATTGCCTATCCTGACCGTGTGGCACTGGCGGTCGCTCCCATCATGCGGGTGATTGTCGCCGTGATCGCCCCCGTCGTCATGGCAGTGGAATATATCGTCAAGAAAACCCTGCTGCTCTTTGGTGTCGATACCCAAAACGTTGTCGGCATTCTTTCGGCCCACGATGAATTGCGCGGCGCCATCGATCTTCACCACAAGGAAGGTGAAATGATCAAGAAAGACCGCGATATGCTGGGTGGCATTCTTGATCTCAAAGATCTCGAGATTGCCGATGTCATGGTCCATCGCACCAAGATGACCATGATCGACGTTGATGAGCCCATGCCCGAAGTGGTGAAGTCCGTCTTGAAGAGCGGCAAGACCCGTATTCCCGTCTACAAGGAAAATCCTGACAACATCGTCGGCATTCTTCATGCCAAAAACATGTTTGCAGAATTGCAGAAGAACTCCGGCGACGCCAGCAAGATTAAGCTGGAAGACATTATCTCAACGCCGTGGTTCGTGCCTGATACAAGGCCACTGACCGACCAGCTTAACGCCTTCCTGCGCCGCAAAACCCACTTTGCCATCGTCGTTGATGAATATGGCGAGGTTCAGGGTCTGATCACCTTGGAAGACATCATCGAAGAGATCGTTGGCGACATTAACGATGAGTTTGATGCCGTGGCGACAGGCGTGCGCAAACAAAAAGATGGCAGCTACAATATCGAAGGGACAGTGCCACTTCGCGATTTGAACCGCGCTCTTGATTGGCGCCTGCCCGACGAAGAGGCCACCACTTTGGCAGGCCTTGTCATCCACGAGGCCCGCATGATCCCTGGACCGGGGCAGATTTTCACCTTTCACGGGTTTCGCTTTGAAGTGTTGAAGAAACGAAAGCAGCAATTATCGTTGATCAATGTGTCGCGGGCAGAAGCACCCAAGGATGAATTGAAAGACGGTTAATCAACCTCGATCGCCAGCGCATGAACGCGTGATTTGAGCTCAGCAGCCAAAACCTCGTTGATCATGCGATGTTGTGCCACACGGCCCTTCCCCACCAGCGCCGCGGCCGAAATCCGCAACCTGAAATGGCTTTCCCCCAGGGGATTTGCCCCCGCATGGCCGTGATGCTGGTGAGATTCATCAATCAGCTCCATTCGGATTGGCGACAGAGCCACTTTAAGCTTGGACTCCATGATTTTCCCAACTGGCCCCAATTCACTCATTTTCACGCCTTCCTGTTGCGAAATCCCGTCCGAGTCACCATAATCAATGACCTCATGAAACTCGATTCAAAAATCTTCGACAAAATCCGCATCAAGCCCGCCAAATCCGTCAAGGAGAAGGCCGAGGCCGCCGTGAAGCCATGCGAATGGCCAGGCTGCGACCAGCCAGCCCGCCACAAGGCACCCAAAGGCCGGGGCTTTGAGGGCCAGTATTGGAATTATTGTACGGCTCATACCCAAGCCTACAATAAGACCTACAATTACTTTGATGGCATGAAAGACGATGAACAGGCCGATTTCCGCAAAGATGCGCAAACTGGCCATCGTCCGACATGGAAGCTGGGCCAAGGTGCATCAGCCTTTGCGGGGGCCTCGCGGCGCTCTGCAAAGCATATTGATGATCCTTTGAATCTTCTTCTCAAAGAGAAGATCAAAACCAACGCCAAGCATGGCCGTGCCCTTCGTCGCAATGAAATTGAATCGCTGCAGGCATTGGGTCTGCCGGAGGATGCAACACCGGCCGAAGTTAAGTCGAAATACAAGACTTTGGTGAAGCGCCTCCATCCGGATGCCAACAACGGCAGCCGCGCCAATGAAGACACATTGAAGGCCGTGATCAAGGCCTATGACGTGTTGCGAGCCACTGGCTTCTGCTAAGAAATTGCCAGGCGCGCTTGCCGCCAGCCCTCTCTGCCATTAGAAACCTGTCACAAGTTAATTGAAAAGCGTGCAACATGTCTGAATTGTCCAGCCTCACCGGTCTTCCCGATAAAAAGGTTTCTGTGTCTCAGCTCTTTGGCTTTGAGTCCAACATGGAAGTCCTGGCATTCTCCGAGCGCAGCGAGCACGTGCCTGAGGTTGATGAAGATTATCTTTTCAACAAGGAAACCACGCTGGCCATTCTCGCAGGTTTTGCCTTCAACCGCCGTGTCATGGTCACAGGCTATCATGGCACGGGCAAGTCAACGCATATCGAACAAGTTGCTGCACGCCTCAACTGGCCTTGCATCCGCATCAACCTCGACAGCCACATCAGCCGTATCGATCTCATCGGCAAAGACGCCATCGTGTTGAAAGATGGAAAACAGATCACCGAATTCAAGGAAGGCATTCTGCCTTGGGCTTATCAGCACAATGTTGCTTTGGTCTTTGACGAATACGATGCGGGCCGCCCCGACGTGATGTTTGTCATCCAGCGCATTCTCGAAAGCTCGGGCAAGTTGACGCTGCTGGACCAGTCACGGGTCATTCGTCCGCATCAGGCTTTCAGGCTGTTCGCTACAGCCAATACTGTCGGCCTCGGTGACACGACAGGCCTTTATCATGGCACGCAGCAAATCAACCAGGCGCAGATGGACCGCTGGTCCATCGTCACGGCCTTGAACTACCTGCCCCACGCCCAGGAAGTTGGCATTGTTCTTTCCAAGAACAAATCCTTCGACACTGAAAAAGGCAAAAAGATCATCGCCAACATGGTGCGCGTCGCTGATTTGACGCGCAATGCCTTCATGCAGGGAGATCTCTCCACCGTGATGAGCCCGCGCACAGTGATTACCTGGGCCCAGAATGCCGATATTTTTGGCGGGGATGTGGGCTTTGCCTTCCGCCTCACCTTCCTCAACAAATGCGACGAGCTGGAACGCTCGATCGTGGCGGAATTCTACCAGCGCTGCTTTGGCGAAGACCTGCCAGAGTCGGCAGCCCGCATCGCCATCGCCTGATCGATGGCGGGAGCAAAGCCAGACAGGGCCGAGCGCTTCAAGGAGGTTTTATCCACCGCCATGAAGTCGATGGCGCTTGATCCGGAGCTCACCGTCACCTTTGGCAATGACCAGCCTCAACTCGTGGGCCACCGCATCAAGCTGCCGCAGGTTTCAGGTGCAGCCGACGCCAAGGATATCGCCATCACCCGCGGGCTGGCGGACAGTTTCACGCTGAAAAAATCGAACCACTCCGAAACCATTCATGGCCGCTATCAACCCGTGGGCAAAAATGCCCGCGCCATGTTTGAAGCAGTCGAACAGGCCCGGATCGAAGCCATTGGTGCCCGCGCCATGCCTGGTGTGGCCAGCAACCTTACAGCGATGCTCGATGACAAATATGGCCGCACTGTCGTTAACCGCTCGTCAAACCGCAAAGACACGCCGCTTGAAGAAGCTGTAGGCCTGATCCTTCGTGAGAAACTGACCGGAGCCAAGCCACCAGCAGCAGCGAGCATGTATGTCGATCTTTGGCGTGATTGGGTTGAAGAAAAGGCGGGCGACAAGCTGCTCAATCTTGAAACAGCGCTCCACGATCAACAGGCCTTTGCCAAACTCTCGCGTGACCTGATTGCTGCCCTCGACATGGGCGATGAGCTGGGCGATGACCCAGACGAGGCCGAGGAAAACGAAGAGCAGGAAGCCGAAGACGAGCCCGGCGAACGTTCTGAAAATCCTCAAGGCGAAGAAGAAAAAAGCGAACAGGCTTCAGCCGAAGAGCAGGAAACCGCAGAAGGCGAAAGCGAATCCGCAGAGATGGATGCCCAGCAAACCTCCTCCGATGATGCCCCCGATGATATGGACGGCGAAATGGAGGATGATGGCGAAGAGCCCTGGCGGCCTGAGCTCCCTTTCTCATCCCTGAGCAATGAAAATTTCTACCGCGTCTATACCAACGCTTTTGACGAGGAAATTTCCGCGGAAGACCTTTGCGATGCCGAGGAATTGACGAGGCTCCGCGCCTATCTCGACAAGCAGCTCTCCAGCTTGCAAGGCGTTGTGGCAAGACTGGCCAACCGCCTGCAGCGCCGCCTGATGGCCCAGCAGAACCGCTCCTGGGATTTTGATTTGGAAGAAGGTGTACTTGATGCGGCACGTCTCACCCGCGTCATCACCGATCCCTTGCATGCGCTGTCCTTCAAGGTCGAGCAAGAAACCAAATTCCGCGACACGGTGGTAACGCTTCTGCTCGATAATTCAGGCTCGATGCGCGGGCGCCCGATCACGGTGGCTGCAACCTGTGCCGACATTCTGGCGCGCACGCTCGAACGCTGCGGTGTCAAAGTTGAAATCCTCGGCTTCACCACCAAGGCCTGGAAGGGTGGACAGGCGCGCGAAAAATGGCTGAGTGCGGGAAAGCCTGCCAATCCCGGCCGCCTCAATGATCTCCGTCACATCATCTATAAATCCGCCGATGAACCATGGCGCCGCGCCCGTAAAAATCTGGGCCTGATGATGCGCGAAGGCCTGCTCAAGGAAAACATCGACGGTGAAGCGCTGATCTGGGCCCATAATCGATTGCTCGCGCGCCACGAACAGCGCCGCATTCTGATGGTGATTTCCGACGGTGCGCCAGTTGATGATTCAACGCTCTCGGTCAATTCCGGCAATTACCTGGAGCGCCATTTGCGCCAGGTGATCGCAGATATTGAAGCGCGTTCACCCGTGGAGTTGATTGCAGTGGGTATCGGCCATGATGTGACACGTTATTATTCGCGCGCTGTCACTTTGATTGACGCCGAAGAACTTGGCGGTGCTATGACCGAAAAACTGGCGGAGCTCTTTGAAGAACATGACACCAAACAACCCGCACCTCGCCGTCGCGCCCGCGCTTGAAACGACACGCCTGCGCTTGCGCGGGCTGAAAGCGTCGGACCTCGATGCCTTCCACTCCATGTATGCAGATCCCCTAGTCTATAGATTCCTTGCACCCAAGGCCCTGACAAAAGAAGAAGCATGGGCGCGCATGCTCAGACTTTCGGGCCTGTGGGTTTTGTCCGGCTATGGCTATTGGGCCCTGGAAGACAAAGCCACCGGCCAACTCGCAGGCATTGCCGGCTTTGCCGAATTTCATCGGACCATCAGCCCCAGCATTGCGGGCAAACCCGAATTCGGTTGGGCCTTGGCCAGCCCGTTCCACGGAAAGCGCCTGTCCACCGAAGCCGTGATGGCCATTCAAGCCTGGGGCGATCGGTCGCTTGAAAACGAGGAAACCTCTTGCATCATCGCAACCAGAAACGAGCCGTCAATTTATCTGGGCCACAAAATTGGTTTCAAGACCATCGCGGAATGCCTTTACAATGAAGAACCACATCTGGTCTTGACGAGAAAGCGTCCATAGAGGCCGAGACACACTCGCTTCACAAGACCTGACTTTCCCACTTCTCCAAAAATGCCTCGGGCGAAAGCTTGCGCATATCTTCAACCGCCTGCCCCAACCGGTCATGCGGCCAATCCCACCAGGCCAGAGCAATAATCCGCGCCCGGACTTTCTTCGGAAACCTCCATTTGAGATGTTTCGCCGGAATCCCCGCCACAATATCAAAGGGCGCCACATCCTTGGTGACGACCGCCCCCGCCGCCACGACCGCGCCATGGCCGATCTTCAAGCCCGGCAGAATAATGGCACCATGGCCAATCCACACATCATGGCCGATTTCAACACGCGCCGCCTTACGCTGCTCGCGAAATTCCTTGTCGATTTTGGCGCCGAGAAAATATTCATTGGGCCTGTAGGTGATCTTGTGCTGGGAAATGCGGTCAATCGGATGATTGAGAGCGTTGATCCTCACATTGCTGGCAATGGCGCAAAATTTTCCAATATCGGTATAGATGGCCTCAGCCTGGCGCTCGACATAGGAGTAATCACCAAGCGTGCACTCGGCCATTGCCACCCGTTCAGCTACATCAGTGAACTGGCCGAGCACACAGGCGCGTAAAACCGCTGAGCCATGAACACGGGGGCTTCCATCGCGTGGCGCATTGATCGAATGGCGGGCCTGGGGTTCTTTCATGGGCCCACCATAACAAAAGCCGCCCCGAATGGGAGCGGCTTTAAAAAATCACGGTTTAAAAACTTTAGGCGGCTTTGGCCTGGGCTTCAGTTTTCTTTTCGATGGCCTTCTTCAGGCGCTTGGCCTTTGGCGAAAGTTCATCACTCTTGGCCTTGATCAGGAAGGCATCAAGCCCGCCACGATGTTCAACCGTCTTCAGTGCGTTGGCGCTGATGCGGAGATTGTAAGAGTTGCCCAGAGCTTCGCTCATCAGGTTGACCTGGCAGAGATTTGGGTTGAAGCGGGTCTTGGTCTTGTTGTTGGCATGGCTAACCTTGTGGCCCGAAAGCCAACCCTTACCCGTCAATTCACAGCGGCGCGACATCTTAATCTCCATACAAAATGAAGCCGGAAAGAGCTTTTCCGGCTGGTGTTGGCACGTCCTATAGGGGTGGGTTTTGTGAAGGTCAAGCTGGCCCTGCATATTCCGCCAAATTATCGTCGGTCTCAATTTGGCACAATTCCTTAACGCCAATCCTCTTTTCGTTGCCGAGCGCCTGTGGACAACTCACTGACCTTGTGTGCGGAATGGCGAAAAGCACAAGCAGTAGCGTGAACAAAACCAGAAAAACTACACGACCGCGATTCGGGCGGGCTTCGTTCTCCCGGGGAACGCTTTGTTAATTTGCATGGGCAAACAGCAACATGCGTGAAGGATTTGATTAACCTTCAGCGTTAAAGGTAAAGTATGGAGGTCTTCTGCTACCACATCAAGACAGATGCGGGGGATGGCCATTCAAAACCTTGCCCGCGAACCATCGCAATTGCGGAGGAACAAAACTTGAATCTGCACCCAATAGCGATTCGGGCGCGCTTCGTTCACGAAAGAATGTATTTATCAACAGCTTGTGCCAATTTCATACAGCATGCTGATCGTCATTGAGCTTTTCAAATCTCGGCTTAAATAGAACCAATGCCAGCCTCTCGCCCCGTCACCGCCATTCTGGGGCCCACCAACACCGGAAAAACCCATCTCGCCATCGAGCGCATGCTGGCGCATGGCAAGGGTATGATCGGCCTGCCGCTCCGGCTTCTGGCACGCGAGGTCTATGACAAGGTGCGGCTGCGCACGGGCGATCAGGCTGTCGCACTTGTCACCGGCGAAGAAAAGATCATCCCCGCCAACCCGACCTATTGGGTGTGCACGGTGGAAGCCATGCCGCCTGAAGTCGACGTGCCGTTTCTCGCCATCGATGAAGTGCAGATCTGCGCAGACTTTGAACGAGGCCACGTCTTCACCGATCGCGTGTTGCATCGCCGTGGCAATGAGGAGACTTTGTTGCTGGGCGCCGCCACCATGCGCCCCATTCTGGAAAAGCTCTTGCCTGGCGTGACTTTCGTCTCCAGACCGCGCCTTTCAAAATTGAGCTATGCCGGACAGAAGAAACTTTCACGCCTGCCCCGCCGCTCGGCCATCGTCGCCTTCACCGCAGAGATGGTCTATGCCGTGGCAGAACATATTCGCCAGCAGCGCGGTGGTGCGGCAGTCGTCATGGGTGCACTCTCGCCCCGCACCCGCAACGCCCAGGTTGCGCTCTATCAATCAGGCGATGTTGATTACATCGTGGCCACCGATGCCATCGGCATGGGCCTCAACATGGATGTTGATCATGTGGCCTTCGCCGCAACGCGCAAATTCGATGGTTTCCAGTTTCGCAATTTGAACGTCGCGGAAATGGGCCAAATTGCAGGCCGCGCCGGCCGCTACATGAATGACGGCACCTTCGGTGTGAGCGTCGAAGCCGAGCCCTTCGACCAGGAAACCATCGACCGTTTGGAAAACCATAATTTTGATGCTGTTCGGACCTTGCAATGGCGCAACCGCGATCTGGATTTCAGATCCCTTGACCAGTTGCGCAAAAGCTTAGGCTATCTGCCCAAAATCGAAGGTCTGACCAGAGCCCAGCCCGCCAGCGACATATTGGCTCTAGAATCTGTGTGCCGGGATTCAAACATTCTGCAATTGGTGAAAACTCCCGCACAGGTCATGCGCGCCTGGGAAGCCTGCCAGATTCCTGATTATCGCAATATCTCACCCGCTGAACATGCCCATCTGGTGACCAGGGTCATCACCGATCTCCACACCGGCAAGGGCTTTATCAATGAAGACTGGTTTGCCAAACAGCTCAGCCACACGGAAAACCTCGAAGGAGGCATTGACGCGCTTTCGACCCGCATTTCCCATGTCCGGTCATGGACATTCTTGGCCAACCGGGCCGACTGGCTGGAGGCCCCTTATTACTGGCGCGCCCGCACGAAAGAGATAGAAGACAAGCTCTCGGATGTGTTGCATGAAAGGCTAACTCAGCGTTTTATTGATCGCAGAACCAGTGTATTGATGCAGCGTCTGGCGCGGAAGGAAGGTTTGATGACGAATATTGAAGCGGGCGGCGAAGTGCAGGTCGAAGGGCAGTTTGCTGGCCACATCAAGGGACTGATGTTTACACTCGATCCCTCAGCCGATCCGTCGCAGGCCCCGGCTTTGCGATCGGCAAGCCTTGCCGCTGTCACCACAGAAATCACCGCGCGTGCCAAAACCCTGGCCGCCACCCCTGACACCGAATTGAAACTTTTGCGCTCTGGCGAAATCACCTGGTCCGGCGTTGCAGTTGGCCGGGTCGTGGCAGGCGACACGCTGTTGAAGCCCCGTGCCGAAGTGGTGGCTGATGATGTTCTGCAGGGCGGCCCGCGTGAAGACGTGCGCGAACGCCTGCAGAAATTTCTGGGCCGCCATCTTTCAACGATTTTGGAACCATTGTTCAAACTCGAAGAGGCTGAAGGCTTCGAGCCGCAAGCCCGTGGCATGGCCTTCCGCGTTGTGGAACATCTTGGCGTGCTGCCGCGTGATCAGGTTGCTGAGGAAGTGAAAGCCTTGAGCCAGGATGATCGCGCCAAGCTGCGCAATCATGGCATCCGCTTTGGAGCCTTCAATCTTTATCTACCAGCATTGCTGAAACCTGCGGCCACAGATTTGCGCCTGCTGCTGTGGTGGCTGCAAAAACAAAAATCAGACGGTTTGATTGGCCAGGCACCAACGCCCCCTGCCAACGGTCTCACCTCTGCCACGCGCGATGAATCAAAGCCTCAGGGCTTTTATGGCATTTGCGGCTATCGCGAATGCGGCCGCCGCGTTGTCCGTGTCGACATGCTGGAACGCTTGGCTGATTTGATCCGTGACCGCGTGTTCTGGAAGTCGCGCATCGCTGAAGAGGCAAGGCCCTCAGGCTCGGTTGAAGGCGGTGGTTTTACCGTAGTGCCCGATATGATGTCCCTGGTGGGTTGCTCCGGTGAAGAGTTTGACGAGATTTTGAAAAGCCTCGGCTTCAAGCCGCAAAAACGCCAAATGCCCAAGCCTCTTCCAGTCGTCGCAGCTCACGTTCCTGCCGCCATGCCTGCATTGGAACCGACCATGGTGACCGAAGGCGTGGTCGAAGAAGTATCGCCCGCTGATCCGGTGGCTGAACAGCCTTCTCCTATTTCGGCAGAAGTTTTGATCGAGTCCACAACACCTGCCGAGGTTACCCCACCCGAAATGGTGGAGGTCAACATTTGGTGGCCGAAGGACACCGGTCCATTCCGCCCCAAGCCCGAACCGAAAGAGCGCCCGCGCCCCGAGTTTCGCAAAGCCGCCGAGGGTGCCGCAGAGCAGCGCCACAAGCCGCGCCACGGCAAGAAGAACGGCGAGCATCGCCGCGATGACCGAGCAAAGGAAAATGACCGCCAAAAAATCCCCGAACGCCCGCCCAAGCGCGAAAAGCCCATGGACCCCAATTCGCCCTTCGCGGTTTTGAGCGCCCTCAAAGCGGCCATGACGGAGAAGTAACTGCCCCAACGCATTGATACATGGCTGGTCTGTGCCCGCTTCGTGAAGCATCGTTCACAGGCGGCCGAACTGGTGGAGAGCGGTCATATTCGCATCAATCGCATCCCAACGCGAAAGCCCGCGCATCCAGTAAAACCCAGCGACGTATTGACGATTGCCCTCAATGCCACTGTGCTTGTCGTCGAGGTTCTGGGGGAGGCCAAAAGGCGCGGTCCAGCCTCCGAAGCCCGCCTTCTTTACAAGGATCTCGCCCCTCAAAATCGGCCAGATGCCCATGACGAAAATATGGATGCATAAGTTATTGCCCCTGTGCTAACACCCGCCAGCCTCATTAAACGGACAGAATTTCAGGACCGCCATGACCTACATTGTCACCGAAAACTGCATCAAGTGCAAATACATGGACTGCGTGGAAGTCTGCCCGGTGGATTGCTTCTATGAAGGCGAAAACATGCTGGTCATCCACCCAGATGAATGCATCGACTGCGGTGTGTGCGAGCCCGAATGCCCAGCCGACGCCATCAAGCCTGATACGGAACCCGGCCTTGATACCTGGCTTAAGATCAACACGGAATATGCCCCAAAGTGGCCCAATATCACCGTAAAGCGCGATGCGCCGCCTGATGCCAAGGAATTTGACGGCAAAACCGGCAAGTTTGACGCCTATTTCTCTCCAAATCCTGGCGAGGGTGATTAACCTCTCTTAACCATAAGCTGTGGAAATCCGCATGGCAGCCGTGAATTGCGCCGTGTACGGACAAACGCGCCTTTAAATTTCCTTAAATTTGTGCTAGGGTACTCAAATGTAGCGGGAACATGCTGTGTGGGTGAACCGGGCAATTGGCTCGGATTTTTATTGTCTGAATGTAGGCAAAAAATGACAACACACGGCCAACTTTAAGAAAAAGGCGAAAACAGAACATGCCAACGCGCAAAATCAAAAAAGCAGCCCCCGTGAAAGCCAAGGCCAAGGTTGCGGTCAAGGCCAAAGCCAAGCCTTCAGCCAAGTCAACGGCCAAGAGCTCATCAAAACCAGCGGTAAAGCCAGTTGTCGCTAAAACGACGGCTGCAAAGCCAGTGACCAAGCCAATGGCCGCAAAGCCAGCGGTTGCCAAGCCCGTAGCTGCCAAGGCACCCGTTGCTGCGGCCAAGCCCGCGGCCCCTGTTGCTGCTGCAAAGCCAGTCATGCCTGCAACACCAGTTGCCAAGAAGATCATTTTCAAAATTGGCGAACTCGTGGTTTATCCAGCCCACGGCGTTGGCAAGATCACCAATGTTGAAGAGCAAGAAATTGCCGGTGCCAAGCTTGAGCTTTACATCGTCGATTTCGAGAAGGAAAAGCTCCGCCTCAAGGTTCCAACCAACCGTGCCGAACAGAAGGGCATGCGTCATCTGGCCGATCGTGGTTTGATCGAACAGGCCATGAAGGTCATCCGTGGCCGCGCCCGTATCAAGCGCACCATGTGGAGCCGCCGCGCCCAGGAATATGATGCAAAGATCAATTCCGGCGACCTGATCTCGGTGGCTGAAGTCGTCCGCGATCTTTACCGGTCCGACCGCCAGCCCGAGCAGAGCTATTCCGAACGCCAGTTGTTTGAACAGGCGCTCGCCCGCTTTGCACGTGAACTTGCCGCCGTGCGCAAGGTTGATGAAGACCAGTGCATCCGCGAGCTTGAAGAATATCTGGCCCGCAACGCCAAGCGTGGTGCTGCCGTGACTGAAAAAGCAGAAGACGATTCCGCTGAAGAAGCCGCATAAGAAACACGTCCGACCAGCCGGGACATCAACTTACGGTCCTGGCTGATCGGAACCTTTGCTGCGCGCTGCAACAGCATCATAAGGGCAGAACCATGTATGGACGCTCGCTGTGACGACAATAAATTCCCCCGAAATATGGCGCGGTGTCCTGCTCAAAGGCAAAACGGCGATCGTCACTGGCGCAGGTGCTGAAGGCGTGTCGGTAGGAATTGGCCGGGCCATAGCCCTCCAGCTTGCTCGCCAAGGTGCCAGAGTTGCGGCCTTCGATAAGTCCATGGCTGCGGCCCAAGTTACCGTCGACATGATCACAGCAGAAGGCGGAACCGCACTGGCAATCGAGGGTGATGCCACCGATCAAGCCAAAGTGCGTAGCCAATTCCGCGAGACCCACGACCAGCTGGGGCCAATCGAAATTTTGGTGAATTCCGTTGGACAGGGAAGTCCCGGCGGTCTGCTCGACACCAGCCATGACGAATGGAAGGTCGGTATTGATAGAAATTTGACCTCGGCCTTCACATGTTCACAGGCGGTCGTTCCCCTGATGCAAGAAAGCCCAGGCGCCAGCATTGTCCATGTTGGCAGTATATTTGGACTTCGATATCCAGGCAGCAATTTCCTGGCCTACAGCGTGGCCAAGGCCGCCATGATCCATCTTTCAAAATGCATTGCGCTGGAATTTGCCCAACAGAACATTCGCTCGAATGTGGTTTTACCAGGCGCTGTGGATACGCCCGCCATTCGCAACCGCATCGCTGCCCAATGGGGCGCTGAAAAACTAGATCACATCATGGCGGCCCGCGGCCATCAGGTGCCGCGCGGCGTGAGTGCCACGGTCTGGGATGTCGCCTCTACAGTCTGTTTTTTGGCAAGTCCATTGGCTCGCCATATCACCGGAACGGAATTGATCATTGATGGCGGTGCCACCGCTATAACTGTCCCGGCTTATTCAGTAGCAGTTGAAATTAAAAAACAAGTCGACATCTGAATTTAGCCTTTGTTATTTACTAATGCTGACAATTCCCGCCGCTTGATCTTGCCATCGGTGCTCCGCGGCAGCTGGCTAACTTCAAATATTTTTGTGAATGGTGGAGCATCCCTAAGATGGGATTTAAGGATTTCAGGATCAAACCCTTCGCCGGGACACACGGCACAATATAATCGCGTCACACCCAGCCTATCGGGTACTGCAAAGACTGCATGATCGATAATACCTTTGCACCCAACCAACTGATCATCCAAACTATCAAGACGGAATTTTCGACCACCAAAATTTACTAAATCATCAACTCTACCCTCAATGCACAACAATTCATCTTCTTTCATAACGCCTAAGTCCCCAGGATAAAACCATCCCTCTTTCACCATTGTTCCGCCAATCGTATCGTGGGATCGTCCCACCCAAATTCTCACGCGACCTGTTTGATCGTTTGGTAGAACCTGTTCCAATTCATCCACAATCTGAACCTTTACACCATGCACAATGCTTCCCACACAATTGGCATGTTTACTGCGCTGAAAAGAATTGCCGGACGCGATGAGGCCCGTTTCGGTGGTCCCGTAATTGGTATATATCTGTCGGCACATGAACGTCTTAACTTCGCGTTCCATGGCAGGCGTTAACATTGCACCTGCTGTGGTGATTGCCTCAAGCCCGTCGAAGAGCCTCGAATTTCTTCGCGCAATTGTCAGCCAGTCAGCAAGACGGCCAACGGGAGTTGCCAGATGCCGCACGCGGTTCGTTTTTAGCGCAGCGGCAGAAGAGGGATGAACTTGACCCAAGACCAAAGTTCCTCCTGACCAAAGAATAGTCAGCATCTGGCGAAAGGCCCATAGCGACCCGTAACTTGCCGCAACAAGACATGGTGCTTTTCCTGCCACTTGACCTGTTTGCTGCAATCCAGAAATTACCGAATTGTGCAGCTTTTCAAGTGTCGAGCCAATAATCTTGGGCTTACCGGTAGTTCCTGTAGATGTAGTGATAACGGCCAAGGAATGTAACGATGAAAACCCTTCAAATTCTGGTGGCTCGTCATTGGTGCTGAAGGACAGTGCGAACCAATCTGCAGTCACTATGAGTGGTTTACCGTTGCGTCCCTCCACCACTCGGTCATCAAGGTAAAACTCGCAAGCCACTGCGCCCGATAAGCTTGCAGCGAACGGGATAAAACATGCGCAACCGAGCCTTTGAAGCGCTAAAGCTAAGACAAGGGTTGCCGGCTTATTGTCGAGTGCAAGCTCAACCCTAGAACTCTGGTTAACGCCGGACGCGTACAACCTCAGAGCTATGTTATCAACCAACTGAACAAGAAACGCATAATTTATGCTGTTCTGTGGAGCCACGATTGCCAAGCGCTTGGGACTTTGCTGGGCATGATATCTCAAGTAAAGCGTGGTATCGAGTTTACACTCTTTCAGAAAAGCATATGCGTCCGCCAATGTCGCCCATTCCCTTGTGTTAAGGAACTGTAATCTAGAACAGGTGTCACTGCCCCGCCATATTTAGTTTTACAAAAAAGTGTAAAAAGCAAAATCTTATGTCATCATCCCACGGGGCGTTTACATCGATGAATCCCAATAAAATTTGGAGCTTAGCGCCAAACGCGGTACTTCTGTCAGCGAAAAGACGGAAGACGAATCAGCTGAAGAAGCCGCATACGACCATCACACATTAAATTCAAAAGGCTGGATCTATATCCGGCCTTTTTATTTGGGTGCAAATTTATCAGCTTGTCACTGCACAGCGTTTCCAATTTTCTTGGGCACCCGGCTTGCCATCCTCCATCACAAAGGACTGCATGTCCTCTTCATCAAGAAGCTGCATGTAGACTAACTTGCCTGCATCTGCCTCTCCCGCGGGGACTACATAGGAAAAGTCGTGGCGGCGATAATGCCCCACAATGGGGCTCTTGCCAACAATCACCAGTGTCGGGCCATCAATTGAAATGTGCCCGCCATGCTCACCGCACCATGAGCCGTCAATTGCATCAGCATGAGCCACCGAGGGTAACAGTAAAAGCAAGGCAACGGCATATTTCAACATGGCAGGCCTCCCCGGAAATACGTGAAGGTTACGCTCTGCCCCGCCTGCTGTTCCACTGTCCGGCACCTACTGTTCGACGTTGACTGCCTCTGCCAAAAAAACCTCATGAGCCGCAAAGAGTGCGTTGAGCGCAGGGGGAAAGCCCGCATAAACTGCCATCTGGATAACGACCTCCAGGATCTCTTCTCGCGTCAACCCGACATGAAGTCCAGCCGCCACATGCACCTTGAGCTGTGGCAGCGCATGACCCATCGCAGTGAGGGCCGCAATGGCGGCTATCTCGCGCTGTTTGAGATCAAGGCCGCCCCGGGCATAGACATCTCCAAAGGGAAATTCCACCACGTAGCGGGCAAAATCGGGTGAAATGGCGGCCACGGCCTTCACCACGTCTTCGCCGCCGCGACCATCCACCGCCGCAAGCTGTTTTAGCCCGCGTTGATAGCGTGATTCATTTTCTGACTGCATGTTTCTGGCCCTTTCTCTGGCTTGCCGCATAACCGGCGATTTTCTTGTCCAGAGCAGAAAGGTTGTCTTCCAGCAGCGCCGCATGCGCCCGCACACGAGCACGGTGAAGTACGAGCAATTCGCGTCGCGCCAAAATAGTGGCATCACCCCGCGCACGCAGTTTGGCATAAGCAATCATTTCAGAAAGCGGCATGGCCGTAGACCTCAGCCGCCCAATGAATTCCAGCCAAACCAGAATCTCTGCGCCGTAGTCACGCTGGCCAGATGTACGATCAGCGGGTGGCAAAAGACCGATCTTCTCATAATAGCGCAAAGTATGCGCCGAGAAGCCGCTCCGTCGTGCCAGTTCACCGATCTTCATCTGTCCTATCCATTCTTGACGCTAAAATGGATAGAACTTCGAGTGCACTCTAAGTCAAGCGCCTTTTTGCGGTCGCATGTCAGCTTTTGAAATCCCGGCCACAGCCACGGGCTTCTTCATCGCATCGCGGCGGAAGGGTTCTCCCAATTCCTGATTGATCAAGGCTTCAATCAGCGTGGTCTTGCCGTGCTTCATCTGGTCTTCAACAGCCTTACTAAGCGCGGCCGTCAATTCTTCCATGGTGCGCGCCACAATGCCTTGAAGCCCGCAGGCCTTCGCGATACCGGCATAGGTCACATTGTTGTCAAGCTCGGTGCCGACAAAATTATCATCATACCACAGCGTTGAATTGCGCTTTTCAGCACCCCACTGATAGTTGCGGAAGACAACCATGGTGATGGCCGGCCATTCCTTGCGGCCAATGGCGGTAAGCTCCGTGACGGCAATGCCAAAGGCACCATCACCAGCAAAGCCCACAACGGGGACATTGGGACAACCAATCTTGGCACCGATGATCGAGGGCAACCCATAGCCGCAGGGGCCGAACAAGCCAGGAGCCAGATACTTTCGACCCGATTCAAATGTCGGATAAGCATTGCCAATGGCGCAATTGTTGCCGATGTCGGATGAGGTGATGACATCCTTTGGCAAAGCCGCCTGAATGGCGCGCCAGGCCATGCGGGGCGACATCCAGTCTGGCTTCGCCTTGCGGGCACGTTCATTCCATGTGGTGCCCGGATCATCATTCTCATGGTCCATCGACGAGAGCTGCTGGGCCCAACGCGATTTGGTCGTGGCGATCAAGTCCTTGCGCGCCTGCCGTCCTGCATCACCTGCCGATGGTGCCAACTTCGCCAATATGCTTGTGGCAACTTTCTTCGCATCACCCACAATGCCCACCGCCAGTTTCTTGGTGAGGCCAATGCGGTTGGGATTGATGTCAACCTGGATGATCTTGGCTTCCTTGGGCCAATAATCGAGGCCATAGCCGGGGAGCGTTGAAAACGGATTGAGCCTCGTGCCAAGGCACAGCACAACATCAGCCTTCTGAATGAGTTCCATCGCGGCCTTCGAGCCATTGTAGCCCAGAGGACCCGCAAACAGAGTATGCGAACCCGGGAACGCGTCATTGTGCTGATAGCCCACGCACACCGGCGCATCGAGGCGCTCAGCGAGAGCTTTGGAGGCGCCAATGGCATCACCCAGAATTACACCTGCACCATTGAGGATGACTGGAAATTTCGCCGCTGACAAAAGACGCGCCGCCTCGGCAATTGCATCTTCACCGCCAGCAGGCCGTTCAAACTCAACCACCGCCGGAATTTCAATATCGACCACTTGCGTGAAGTAATCACGCGGCATGTTGATCTGCGCGGGCGCCGAATGGCGCTTGGCATTCATGATGACCCGGTTGAGAACCTCCGCGACACGAGAAGGGTCGCGCACTTCCTCCTGATAACAAACCATGTCCTTGAAGAGAGCCATCTGTTCAACTTCCTGGAAGCCACCCTGGCCAATTGTCTTGTTGGCAGCTTGCGGCGTGACCAGTAGAAGCGGCGTGTGGTTCCAATAGGCGGTTTTGACAGGGGTTACGAAGTTGGTGATGCCGGGGCCGTTCTGCGCAATCATCATCGACATCTTGCCGGTCACACGCGTGTAGCCATCGGCCATCATCCCGCCCGAGCCTTCATGGGCACAATCCCAGAAATGAATGCCAGCCTTGGGAAACAGGTCCGAAATCGGCATGAAGGCAGAGCCAATAATGCCAAAGGCATGTTCAATGCCATGCATC
>JBDSTO010000092.1:0-8244 GCA_039928255.1 Aestuariivirga sp. | reverse complement strand
TTGAAGCCAGCGTGATTACTGAAGCCACTGACGTGATTTCTTCGGGCGCTCCCAAGATGCTCGACTTCGGCGTGACTGATGAAACGGCATGGCAAGCCGGACTTGCCTGCGGGGGCCGCATTCGCATCTATGTCGAGATGCTGCAGTGAAGCGCGAAACGCTTGAAGCAGTTTTGGCAGCGCGGAAATTGCGCCAGGGCATCGCCGTTGTGACGGACGTTGCGAACGGTTCTCAACGCTTGGTGAACGCCGCTGACGCCAGCACTGATCCTTTGGCTGAAGCGCTCATCGCGGGATTTCGTTTTGACCGCTCTGGCATGGTAGAGACCGCCCAAGGCCAGCACTTTGTTTCCATTCATAATCCACCTTTGCGGCTTATCATTGTGGGTGCAGTTTTGATTGCACAGCATGTGATCGCGATGGCGCGGGGGTTTGGGCATGATGTGTGCGTAGTCGACCCGCGCGGGGCTTTTGCTACCGAGTTGCGTTTTCCCGACGTTGAGTTGCACGCGGAATGGCCAGAAGACATCATGCCGAAGATTGGCGTTGATGCACGCACGGCTGTCATTGCACTCACCCACGTGTCGGCCATTGATGACAAGGCTTTGGACCTGGCGCTGAAATCATCCGCTTTTTATATCGGTGCTCTGGGTTCGCGAAAAACTCAGGCGTCACGTATGGCGAGATTGGCGGCGATTGGGTTTTCGGAAACGGAACTGGCGCGCATTCGCGGCCCCATTGGTCTTCCTATCGGTGCTGTTGGTGGGCCAGAGATTGCACTCTCCATTCTGGCTGAAATGACCAAGGCGTTGCGGCTGGGACTTTCGTGAAAATCGCGGCCCTGGTTCTGGCGGCTGGCACGTCGAGCCGCATGGGGTCCAACAAACTTCTCGCCGACATGGGCGGGAGACCGCTTATTATGCGAACCGTGCAGAATATCTTGGCCTCGCAGGTGAACAAGGTCTTTGTGGTGACTGGTCATCAATCAGATGAGGTCAAGGCTGCCTTGCAGAGTGAAGAAGTCGAGTTTGCCTACAATTCGGAATTTGCATCAGGTCTTGCCTCTTCGGTTCGTGAGGGTGTTGCTGTGGCAAAGGATTTTGATGGGGTGTTGGTTTGCCTGGGTGACATGCCGCTGGTTTCGCCGCAAATCTTGGACAAGATGATTGAGACTTATGATTTTGCACAGGGCCGTGATCTTGTAGTTCCTACCTACGAAGGGAAATTTGGCAATCCCGTTTTATGGGGTTCGAGGTATTTCCCGGAACTGGCTGCACTTCGGGGTGACCGGGGTGCGCGTGAATTGATTGATAGATATCGCGAGCGCGTGATTGGGATCGAAGTTGGGGATGAGGCTGTGGCCCTTGATGCCGACACGCCGGAAGCACTGGCGCACATCAAATCAATTGCAGGTTTCTGAAACTCACATGGCCCTTGCGGGCGATGATGATGTGATCTTGCACCAGAATGCCCAACTTGTCGCCAGCCGCGATAATGCGCTTGGTCATATCTATGTCGGCCATTGAAGGGGTTGGATCACCCGACGGATGGTTATGTACCATGATGATTGCGGTCGCTGAAAGTTCCAGCGCACGCTTGATGACCTCGCGGGCGTAAACAGGCGTGTGGTCCACACTTCCCGTCTGTTGCACTTCATCGGCGATGAGCTGGTTTTTCTTGTCCATAAACAAGAGTCGGAAGCTTTCGATCTCATCGAAGGCCATGGCCGTTCGACAATATTCGATGATGGAGTTCCAAGACGTGAGAGCAGGGCGGTTGATGACCGCACCACGGGCGAGGCGCACGGCGGCGGCTTGTATCAGTTTCAATTCAGTGGCCACGGCAGGGCCGCAGCCTTTCACTTCCATCAGCCTAGCGGGGGCTGCGCTGATCACTTCTGCAAAACTGCCAAAGCGCGCAATCAGAGCTTTGGCCAGCGGTTTTGTATCTCCACGCTTGATGGCCCGGAAGAGCACCATTTCAAGCAGTTCATAGTCAGGAAGCGCATCAGGACCGGCGGTGGTGAAGCGATCACGCAAACGTTCCCGGTGGCCCACATAGCCGGGGAAATTACTGGCGTCTTCAAGGCCCTTGCTCATGGTTCAGACCTTGTAAGGAGGTTTGTCCAATCCTGCTGGCGAGCGCGTAAAAATCTCGTAGCCGTCTTCCGTCACCGCGAGCGAATGTTCAAATTGCGCCGAAAGCGAACGGTCTCTCGTGACGGCAGTCCATCCATCGGCCAAAATTTTGACGTGGGGTTTACCGAGATTGATCATGGGTTCAATGGTGAAGATCATGCCGGGGCGAAGTTCAGCGCCCGTGCCAGCCTTGCCATAATGCAAAATATTTGGGTGATCGTGGAAAACTTGGCCTAGGCCATGACCGCAGAAATCCCGCACCACGGAACAGCGTTCGCCTTCGGCGTAAGACTGGATTGCATGGCCAATATCGCCCAAATGATTGCCGGGCTTCACGGCTGCGATGCCCCGCATCATGGACTCATATGTCACCTCGATGAGGCGTTCAGCACTACGGCTGATTTCACCCACTGCATACATGCGACTGGTGTCGCCATACCAGCCATCAACGATCAGTGTGAGATCCACATTCAAAATGTCGCCGCTGCGCAGCGGCTTATCATTGGGGATGCCATGGCAGACCACATGGTTGACCGAAATGCAGGAGCCCTTGCGATAGCCGCGATAATTCAAGGTTGCTGGCAGGGCGTCGTAACGCTGGGCAAAATCCATGAAAAACTGATCAATAAATTCAGTCGTCGTGCCTTCCTTGATCAGGGGCGTCACCTCATCCAGCGCCTGTGCAACCAGGCGACCAGCTTTGCGCATGGCAGCAAAGGCGTCAGGCCCATGGATTTTGATTCTGGGGGAAGTTTCAGTGCGTGTGGACATGTTTTGCATTAAAGCATTTCGTGAAGCACGGGAGCAAGAGCTATATGGTTGCAAAATGACAGAAGGCAAGGACATGACGATAAGCACGGCTGCAATTTTGGTTATTGGAGATGAGGTTCTTTCAGGCCGAACCAAGGACAAGAACATTGGTTTTATTGCGGATTATTTGACAGCTTTGGGCATTGACCTGAAAGAGGCCCGGATCGTTTCGGATGTTGAGGCTGATATCGTGGCGGCCGTCAATGCTTTGCGCGCGCGTTACACTTACGTGTTCTCAACCGGGGGTATTGGTCCCACCCATGATGATATCACTGCGGATGCCATGGCGGCGGCATTTGCCGTTGGCATTTCCCATCATCCTGAGGCTTCAAAAACGCTGGCAGATTATTTCACGAAAATGGGGCGGGAAGCCAACGAGGCGCGCATGCGCATGGCGCGCATTCCTCACGGTGCCAGCCTGATCGAGAATAGCGTCTCGGTGGCGCCGGGATTCAGAATGGAGAATGTGTTTGTAATGGCGGGTGTGCCCAAGGTGATGCAGGCCATGCTGGAGACCATTGCGCCCAGTTTGACCAGCGGTCCAAAGGTTGAAAGCCGTGCCATTGAATTCCAGGGTGGTGAGGGGGAGGTGGCCAAAGGCCTGAGTGACATTCAACAACGGTTTCCCCAGGTAGCCATCGGCTCATACCCGTTTGAATCAGGCCAGGGCTTTGGCACCAATCTTGTGTTGCGGTCACGCGATTTGAAGGCGTTGGACGAGGCGGCGGATGCGGTTGAGAAACATGCAGGCGAGTTGGTGGCGCAAGGTCGCGCGCGCGGCTCGAAACGGGTTTAGGCGGCGATACTGGCGTTCAAAGCCTTTTGCACTTTTTCGGTCAGATCGTTGCGCGTGAATGGCTTATTCACGAGTTCGATGGAATCCGGCAAATCCTGCATCTGGCGCACGGAGCCCGGTGCATAGCCAGACATGAACAGGATCTTCAGATCGGGCCTGAATTTGATGGCGCGGGTGGCCAGTTCAGGGCCATTCATGCCGCCTGCCATGATCACATCTGATAGAACCAGGTCGATGTCGGGCAGGGCTTGAATCTTCGCAAGACCATCGGGCCCGTTGACTGCTGTGATGACTTCAAAACCCATTTCTTCAATCATCGCCGCTGCAACTTCCCGCACTGAGCTGTTGTCTTCAACAACAAGCACCTTCGACTTCCGATCCCGTGGAGTTGGGGCGGGCATTGTTGCCATTTGCTGCTCAATGTGTTTCTGCAATTCGATCGGATGTGGCGGAGGGACGGGCAGAACGCGACCCTTCATGCGGGGCAAATAGAGCTTCACTGCAGTGCCGTGACCCACTTCGGAATAGATCTTTACATGGCCGCCCGATTGTTTGACGAAGCCATAAATCATCGACAGACCGAGGCCTGAACCCGCTTCCGGCGCTTTGGTTGTGAAGAAGGGCTGAAACACCTTTTCAATATTTTCAGGAGAGATTCCTGTACCCGTATCGGTCACGGCGATTTCAACATAGTCGCCCGGGATCAGATCTTCATGGGCCTTGCAATAGGTATCATCGAGCGTCCGGTTCGCAGTCTCAATAATGAGTTTGCCGCCGTGGGGGGCCATGGCATCACGGGCATTGATAACAAGATTTAGCACCGCTGTTTCCAACATGGTACGATCGGCCTTGATATCCCATAAATCGGCAGTGCCGATGAAACTGAGTTCGACAGTGGCCGAGAGCGCTTGTTTCAGCATGTCCTGGATGGACTGCAGAAGGTCATTCACCTTGAGCTCGGCGTTTTGCAATGTCTGCTGGCGCGAGAAGGCGAGCATGCGGCGCGTGAGATCGGAGCCTTTGTCAGCTGCTTCAATCGCAGCCCGGATACGCTTGGTGGCGCGTTCATCGCCAGCGACCAGTTGTTCGACAAGCTGCAGATTGCCCATGACAACCATCAGGAGGTTGTTGAAGTCATGTGCGATGCCGCCGGTCAGTTGGCCCACCGCTTCCATTTTCTGAGCCTGATGGAATTTACCTTCCAGCGCCTTCCTTTCGGTTACACACTGGCAGGCACCAAAAATGTTTTCTATTTCGCCTGCAGAATTGGTTTCCGGTTCGAGGTTGATCTGGAAGAATTCGATCTGACCACTTTTCAATTTGGCGGCGACTTCTACGTTCTTGACCTGCTTGCCGAGTTTGGCAAGCTCAATGGCCTCATTAAATTTTTCCTTGTCGCCGGGCTCCATCATCTTGATGAAGGTATCAAGCGTGGGGTGGACCATGGCGTCGCCTAATCCGATGAGGGCAGCCATTTCCGCAGTGAGGCGTGAGACCCCGCTTTCGACGCGAAGTTTAAAACTGCCGATGTGAGAGACTGACTGGGTGCGCTTGAGCATGATTTCAGAGCTTTTCAAACGCTCCAGCATCATCATCTGGTCATCAACGTTGCGGCATAGGCCCACGCATTTCGACGGCTTCCCGGTTCCGGGATCTCGGATCAACCCAGCGACCGATTCAATCCACGCGTACTGGCCAGACTTCACCTGGACACGATAGCGGGTCTGGAAGACGTCCGTTCCGAAGGGCGCGTGCTTGATCTTCTCTTCGAGGGTTTTGTCACGATCTTCAGGGTGAACACGTTCATTGAAGGAATGAAAATCGAGCCGCCCGTGGTCATCAGGTCCGATGATTTCAATAAGTTCTGGCGAATTATAGGAATCCCCGGTTTCAAAATTATAGTCCCACAGCGCGTATCCACCCGAGCGCAAGGCGAGACTCAAACGTTTTTCGTTGCTCACTGCCGTTGCGGATTGTTCGGCACTGGAGGCTTGACCCACCAGCAGCATGTCTTGTTCAGAATCTTCCGACCATGGCTGGTTACGGAACGTGGATTTGACCTGGCTGCCCAAGGGCGGTGCAAACGTGACTTCAATTTGGGCGGGGCTTGAGGTGATATCATCACGTGGCAAATGACGGGCCGACAGCGTTCCGGTACCAAACTTCAAAAGGGGCTTACCGACAACATCGCTGCGCTGGCAGTTCCACTTGCGCAACAAGGCTGTGGAACATTCCTTGACCACTGCTTCTGGCATTGAAATGACGAGCATTTCAACGTTCGCCAATTCAAATGCAGCCATCATGGCTTCTATCATGTTCTTGCGTCCCGCGAGTTCAGTTGTAGCAAGTTTCAATTTGGCAAAAAAGGATGAATCAAATGTTGCCAGAATCTCCCCATTGCGAATTGCCGCTTGAATTGGCATAGGAAACCTTGGTTAATTAGAGGTGTGCGATGGACGAAAAGTGGCAAAAGAGCTTCCCGGTTTCATGGGATCAATTCCACCGTGACGCGCGCGCTTTGGCCTGGCGTTTATCGTCTGCGGGGCCATTCACCGCTGTGGTTGCCATTACGCGAGGGGGGCTTGTGCCTGCCGCTGTTGTTGCCCGCGAATTGGGCATAAGAGTGGTCGAAACTGTCTGCGTTGCTTCTTATGACTATGATAAACAAGGCGAAATTTCCCTTTTGAAGCGTGTGTCCTCTGAGGTTATTGGGGCTGACAAAGGCAAGGGGGTTTTGATCGTTGATGACCTTGTGGATACCGGAGCCACCGCCCGCGTGGTGCGGGAAATGTTGCCCAAAGCCCATTTTGCGACCGTCTATGCCAAACCACAGGGTCGGCCACTGGTTGACACCTTTGTGACCGAGGTTTCCCAGGATACCTGGATTTATTTGCCTTGGGATATGGGCCTGCATTTCACGCCACCCATTGGTGACAAGGCCACGGGCTAAGCCTAGCCCGTTACGGCCCAAATGCGGGTTGGTGTTGCCAACCCTTTCAATTGTAAATGCCCCATGTCTTTTAGAGCCAAAGTTGCTGTCATGGTGGTGGGTTCGCCTGCGAGCGCTATGTTGCAGCCAAGTTCCTTGCAGGCGGATTCTGTTCGCGCTGCCGTATTCACAGTCTCGCCGATCACTGAATAATCAAAGCGCGTGGCCGAACCCATATTGCCAACGCACGCTTCTCCCGATGCAAGACCGACCCTCACAGCGACAGGCGGCAACCCTGCTTGGTTTAGTTTGGCCTGAATCTGCGGATCAGCATTCATCGCGGCGATACCCTGCTGAATTTCCAGTGCCGAGCGACAAGCCATGGTTTGGTGATCAGCTTGATCGATGGGCGCGTTCCAAAAAGCCATAACCGCGTCGCCTATGAATTTGTCGATAGTGCCTTGATGATTGAGAATGGCCGTGCTGCATGCCGACAGGATATCATTGATGAGATGAACGAGTTCTTCCGGTTTCAACTTCTGTGACATCGGCGTGAAATTGACGATGTCGACAAACATCACTGTCACGTCGCGAATTTCCCCACCGAGTTTCAACATGCCCGGGTTCTTCTCAATCTCGGCCAAGACGCCGGGGGCCACGTAATGGCCAAAGGCGTGGCGAAGCTGTCGGCCTTCACGGTCGGTGACAAAAAGCCGAAGGGCTGTTCCGGCAAGGAATGTTCCAAGGAAAGTGGTGATGGGGAATGTTGCGTCGAGCAGAATTCCCATCGTCCGAAAGGAATAGAGGCTGGCCGATGCCATCACCACAATAGCCAATAGAAGTGCGAGCAAGGTTTGCCAGGGGCGAAGAAATGCAGCACCCAATCCGAAGGTCAAGCCTGCGAGGATAATTGTCGCAAGTTCTGCTCCTGCGGCCCATTCCGGGCGCGTGAGGAATTGACCTGACATGATTTGCTGCAAGGCCTGCGCGTGAACTGATACGCCGGGTACCGCCTCGCCCAGTGATGACGTTCGGGTATCGAGAAGGCCTGTCGCTGATGTTCCGATCAAGACGATGTGGCCCGCTATTCTCGGTGCCAGATCTGCGAGTTTTTTCTCATCAAGCACATCGGCTGCCGAAATATAAAGATCGGGGGTGTTGTGGCTGTAATAGACAGCGAGTTGACCTTGTTCGGAGACAGGAATGTCAAAATCCCCAATCCTGATTGACGTGATGGCATCTTCCACACCGTTGGAACCGTTGACAACATAGGTGGAGGCGTTCTGTGCCAGTCGCAAGGCTTCCAAAATGAGGCTCGGTCGAAACGATTGACCGTCAGTCCACAGCAAGGGAATTTGTCGTGCCACCCCACTTTCGGATGCAAGGTCAATATTGATCAAGCCGATGCCAGCGGCGGCGGCATCAAATTTGGGAAGGTTGTTTACGGTCGCTGCCATGCGTAGTGGCGCTGCGATTGCGGGCATGCCGGTGCTTGCAAAGCCTGCCTTATCAAAAGAATTCAGAACTTCGCCATTGGGGTTTGCTGCGGCGGCGAGGACGACGCGCTGCCCC
>JBDSTO010000091.1:0-9033 GCA_039928255.1 Aestuariivirga sp. | reverse complement strand
CCGCGCGAGAACATCAACACAAAGCCCGTTGTCAATGCTGGAGAAGACAAGACAATCTATTCAGACGAGACGATCCAATTTCTGGCAACTGCTTCTGATGGCGACAATGATCCGCTGACCTATCAATGGGAACTTGTGGGCGAGCCTGCGGGCCAGTTGACCGGGGCAAGCCTTCTTGGTGTCAGCTATCACGCACCTCATCTTCAACCCGGCAGCGACAATCTGGTTCTGACGTTCAAGTTGACGGTGACGGACGGCAAAGACAGCGTATCAGACACCGTGAACGTCACAGTCAAACCGCAAAGTGGTTCAGGCAAGGGCAGTTTGACCGTGGCGGGCGGTGCCACAGACATTGTGCCAACGGGCCCCGTTACATTGACGTTCAATTATGCGCCGATGACCGATCACAGCAGCCTCGGCTCTCTTACATTGTTTGGCACAGTGTCCCCGATGGTCGATCTGTTGCAGCTTGCGACGGTCAACACGGGCGTCACCTTCTATGACGGCGATGTTGTGTTGTGTGCGAATGTGACTTTGGTAAACAACAAGGCGTCCTGCACGGTCAGTCTGGCACCCGGCCCGCATAACCTACGCGCGGTTTATAACTCGGGTGAAGTGAGCGTGGAGCCTGCTTCAGACACATTGATCGTAACAGCGGTGGACAAGGCCGGGCCAAGTGCCACGGCGATCGGAAGCTTCCTTTCAGATCGTGCCAACCTCATTGTCACCAATCTGCCCGGCATGGACCGCCAGATTGACCGGTTGAACGCGGCACAAGCAGCAAAAGGCGGGTTGGATACGTCCTCCAATTTGGCTGCAAGCGGGAAGGGTGATCTCTTGCTTTCAGACAAGGGTGATCTCCTGCCGCTGGAGAAAGGTGATTTGTTGCTCAACACAACGCGCCTGGGCAGTGGTCCATCGGGGGCGTCAATCACCGCGTCGCGGCTTGGCGTTTCTTCAGGAACTGAGGTTGGTTCGACAAATGTTGGCCAGCAAGGCCTGCTGGGCTTTCAGTCATTTCTCTATAACTATCTGCGTTCATCAGGTGAAAGCGGCAATTTCGGCCATTTCAATTTCTCCGGCCCGATGGACATGCAGGCCAATTTCAATTCGGGCAGCAGCCAGGCGTCGTTCAAGACCAGTCTTGCCCAAATGATGGCGTGGCAGCAGCAACGCGACCACAATGACATGGCATCGCTGGGCTTTGGCACTGGCCGTGCGCCTGACTATTTTATGCCTTTCGACATGTGGATGGAGGGTGTTTATTCGAGCTATTCGGGAACGCGCAGCGGCACATTCGGGATGGCGACTGTAGGGGCGGATTATGTTTTCAACCCCAGTTTCCTCGTAGGCTTCTATGGGCAGTTTGATGCCATGGCCCAATCGACCGCTGCGGTTGAGGGCAAGGGTTGGATGACCGGGCCATACGTTACGGCGCGGATTGGTGAGAATGTGTTCTGGCAGGGCAGGGCGGGTTGGGGCAAATCGTCCAACACCATCAACCTTGATGGCAGTGGTGCTGACAACTTCGGATCGAGCCGCTGGCTGGTGTCATCTTCGCTGTCGGGCAAATGGCGGTGGGGCGATGGTTTGGCTTTTGCGCCTACGGCCAGCTTCAGTTATTTCGAAGACAAATCTGATGGCTACGTTGATCATTTCGGTGTGAACATTCCCGGTCTGAAAACAAATCTGGGCCAGATCAAACTTTCGCCAGAACTGAGCTATGGCTTTTTGACGGATAGTGATTTGTGGATCGAACCGAGCCTCGCCACTGAACTCATCTGGAATTTTGCTTCAACCAACGTCGATGGGTTGGGCAGCCTTGACGGCGATGCCACGGGGCCTGCGGGCTTGCGCGGCCGCGTGAAGGCGGGGCTCAACATCAGGATGCCATCGGGAATATTGCTGGGCGCTTCTGGTGTCTATGACGGTATTGGGTCTGGCAATTATTCGGCGATTGCCGGACAAATAACGGTTACTGTGCCACTCAATTAGGGATCACGCGGGCTCACTGGGGAGCTTCGTCGTCACCCGGATCCTGGAAATCATAGATTTCATTCTGGTTGTTGGATGTGTTGGTTACTTCAATCTCGGTGCCGCCATCAATTTGTGATACAGTGTTGATTACAATTTGAAACTGATCGCCTGATTCATCATCAATGGCATCAAGCGTGTTGCCTTCGCTGAGCTCAGAACCTTCTTCAATGCTGATTGAGGTCCCGGTATCGACGTTAACGCCATCCCAGGCATATGCGTGAGCCGTCATAGCAAGGGTTGCGGCCACCACGGTCAAGAGTTTCATTGCCATTCCTCTGTATTGCCCAGCATATAATTCGAAAAACAAAATATCCGAAACAGGTTATCCAGTCCAGCGGGCAGGGCCCAGATGAGCAAGCCGCAATCTAGTTTAGCGAGGGTTGACGTTGGCCAACCCTCGCTGAAGTTATTTCAATCAATATGTATGGCAAACGCGCTTTGTTACCCAGTGGTGATGCCTGCGAACCTTATGGAAACTGCAATGACGGTGAGGCCAATAGCCTCCGTCGTCATAGGTATAGTTATATCCATAGTCCGGGCCACCATAATAGAATCCTGGTGCGCCGAACAGGAAGGGTACACCACCACCGTAGAATCCGCCGTAGTAGGGACCTCCCCAATACCGCCGATGGTGAAAGTTCTGGCCGCCCGTTGGATGCCAGTTATTTCCGTTGTGGAATTGCCAATTATTGCCGCCCGAGAAATGATGATGGCGATGACGCCAATCCCACTGGTCATCGGCTTGTGCAGCACTCGATAGAGCCAGGGTGGCTGTTGTCACCGAGACCAGAGCGAGAGCAGCGATTGCGAACTTCTTGAACATGTCAGTTCCTTTCAGGTGCAACAAATAAAAAGCCCGCTGGCCTTGGCCAGCGGGCACTATGGATTATTACATCCAGCACACTTTCTTGTAGACCCAGTGGTGATGGCGCCACACCTTCTTCGTCACACAATGACGATGGTGATGATGCCAACGCTTCCAATGGTGGGGATGGGCTTCAGCAGCGCTGGTCATGGTGAATGACGCTGTAGCAAGTGACGCGACTGCGACTGCAACCATTGTAAACTTCTTGAACATTTGTCTCTCCTTTGGTCCCTGGCCCCGATGTTTCGGTTCGGCACAGACCTTGGTTGTAAGGGGTTGAATTTTGCCTCGACGTTACCAAGACGGAGAGCACCCCGCTTTCCGTCGGCCTCAGCCTAAAATTGTTTTCACAATTCCGCCAGCCTTGGCCATGTCCATTTGCCCGGAGTGGCGGGCTTTCAATTCTGCCATCACCTTGCCCATGTCCTTGATTCCCGTTGCGCCGATCTGGCTGACAATTGCCTGAACGGCGGCACGGGCTTCATCTTCGCTCATTTGCTTTGGTAAATATGACTGGATGATGGCTATTTCTTCGCGCTCAGCCGCTGCAAGTTCAGGTCTGCCGCCCTTATCAAAGGCTTCAACCGAGTCCTGGCGCTGTTTCACCATTTTGACGAGGAGATCAATGATGCCAGGTTCAGCTGTCAGCGTGGACTCATGGCCTTCGGTTCGGCTGTTGATGTCTTTGTCTTTAATGGCGGAATTCACCAGGCGCAGCGTGGCCACTTTGCGCTTGTCGCCCGATTTCATGGCGTCTTTCAAGTCGGCGTTCAGTTGCTCGCGCAGGCTCATGGGTCATCTCCTTGGGAAAAGGCCTGAATAGGGGAGTTTGCCCTCAAGCTCAACCTTGACCCTTGGGGTGCTTGGCCCTATTCCCATGCAAATTCCGGAGACTCAATATGTCGTTGAAGACGCCCCCCAAGGCCAAGAAACCCGCACGCCCGCATTTTAGCGATTGGGAACAGCCCCGCGTGACGGCGGTTCTGGTTCTGGCCGATGGCACGGTGATTGAGGGCCAAGGCTTTGGTGCTGAAGGCGAAGCGGTGGCGGAAGTGTGTTTCAACACCGCGATGACGGGTTATCAGGAAATTCTAACCGATCCATCCTACGCGGGCCAGATCGTGACATTCACCTTCCCGCACATCGGCAATGTGGGCACCAATGATGATGACATTGAAACCACCAATCTTGCGGCCACGGCTGCGGTTAAGGGCTGCATCGTCAAAGCGCCTATTACTGCGCCTGCCAACTATCGCTCGAGCAAAGGTTTTGACAAGTGGCTCAAAGCCCGCGGCATCATCGGGCTTTCCGGCGTGGACACCCGCGAACTGACCAATCTTATCCGCGAGAAGGGCATGCCCAATGGCGTGATCGCGCATAAGGCCTCGGGCAAATTCGACATCAAGAAATTGCATGCCATGGCGAAAGCCTGGAGCGGGCTTGAAGGGCTTGATCTCGCCAAGGATGTCTCCCTTACCCAGCGCATGGATTGGGACGAGAAGCTTTGGGACTGGGAAAAGGGCTATGAGCGCGGCGCTGGCAAGTTCAAGGTTGTGGCAGTTGATTATGGTCTGAAGCGCAACATTCTGCGCTGCCTCGTTTCGGCTGGATGTTCGGTAACCGTCGTTCCCGCGGACGCGAAAGCCGAGGACATTCTGGCTATGAAGCCCGATGGCATATTCCTGTCGAATGGCCCCGGCGATCCGGCGGCGACGGGTGAGTATGCAGTGCCGGAGATCAAGAAGCTGGTTGCGAGTGGCAAGCCACTCTTCGGCATTTGCCTCGGACACCAGATGCTGGCTTTGGCTTTGGGCGGCAAGACCATGAAGATGCACCAAGGCCATCATGGTGCCAATCATCCCGTGAAGGATTTCACCACCAACAAGGTTGAAATCGTAAGCATGAACCACGGCTTTGCCGTGGACCGCGACAGCCTGCCTGCGGGTGTTGTGGAAACCCATGTGAGCCTGTTTGATGGTTCAAACTGCGGTCTGGCGCTTGAGGGCAGGCCGGTGTTTTCCGTGCAGCATCACCCGGAAGCCTCGCCGGGGCCGCAGGACAGCCATTATTTGTTCAAGCGGTTTGTGGGGTTAATGGAGCGGGCATAAGGAATTTGAATGAGGTGAAGTGGCACCAAATCAAACGGGATTCATTCTAAGCCCAATCCATCAAATGTTGGACCTGAACACCTCGTGATGCTGATCAAGGACCGCCACCAAATAAGATTGGCACAGCAGCACGAGATGGTGTCGTAATTCCCTGGCCAACTTCGGCGTTGCTCCGGCCTCAAGTACAGATCGTGTTGTGCCTGCCATTGCCGCGTGCAACATCTGAATTGCAAATTGGTCTTTGCGCCAAGTTGCATCTGTGGCCGTCATCAAAGCTGTTTCAAACGCCTTTTGTGAGCGTTGGTTCAGTCGTCTTGCCAGTTCTGGGCCGCCAATATCCGCAGCGATCCGGTAAAGTGCACTAGACACATCGGTGCGTTTCATTTTGGCATCAACAAAAGCTTCAACTACGTTTTTTACAATAGTGGCCAATGGTTTGCCCTTGGACAATGCGCAGGCCGCCTCGACAGCTTCGGATACGTTGTTGAGTTTGGCTTCAAGGACTGCAAACAAGAGCGACTGCTTATTTGGAAAATACTGGTACAGAGTTCCCACCGAAACCCCGGCTCGCTCCGCAACCCTTGTCGTTGTCAAATGTTTGGCACCTTGGTTGAGCAGAACCTGAATGGTCGCCTCGTGAATTGCCTCCACGGTGGCAGTGGACCTCGTCTGAACGGGTGTTTTCCTCGGCTTAAATGCCATAGCGGCGCTATCGGTCATATGCGAATTCCAAAACTGAAGAATGCTTCATATATTCTACATAACGAGTTTCCGTCAGTTGAACAACTGCTGAACTCGCTCAAACGATTTGGAGAATATGACTATGCCCACTAACACGCATTCCTCAACTTTTTTCCTCGGCGATCGCCAAGTGAACCGTATTGGTTACGGCGCGATGCAATTGGCGGGGAAGGGGGTTTTCGGGCCACCCAAAGATCGAGGCGAAGCCATTGCAGTGTTGCGCGAGGCTGTGGCCAGCGGCGTCAATCATATCGATACAAGTGATTACTACGGCCCGCACATCACCAATCAGATCATTCGCGAGGCCTTACACCCCTATGCTGAAGATTTGTTGATCGCTACCAAAATCGGCGCACGCCGTGGGAGCGACGCATCATGGAACCCAACATTCTCAAGTCCAGAACTTACCCGAGCGGTTCACGACAATCTGCGCAATCTGGGCCTTGATGTGATTGACGTTGTAAACTTCCGAAGCATGATAGACCCGCACCACCCCGCCGAAGGCTCGTTGGAGGAGCCACTTACGGCTTTAGCTGAACTCCGCCAACAAGGCCTCATTCGCCATGTGGGTTTGAGCCACGTGACGGCTAAACAAGTGAACGATGCGCGTAAAATTGTTCCAATCGTCTGTGTGCAAAATCTCTACAACATCGCACATCGTGGCGATGATGCTTTGATTGATGATCTTGCTCATCATGAGACGGCTTTTGTCCCCTATTTCCCGTTGGGCGGTTTCAACCCAGTGCAGTCTACAGCACTTTCAGAGGTCGCTCAAAAGCTTCGTGCCACGCCAAAGCAAGTGGCGTTGGCCTGGCTGTTGAAGCGTGCACCCAACATCATGCTCATCCCTGGAACGTCTTCTGTCGTTCATTTGCGTGAAAATTTGGCTGCATCCACTTTGGACATTCCAAATGATATGCTCGACGTGCTCAACGAAATTGGTGGCAGCGCTGCGGTTCACTAGTTGCCTTTCGCCAATTGCAAAGAGCATAGCACAGAAATGAAACGCGCGATCTGGACAGGGCCGCAGCGCGTGCTGTTTCCTCGAGTTCGCGTTTCGTTAAACCTGATTAAGACTGGCATCACTCTGAAAGCGGTGAAAGTGGATTTAACCTGCCTTCTCAAGATTGATGAGTTATTTTTGATATGTTGAAAGCCAATATCCCGCCTTAATGGGCTCTGCCGCCCCTCAGCGTGTAGCGCTTGGCCTTGGCATCAAACCCCGTGAAATAGTCGCGGACTTGCGGGTGGCGGACGGGTTCGGGGGTTTCATCGGGCTGGAGGTTTTGTTCCGACACGTAAGCCACATATTCTGACTCATCATTCTCGGCGAGGAGATGATAAAAGGGCTGGTCCTTCTTGGGGCGCACGTCGGCTGGTATGGAGTTCCACCATTCCTCGGTATTGCTGAACACCGGATCGACGTCAAAAATCACGCCGCGAAACGAGAAGAGGCGGTGGCGGACAATCTGGCCAAGGCGGAATTTGGCTTCGGGCAAGGAACTCATGCTCCATCAATGCCAAGAACGCCGCCGTTTCGCAAGCGTCTCAACGGATCAGCCGCGCATGGCAAAGGGGAGGCCCGAACTCGGGCTCAAGCCCTCGCGCATCGCTTGCGCCCTGAGCGGTGGCACATAATTAACCAGGGTGAGGCCCGCGACACGCGCGAGATTGAGTGGGGCGGAATCGGCCAGCAACGTATGGTTCATCAGGCTCACCGTTTGCTGGCGCGCGGCAATGTCAAACTCCCGTGCTTTTTCATAGGCCTGCATGACGCTTTCACTGCCCGGATCTTTTTCACCGATGATGACATCGGCGGCGAATGCTGCATCACGCAACGAAAGGTTCAGGCCTTGCGCCCCAACGGGCGGCAGGACGTGGGCGGCTTCGGCGAGAAGCAGGCAGCGGCTTTTGGCAAGCCGCGTGGCGCGGCGACCCGACATGGGGAAGGATTTGCGCTGGCCCATATCAAAAATTCGGCCCAATTTGCCATGGGTCTCAATCTGGATTTCGGTTGCGAGTTCAGCATCTGGCAGCGCCATCAATTCGGCGATGCGCTGTGGTCTGTCCATCCACACGAGGCTGGATTTCAGGCCGGGCAGGGGGACGGTGGCGAAGGGGCCGCCCGCTTTATGCCATTCCACCGATGTATAGTTGTGCGGCAGCGTGTGGCTGAAGCTCGTCGCCATGGCGCACTGGTCGAACTTCCACTCGGTCATGGAAATGCCAAGGGCTTTGCGCAGCGGCGAATTCACACCATCGGCGGCAAGGATGACTTTGGTTTTGAACGTGCGGCCATCGTCCAGCGTCAACGTGACGGATGAGCCATCATCAAACATCGATTGCGAACGGCCATCAATAAATTCAACGCCAAGCTCTTCAGCGCGGGCGCGAAGGGCCGGTACGAGATTGGCGATGGGAACGTTCCAGCCAAAGGCATCATGGCCCATTTCGCTGGCGGAAAATTCAATGTTTGGTGCCTGCACCAGATTTCCGGTGTCATCAATCATGTGAAGATGTTGCAGTGGCGCGCAATGGGCCTGCAACTCACCCGGCCAAATGCCGATGAATTTCAGAAGACGCATCGCGGGCTGCATCAATGCAACCGTGCGGTTGTCATCAATGCTTAAGTCTGGCGCTACAATGGCGCAAGACACATGTTCTTGCGCCAAAAGGATTGCAGCGGTCAGTCCTGCAGGGCCGGCACCCGATATGATAGCTGTAAAATCACTCATACTTTTGGCGTTGTGTTCATCATGCTTTCGCGTTTTGCAAAACGATCGGCAAACTGGCTTAAATTTGCGTGGTCCTTGCGCCAATTCGGCACAATATCACGAACTTCAATATAGCCCAGCGCTGCTGCCGTGGCGATTGAACCCAATGTCACATCCTGCAAATCGGCGTGCCAATCGCTCTCAAGCATGTCGAGGCAATCGGCGAGGCGTTGTTTGGTGCGTTCCATGAATGCGGGCCAACGCGAAGCCTCGGGCCGGGTTGCCGCTTCATAGCGCAGGGCCACTGATGCGTCGGCCATGCCTTGCGACAAGGCCAGCAGGGTGAGAACGCGGAAACGCTTCACGCCATCATCGGGCAAAAGCTGTTTGTTGCCCGCAACATGGGCGAAATATTCCATGATGACGCGGCTGTCATAGATGGGGTGGCCATGATCGGTTTCGAGCACAGGAACCTTGCCGATGGCTGAAAGCTTGGCCAAATCCTTGTTCACCTCATCAGGCTTCACCGGCGCTGGCAAAAGCTGCACGCGGGAGCTGAGCCCACATT
>JBDSTO010000090.1:0-4724 GCA_039928255.1 Aestuariivirga sp. | reverse complement strand
CAAATAAAAAGGGCGGGAAATTCCCGCCCTTCGTCAAAATCTATGATTGACCGGGAAGTTTTCCAGCTGGCGTCAGGTGGTCAACAACCTGTGGCAAGATTGCCGAGAGTTGCTTCAACAACTGATCCGCAGGAATGCCCGTCTTGGCCGCAATTGAATTCAGGATATCCGGGCCCAGGGCCTGTTCCAGTTGCGTGGTTGAAACGGAATGGTTGGGACCCGTGCCAACCCAGCTCGTAGCCGCCGCACCAAGGCCGCCCTGCGTGAGCTTGGTTACCAGCTCGGTCAGGCCACCCGTAACCGCACTCGGCGTAACTTCGCCTGCGGCAGATGGCACAGCAGCACCATGGCCTGTCAGCCCTTGTACAAAACTCGAGATCTTGTCACGATTCTGATAACCAGCGATGGCAACAAGGCCCAAAAGCGCGGTCAAATTCGGCAACTTGCTCATCTGAATATCCTTTCAATGAAATGGCATTGAAGCATATGGCCCAATTCCTGGCAATTTCAAGACGAAGCTGTTGTGGCAGTCGCCGCCCCAGTGTTACACTCGCAGGCAGCCCATACGGGGGCAAAACAAGGAGATTAAAATGGGTATCATCTGGACGATTATTATCGGCATCATTGTGGGCGTCATTGCCAAGTTCATATTTCCCGGTTCCAATGAGCCAAAAGGATTCATCCTGACAGCCATTCTCGGTATCGTCGGTGCCTTTGTTGCAACCTTCCTGGGTCAGGCCATTGGCTGGTATGGACCCGAGCAAGGCGCTGGCTTCATCGCCTCGATTGTCGGCGCGTGCATCGTCTTGGCGATCTGGGGTTTTGTGACCAAGCGCTCGGCCTGATTATTAGTCCTGCAAAAAGGGGTTGTTCAGCCGCTCTATTCCAATGCGGCTGGCGCCCCCGTGGCCCGGCAAAAACATGACATCATCACCCAGCGGCAAAATCTTTGTCTTGATGTTCTTGATCAATGTCTCGTGGCTGCCGCCGGGCAAATCCGTCCGCCCCACCGAGTTTTGAAACAATACATCGCCCATTAGCGCAAACTGGTTCTCCGCATTGAAGAACACGACGGAACCTGGTGAATGGCCGGGTGCCTCAATAATTGAAAACTTCAACGCCCCAACTGTCACCTCATCGCCTTCTTTGAGCCAACGGTCGGGCACCAACACGCGCGCACCCTTCATGCCGTAAGCCTCACCACGCGAGGGAAGAGCATCCAGGATGGACTTGTCCGCAAGATGCGGTCCTTCAACTTTAACACCAAGTTTTTCGGCAAGTTCCGCAGCACCACCTGCATGATCAATATGGCCATGGGTGATGAGGATCTTCTCAACCTTGACGCCCGTCTGCTTCACCGCATCCATGATGCGGTCAAGATCCCAGCCCGGGTCAACAACAGCACCAATCTTGGTCTCATCATCATAAATGATGGAACAATTCTGCTGGAACGGTGTGACAGGAACGATAACGACTTTGAGCTTTGCCATGATGCAGTCGAGATAGTCATTCTGGCCCATTTGCACAAGAAGCCAGCCCAAGCTAAGGGACAGGAATGGCTGATATTTCCGCATTGCTGACCATCAGGGATTTCCTGCGCTACGCCGTTTCGAGCTTTGGCAAAGCCAAGCTTGCCCACGGCCATGGCGCCACAACCGCTCTGGATGAAGCAGCGTTCATCATCCTTGAATCATTGAAATTGCCAGTCAATGACATCAATCCGTGGCTTGATGCCAAATTGCTGGAACCGGAACGCCAGGAATTGGCCAAGTTGATTGAGGCCCGCATCACCACGCGCAAACCCGCAGCCTATCTTTTGCATAAAACCTATATGCAGGGCGTGCCATTTTATGTCGATGAGCGCGTCATCATTCCGCGCTCTTACATCGGAGAATTGCTGGCCAGCGGCCTGTTTGAAAATCAGGCACTTGATCTTGATCCAGCGAATATTCATTCGATTTTGGATCTTTGCACGGGCTCGGGCTGTCTCGCCATTCTGGCGGCGAATTATTTTGGCGACGCCGAAATCCACGCCAGCGATCTTTCGAAAGACGCTCTCGACGTTGCTGCCATCAATGTAAAAGATCACAATCTTGAAAGCCGCATCACACTTCACCAGGGAAGCCTGTTTGCACCCTTGGGCAAACAAAAATTTGATCTGATCATTTCTAATCCGCCTTATGTCGCCAAGCCCGAGGTTGATGCCTTCCCGCCAGAATATGCATTTGAACCTGTGATGGCCCATTTGGGCGGCGTGGATGGATTTGATTTGGTGCGCGAGATCATTCGGGAGGCACCAAAGCACCTCAACAAAGGCGGCGGCCTGATTTGTGAAATTGGGACTGGTGCCGAAATTCTCGCTGCTGAATTCCCGAAATTGAATTTCTTTTGGCTCGATTCCGAAGAGTCGGAATCGGAAGTCTTCTTCCTCAAGTTTTAAGCCCGGATGCTTTCTTGAAATTTTCCCACATGACGTGGGTCTGGGCTTTCATAGTGGGCATCAAAGGATAGCTCTCGACTTTCAGCCGCTCGTAGGCCCCTGCCCCATGTTCCTTTTCAAGATTGGCGACATAGCTTGGAAGTGATGACCATCCCGCAACTGTCTGCGGACTGAACTCGCAGTGAAACTGCGTGGACAAGGCATGCTCGCCAATTGCCAATGCCTGCACGCCAGCAAGCGGTGATGACGCCAAAACTTCCGCACCCTGTGGCGCGCGCTTCACTTCCGCATGATGCCATTGCATGACAGGCTGCGTGTCCGCCACACCCTCAAAGAACTTGTGGCCGAACCCGGCCTCGGTCTTGGAAACTTGAAAGACGCCGATTTCCGGTGCATCCGCCAGGGCCACTTCGCCGCCCAGAGCTGTCGCTAAAAGCTGATGGCCGAGGCATACGCCAAGATAGGGCTTGGCCCTGTCCCACACCCATTCGCGTATGGCGGCCTTTTCGTCACCGAGCCAAGGATATCTATCTTCCTGCCAGGTATCCTGCGCACCGCCCAAAACAAACATCAAGTCATAGGGCTGGAGAGAGGGAATGGTCTGCCCCTCAAACAGCCGCACAAATTCCGGCATAATTCCATCCTCGGCAAACCAGTCGAGAAAGCGGCCCGGATGATCATGGTCCATATGCTGCAGAATGAGTGCGCGCTTCATGATCTATAGCAACTGCAAATTAATGGCTTGGGGCCCGCGTCCGCGCGCATCACTTTCAACTGCAAAAGAAATCACCATTCCCTCTTCCAGATGAGGCAGGCCAGAGCGCTGCACCGAAGACACATGAACAAAAACATCCCGCCCCCCGTCATTGGGAGAAATGAAACCAAATCCCCTATCCTTGTCAAAAAACTTCACCTTACCGGTCTGGCGGTCTTGCGGCGGAACGTAATTCATGGTTCCAGTTATGTTTATTTCAACAGGAAATCAACTCATGGCAAATTTGCGTGCAGCGCTTGGCATCTTGTGGCTCATCTGCATCGCAGTGCCCGCTGCAGCAGACGTTCAAATCACCACCAACTATAATTATTTTCCGGTGACCGGCAAAACCGCCCGCCAAATCTATATCAACATTCTGAAACACGGGCCCGCAATTGGCGACCCGACAGCCATGGCCAGCACAAGTATCAAGCTTTCACAAAGCCCAACATTCGTGAAAACTCCTCAATGCAACATGCAACGCTTCACGGCCAAATTGACATTCCGGATAGACTTGCCGCGCCATGTCAATCTGAACACAGTCTCCCCCGAGATGAGGCAGACTTGGACATCCTTTGCCACAAGGCTGAAAACCCATGAAGAGCATCATCGGTCGATCTGGACGGCTTGTGCAGAGAGGCTTTCAAAGCAAGCCTCGCAAACACCGCCCGGCAACTGCGCGGCCTTGAAAACAGCCTATAGCAAGTTTTCAAAGAGCTTCTTTTCAACCTGCAAAGCCGAAAACGATGCCTTTGATGCCGACGATGAAGCCCACATGCTGACAACGCCATTCATCAGGCGTGTGGCCGCCGACAAATAATCAACCGAGGACACGGCCCGCCACGGCATCAAGTTTTGCAAGCAAGGCCTTGTCGCGTTTTGCCGGATCAGTCATCAACGCAAATTCCAGTGCACGGTCGGAACCAATTGGGCAGGCCTGGTGCTCATGGGGCATATTTTTCGCAAGCCGCAAGACAAATCGCTGCGCAGCATCCACATTCTTTCGCATCACGGCCATGACTTGCGCCACATCGACCGCTTCATGGTGCGGATGCCAACTGTCAAAATCGGTCACCATGGAGACATTGCAATAGGAAATTTCAGCTTCACGGGCGAGCTTGGCCTCGGGCATTGCCGTCATGCCGATGAGACTCGCACCCCACGAACGATGCAATTGTGATTCAGCCCGCGATGAAAACTGCGGCCCTTCCATCACCACCAATGTGCCGCCGCGGTGATGGCCAATGCCCTCTTCGGTCAAAGCCTTCCCCGCCTCGTCCGCGAGGAGCGGCGCCACCGGTTCGCCGAAGGGAACATGGGCCACAAGGCCGGTGCCAAAAAACGAGTTCTCCCGCTTTACGGTTTTGTCGATGAATTGGTCAGGCAACACAAAAAGACCAGGCGGCAGCTCTTCACGCAGAGAACCGACTGCCGACAGCGAGAAGATGTCGGTCACACCACAGCGCTTCATCGCGTCGATGTTGGCGCGGTAGTTGATGGTCGAGGGGGAATACACGTGGCCTCGCCCAT
>JBDSTO010000089.1:0-4077 GCA_039928255.1 Aestuariivirga sp. | reverse complement strand
AATTGCCTTCCGCGACAATCTCGACTGCCCCTTGTTCTCATCATGGCCGTTCGTGGCACGGCCATCTTCCTCGGTGTCGGAAAAAGGACGCCCGCATCAAATGCGGGCATGATGAGAAATGGATGAGATCAGACTCTAATTCTCGTCCATCTTCAGCGCTGAAATAAACGCTTCCTGCGGGATGTCGACCTTGCCGAACTGGCGCATCTTTTTCTTGCCTTCCTTCTGCTTGTCGAGAAGCTTGCGCTTTCTTGAAATGTCGCCGCCATAACATTTGGCGGTCACGTCTTTGCGCATCGCCGACAAGGTCTCACGCGCCACCACCTTGCCGCCAATTGAGGCTTGAATGGGGATCTTGAACATGTGGCGCGGAATCAAGTCTTTCAGCTTTTCGCACATCACGCGCCCGCGCTGCTCGGCCCTCGTCCGGTGAACCACCATCGACAAGGCATCGACTGGTTCTTCATTGACCAGAATGGAAAGTTTGACCAGATCGGCAGCCGCATATTCGGTCATCTTATAATCGAAAGACGCATAGCCCTTGGACACTGATTTGAGGCGGTCATAGAAATCAAATACGACTTCATTCAAGGGCAGATCATAGACCACCATGGCGCGGCTGCCCGCATAGGTCAGCTGCTTCTGGCGGCCACGACGGTCCTCGCAGAGCTTCAAGATCGAACCCAAATATTCATCCGGCACTAAGATGGTTGCTTCAATCCATGGCTCTTCCATGGACAAAATCAGCGACACGTCCGGCATGTCAGCGGGGTTGTGCATATTGATATGCGTGCCATCGCGCATGTTGATTTTGTAAATCACCGAAGGTGCTGTGGTGATAATATCCACGTTAAATTCGCGCTCAATGCGTTCACGCGTGATTTCAAGATGCAGCAGACCGAGAAAACCGCAACGAAAACCAAAGCCCAGAGCGGCGGAGGTTTCCATTTCAAACGAGAAGCTCGCATCATTCAAACGCAGACGGCCCATGGCTTCACGCAGGTCTTCAAACTCCGAAGCATCGACGGGGAAGAAGCCGGCAAAGACCACGGATTGCGCTTCTTTAAAGTCGGGCAGCGCCTCAGCAGCCGGGTTCTTTTCATCGGTGATGGTATCGCCGACGCGCGTATCAGCCACTTCCTTGATCGCGGCGGTGAAGAAGCCAATTTCGCCCGGGCCCAGGCTCGCCACGATTTCCTTCTTCGGGCGGGACACGCCCACACGCTCAATCTGATAGGAACCACCGGTGCCCATCATCTTCACGCGCATGCCTTTTTTGACTTCACCATCGATGATGCGCAGCAAAACCACAACGCCGAGATAAGAGTCATACCATGAGTCAACCAGCAGCGCCTTCAACGGCTTGTTGATATCGCCCTTGGGTGCCGGAAGCCGATGAACAATGGCTTCCAAAACATCGGGAACGCCAAGGCCGGTTTTCGCCGAAATCATCACAGCTTGGGACGCATCAATGCCGATCACATCTTCGATCTGCTGCTTGATGCGCTCAGGCTCGGCGGCGGGAAGATCAACCTTGTTCAGAACCGGAATGATCTCATGGTTGTTGTTGATGGCCTGATAGACGTTGGCCAGGGTTTGCGCTTCCACACCCTGTGAAGCATCAACCACCAGCAGCGAGCCCTCACAGGCCGCAAGCGAGCGCGAGACTTCATAGGCAAAGTCGACGTGACCCGGCGTGTCGATCAAATTCAACACATAGTTTTCGCCGTTCTTGGCCTTGTAATCGAGGCGGACCGTGTTGGCCTTGATGGTAATGCCGCGTTCACGCTCGAGATCCATCGAGTCCAGAATCTGGTCTTGCATTTCGCGGTCCGAGACTGCGCCCGTGAGCTGGATCAACCGGTCAGCCAAGGTCGATTTGCCGTGGTCAATATGGGCGATAATGGAGAAATTTCTTATATGATTGATGTCGGTCATTTGGCGGCTGTTTGGCAGTGCCGGGGCTTGAGGTCAAGCGCGGCGTCTTCTCCCGTTTCTTCAACGGGAGAAGAAAGGGGCCCGATTTGCCATAGGCAAATTGGGATAGATGAGGGACAAGATTAGGTGCCTGTGGCCCCTCAACTCCCCAATGCTTCGCATCGGGTCCCCTCCTCTCCCGCAAGCAGGCGAGGACGTTAGCGCAAGGCCTTCAAATGGGCGAGCAAGCCCACCGTCGAGCTATCCAGCCCCTCGGTTCCGGCCTTGCCCTCGACAGCGGGCTGCAAACCAGTGGCCAGTTCCTTGCCCAGTTCCACACCCCATTGGTCGAAAGAATTGATCCCCCAGATCACGCCTTCGACGAACACGCGGTGTTCATAGAGCGCGATGAGACGTCCCAACGTGAAGGGATCAAGCTTTTTATAGGCCAGCGTGAGCGAGGGGCGATTGCCGATGAAGACCTTATGGGGTGCCAGCGCCGCTGACTCTCTCTTCGACATGCCACCGGCCAGTAGCTGGCTTTCCGCCTCTTTCAAGGTGCGGCCCTTCATCAAGGCTTGGCTTTGAGCGAGGCAATTGGCGACCAGCAGAATGTGATGTTCGGGAATACCGATTTCGTGGGCCTCGGCCGCAATCAGAAATTCCACTGGCACAACATCCGTGCCCTGATGCAGCAGTTGGAAGAAAGCGTGCTGGCCGTTGGTGCCGGGTTCGCCCCAGACGACGGGGCCAGACGAGGTTTTCAGCGGCTTTCCATCCTTGCTCACGCGCTTGCCATTTGACTCCATGTCGAGCTGCTGGAGATAGGCGGGAAAACGGCTCAAATGCTGGTCATAAGGAATGATGGCGCGGCTGGGGTGATTCAAAACATTGCGATGCCAGATGCCGAGCAGGCCCATCAGCACCGGCAGGTTCTGATGAAGTGGTGCTGATGAAAAATGCTGGTCCATGGCATGGCCGCCCGCCAGGAAATCCATGAAATTGCGCGGGCCAACGGCAATCATCACTGGAAGGCCAATGGCCGACCAGATCGAATACCGCCCGCCCACCCAATCCCAGAAACCGAAAATACGACTTTCCTGAATACCAAAGGCTTTGACCTTGTCGATCGCCGTCGAGATCGCAGCGAAATGCTTGCCCACTTCAGCCTCGCCCAGCTTCTCGGCAATCCAGCCGCGCGCTGTCTTCGCATTGGTCATGGTTTCAATGGTGGTGAAGGTTTTTGATGCGATGATGAAGAGTGTCGTCTCAGCGTTCAGAAGGTTGAGCGTATCAGCGATATGCGCGCCGTCGACATTCGATACAAAATGCAGGCGCGGGCCATCGTGATAGGGGGCAAGTGCCAGTGTTGCCATGGCGGGGCCAAGGTCTGATCCACCAATGCCGATATTGACGACGTCGGTGATTTTGCTTTTGCGGATTTCCTCGGCAAAGCGTGACATGGATTCCAACACATCATGCACTTCGTGGACGACATTCTGACCGTTCACAAAAACAATTTCTGATTTGGGGCGACGCAAAGCGGTGTGCAACACGGCGCGATGTTCAGTGGTGTTCATGACATCGCCGCGCATCATGTGTTCGCGCGCTGCTTCGACCTTGGCAGCCTTGGCCAAGCCTAAAAGCAACTGCATGGTCTTAGCCGAGACATTGCATTTTGAATAGTCGAGCAGCAGGTCATCAGCACGGGCCGAGAAATTCTCAAAGCGCTTGGCGTCTTTCGCAAAGACTTTGCGCATGTCCAGCTTTTGCGCCTTGTGATGGGCCTTCAGCTTCTTCAAGGCGGTTGCGGTTGCTGGTGTCATGGCCTGCTCCTATGCGCGCAACGTGGCTCCCACTGCTTTTTTGCGCGGCGGCCACGATCTTGGCTGACAATGCCTCAATCTCGGCGTCATTGAAAGTTTTCTCGCGCGGCTGAAGGGTGACTTCAACGGCCAGCGACGTCTTGCCACCTTCGAGCTTGTAAACGTCGAAGACCTGCGCATCCGCGATCAGAACCTTGTCTACGCCTTTGACGGCCTTGAGGAGTTCAGCCGCTTGCACCTTGTCATCAACCACAAAGCCAAAATCACGCGAGACGGGAAGAAGATCAGAAATCGCCAGTGCCGCACGCGCCGCAGATTTCTGCTTTGATGCGGG
>JBDSTO010000088.1:0-5721 GCA_039928255.1 Aestuariivirga sp. | reverse complement strand
TCTATCGTCATAATCCTTATCATGTGTCCACTCAGACGATCACCGAACTTGTTCCCGACAAAAAAGTGGTTTGGAAAATTTCAAAGAGCCATCTCAACTTTGTCGAGAAGGGTGATGAATGGGACGGTACTGAAGTCATCTTCGAGATCGCGAAAAAAGGTAGCAAGACAGAACTCCTCGTCACCCATTCAGGACTTGTGCCGGACTTCCAATGCTTCAAGGATTGTTCTGCCGGTTGGAACTATTATTTGAGAGAAAGCCTCAAGCCTTTTATTGAAACGGGTGAAGGCCAGCCTGATCCGAAATCAAAAGCTGCAGCTTAGAACTCAAGGAACGCCGAGACCAAAAGTCTCGGCGATGTTTTTGCCGCTGGCCAGTTTCTTCTGCCATTCAACTTCCAATGCCATTTTGGCTTCGGCCTCACCGATCAGACTCTCGGCCATGGTAGGCGTTAAAGCCGCCAGTCCATCATCATCACCGATGATCAGATCGCCGGGGCTGATTTGAAGTCCACCAAATTGAACCGTGGCGTTTACCTCGCCCAAGCTTGCACCCGTGGGCCCGCGCGGCGTGATGAACAGGCTGTAGCAGGAGAGCTCTTTCCAGTTCGCAAGTTCTGCCACATCGCGGATTGCGCCATCGCAGATGAGACCAGCAGCGCCCAAACGTTTCAAATGACCGCCAAGGATTTCACCAATCATGGCATGTTGCTTGTTGCCTTGCGCAGCGATGACCAGCACATCGCCTTTCTTCACCAGATCGAGGGCGCGCAGCACTGCGCCGAAATCTGGCGGGGCGCAAAGTGCTGTAACAGCGCGGCCGAATAGTCTTGGCTGTTGGCCGGGCGGGCAGAGCGGGCGGATGTGCGGATCAATCTGGCACGCACCTTTGCTGACATCGGCAATGATGGCCGCAGGCACGTTGCGCCACCGTTCAATCAAGTCGTTTGGGATTGATGAGCTGATTGTCTTGTGGATATTGATCATAACTTTGCCATTTCCTGTTTCACCAACGCGCCCCACGCCGTCATGCCTTTCACAATGTTTTCGTCAGTTTGGCCGGAATAGTTGACGCGGGCATGGTTGGGCTCATCAGCATCAGGGAAGAAGGTTGCCCCCGGCACATAGGCGACCTTGGCCTTGGCCAGCGCGTGTTCACGCATGAACCGCGTTGTGTCAAAGCCCTTGGGGAAGGTGAGCCAGGTGAAAAGGCCGCCTTCCGGATCTGTGAAGGCGACTTCTTGCGGGAAGTGCTGGCGAATGGTGTCGAGCATCAGGTTTTTCTTACGAAGGTAGGCCTTGCGAAGAGTATTGATGTGGGCATCAAGATCAAAGCGCTCAAGATAGAGCGAAGCTGCCGCCATGTTCAGTGTGCTGCATTGGGTGTCTGAGGCAAGTTTCAACAGGCCCAGTTTCTCAATGAGCGGCGCAGAGGCAATTGCCCAGCCTATTCTCATGCCGGGTGCAAGAACTTTTGAGAAGCTGCCCAGCATGATGACGCGATCTTCAGTGTCGAGACCTTTCAGTGCGGTTGGTTCAACGCCGGTGAAACGCACCTCGCGATAGGCCGTGTCTTCCAGAATGTTGAAGTCATATTGGTTGGCAAGGGCAATCAAATGTTTGCGGCGCTCGAGGCTCATCGAGACGCCGGACGGGTTTTGGAAATCGGGAATCGTGTAGAGCATTTTGGGCTTGAGGCCCTGTTTCAACTTTTGCTCCAGCACATCGGTTTTCATGCCGTGTTCATCCATCGGGATGCCGACATATTTGGGCTGTGAAGGATTGAAGGCAATCATGGCGCCGAGGAAGGTCGGGCTTTCGGTGACTACAATATCACCGGGATCAACGAGCATCTTGGCGACAAGGTCAAGGCCCTGCTGGCTGCCCTGCAGGATCAGAATGTTCTCGACTTTGCAGGGGACGCCTTTGGAGGTTGATCGCGCCGCCAGTTGCGCCCGCAATTTCGGATCGCCATCGGACACCGTATATTGAAGAGCCGTGGCACCGTTTTGAAGGATGGCTGTTTGGTAGACCTCATTGAGCTGTGCCAGCGGGAACAGGCTGCCATCGGGGTAGCCACCCGCAAAAGAAATCAAACCCGGATCGGCACCAAACTTCAGCAATTCGCCAATGGCATTGGGTTGCACGGTTTCCATGCGTTGGGCGAGTTTGAGGACGGACATTGGGCTTCCCGATACTGTTTTGAATATGTGATCACCATGGCATCGGCCCTGCCTCATGGCAACACGCTCGGTCACATGGCTTTCATGCTTGTTCCGATTGAATCTTCGATGAAGCTGGTGAAAGCCTTCACTTTCGCTGGCAAAACATCATAGGGCGGATAATAGGCGGTGAGCCAGATTTCCGGTGCTTGCCAGTCCACCAGAATTGTTTGCAATTTCCCTGCGGCCAGATGTTCATCAACAATGAATTGGGGGAGGAGGGTGATGCCTTCTCCGAGAACTGCGAGCTTTGCCAGAACTTCGCCGTTGTCGCATTCAAAACAGAAATTAGGCGTGACAGTCTGTTTGGATTTCGCAGGCGATGTGAAAGTCCATTCAAGGCCGCTCGCCAGATTGCTGTAGCCGAGACAATTGTGATCGCTCAGTTGATGGGGTTGGGTTGGAATGCCACGCCGCTCCAGATAATTTGGCGAGGCCACGAGGACGCGTGGCACCGGGCAGATTTTTCGCCAGATGGTGGATTTGTCTTTAGGAGCGCCCGAGATGCGCAAGGCCATGTCATAGTCGGCTGAGACAATGTCGATGAAACTGTCGGTGAGGCTGAGCTTCAGAGAAACATCGGTGTAAAGCGAACGGAAGCGGCTGACGGCAGTGGCGAGATAGTGCATGCCGAATGACAAGGGCGCGTTGACGCGAAGCTCGCCCGAGAGGGAGTTTTGTTCGGTGCGGATGAAGTCTTCGGCCATCCGCAATTGGGCAACGGCCTTCCCCGCCTTCTCGGCAAAATGAGCACCAGCCGCAGTGAGCGCCACCTTCCGCGTGGTGCGCACGAAAAGCTGAACGCCCAGTTCGGTCTCAAGCTCGGCCACCACGCGGGTGACAGCCGAAGGCGACAAATTGAGTTTTCGTGCTGCTGTAGCGAAAGCAGAATGTTCGGCGACCGCCATAAAGATTTGTATTTTCTCTATTTTTCCGAGTGACATGATTTCATATTATTCTACTTATAAGAATAAACAATGCCATTTTATTGCGATTATCGCAATGGATTTTCCGACCTATATCTGGCCCATCACAAACGGCCAAGGCCGAAGGAGATTACGATGTTAAATCAAATCAAGGGTCTGCATCACGTCACGTCATTTGCTGGTGACGCTCAGAACAACAATGTGTTCTTTACACACACGCTCGGCCTGCGCCGCGTGAAGAAAACCGTGAACTTCGATGCGCCTGATGTTTATCATCTCTACTATGGCGATGAGCAGGGCACGCCGGGCTCAGTGATGACCTATTTCCCATTTCCGCATATTGGCGCTGGTCGCCCGGGCACGGGTGAAGTTGGCACAACAGTATTTGCCGTGCCCAAAGGCTCGCTCGGCTTCTGGAAGCAGCGCTTTGCCAAAGAAAAAGTGGCGGGTGTTGAAGAAGACACGAGCTTTGGCGCCAAGCGTTTGCATTTCATTGGTGTTGATGGCGATGGTTTCGCTCTTGTCGAGCAGGACCATGATGCACGCGTGCCTTATGTGCATGGTGACATTGGTTCGGCCGAGGCCGTTCGCGGCTTTCATTCAACCTCGATGCGGCTGCGTGATGACGGGGCCACGGCGGAGCTGTTGAAGTATATGGGCTATCAGGAAACCGAAAAGTCTGGTGCCATTCGGCGCTTTACGATTGGCAACGGCAATGGTGCTGATGTCATTGATCTTGAAACCTTGCCCGGCGTTGCCGCAGCGCGCGCCGGATCAGGCTCGGTCCATCATGTGGCTTTTGCGGTTGAAAACCGCGCCAAGCAGTTGGAAGTTCGCAAAGCGCTTCTTGATACGGGTTACCAAGTGACGCCGGTGATTGATCGCAATTATTTCTGGTCGATCTATTTCCGCACACCAGGTGGTGTGTTGTTCGAAATCGCCACCAACGAGCCAGGCTTCAACCATGACGAAGACACGGCGCACTTGGGCGAGGCCTTGAAATTGCCGGAGCAACATGAGCATTTGCGGGCGACGCTGGAGAAAACCCTGCAGCCTTTGAAGGATGTCGCATGACCAACTATCACACCATTGAGCGTCCGGCCCCGGCCGGCGCTCCCCTGTTTTTTACGTTTCACGGGACAGGCGGCGATGAAACGCAGTTCTTTGATCTGGCTCAATCGCTCAAGCCTGACGCCCATGTGATTTCGCTGCGCGGCGATGTGTCCGAACATGGTGCCTTGCGGTTTTTCAAGCGCAAGGCCGAGGGCGTTTATGACATGGAGGATTTGGCTCTGCGCACCAAGGCGCTGGCCGAATTCGTCGCGGACCACAAATCCCGCAGCAAGGCGATCCGCGTGATCGGCCTTGGTTATTCAAATGGAGCCAATATTCTGGCGTCAGTGATTATGGCCAATCCACAATTGTTCAGCGATGCCATTCTCATGCATCCTCTGATCCCGTGGAAGCCCATTGATTTTGTCGGTGTGCCAAAGACGCGCGTGTTGATTACAGCGGGCAAGCGCGATCCCATTTGCCCCGCACCGTTGACGCAGAATCTCGCCGGCTTTTTGCGAGGCCAGGGCTCTAGCGTTGAGTTGGTGTGGCATGATGGCGGGCATGATCTTCGACAAGTGGAAGTGGATGCGGCCAAGAGGTTTCTAGCCTAGTTGTATTGTGGGCCGTCCAACTGTGACAAGATCACCTCTTGTTGTGGTTGGGCGGGCCCATGATCTAACGTGCACGCACGGAGCTTGAACATGTCGCATACTCATTCAGCCGATCACACTGAGGCAAAGCCCTTTGCTCTTGATCCGGTGTGCGGCATGAAGGTCGAGATTTCGCCCAAGGCGCTTCATGCTGAACACGCTGGGCATTCCTATTATTTTTGCGGGCCCTCGTGCCGCACGAAATTTGTAGCCAGTCCGGAAAAATATCTCGATCCGGAAAAGGTGAAAGCTGCTCAGGCCGCACTTCCCAAGGATATTGAATATACCTGTCCCATGCATCCGCAGGTCCGCCAACTGGGGCCGGGGGCTTGCCCGATTTGCGGCATGGCTTTGGAGCCTGTGATGGTTTCTTTGGAGCAAGGCCCCAACCCCGAGCTTGCTGATATGACGCGGCGCTTCTGGGTGAGCCTTGTTCTCACTGTTCCGGTTTTCATTCTTGCGATGAGTGGCCATGTGATGGGCGTACATCTTATCGATCCTCAAATTTCGAATTGGATTGAACTCGCACTCGCAACGCCTGTCGTCTTGTGGGGCGGTGCCATGTTTTTTGAACGTGGTTGGCAATCCATAATCACGCGCCATTTCAACATGTTTACGCTGATTGCTTTGGGTACAGGGGTTGCGTGGATTTACAGCGTCGTCGCCTGCGTGGCCCCCGACGTTTTTCCCGACACGTTCCGCCAGCATGATGGATCGGTGCCCGTCTATTTTGAATCGGCAGCTGTCATTACTGTTTTGGTTCTGCTGGGTCAGGTTCTCGAACTTGGCGCGCGGGAGCGAACGTCTGGTGCCATCAAGGCCTTGCTCCATTTGTCACCGAAGACGGCGCTGCGGGTGACGGAGACTG
>JBDSTO010000087.1:0-4482 GCA_039928255.1 Aestuariivirga sp. | reverse complement strand
CGCGAACCTTGCCGGGCTCAAGATCAAGCTCGTCATAAAACACAAACACATGTTGCAAAGGAATGTTGTGAAAGCGCACCGCCTCGCCCACGCTGCGGCCCGATTCATTCATGAAAGTCTGCGGCTTGAGCAGAAAAATCTTTTGCCCACCTAAATTGCCTTCCGATAAATCACCATGAAACTTCTTGCGCCAAGGCCCAAAGCCATGGGCCGCGTGCATCACATCAGCGGCCATGAAGCCGACGTTGTGACGGTTCGATGCATACTTAGCGCCCGGATTTCCAAGGCCAACAAACAGAAACATGAATCGACGTCCTTAGTGCCAGCAAGGCCTATGCTCCGCGCCTATATGACAATCCACCATCCATGACAATCCACCGCCCGGTGGGGATTATTCCGCAGGCTCTGCCACCACACGCCGCTGCCCTGCAAACCCGGTGAGTGCCATGGCCGCAAGCGACAAAACGAGTTGCGCAATGGCCAAAGGCATCACCGTGCCATCAAACATCTGCCCGACGAATGCTCCAATGCCAGCACCCAAAACCATTTGCAGGAATCCTTGCGCCGAAGCCGCTGTTCCTGCGACCTCGCCCAAGGGCTCGAGGGCGAGCGCACCAAAGTTCGGCATAACCATGCTGAAGGTGAAAAACTGCACGGCTGAAAGAGCAAAGAACAGCCACAGCGGCAAAGCCTGCAAGGCACCCAGTGTCACCATCACGCCCGCTGCAATACAAAATACGGTGAGCGCGAGAAATGCGATGCGGCGCATGCCATATTTGTTCACGAGTTGGGAGTTGGCAAAACCTCCAACCGCAGCAGCGGCACCTCCCGCCGCAAAGAAAGCCGGAAACCACAGGCCAACCTGATAGATGCTCACATAGATTTGCTGGGATGACGTGAGAAAACCAAACAACCCGCCAAACAGCAGCGCCGTCGCCATGATGTAACGCAGCGATACATGGTTGGAAAACACAATGCCGAAACCTTCAATCATCGGCCTCAAGCCAAACGGCCTCTTGTTTTCAGGCTTCAATGTTTCAGGAAGCCGCATCCAGACCCAGACAGTCACAAGAGTCCCAAGCCCCGCCATAAAAGCAAAAAGGCCGCGCCAGTCGAGGGCCACCAGAAGAAACTGCCCGAGAATGGGTGCAAATATCGGAGACAGCATCAACACCATAAAAACCAGCGACATGGTTTTCGCCATGTCATCGCCGACGAACAAATCGCGGATCAGGGCCATGGCAATGACAGCCGAAGCCGCAGCGCCCGCCCCCTGCACAAAGCGCAGCAGAACCAGACTGTTGAAATCTGTCACGGCATAGGCGCTCAATGCAGCGATGCAATATATGACAAGCCCCACCAACAGCGGACGGCGGCGGCCATAGCGATCTGACAAAGGCCCGAACACCATCTGCAAAATGCCAAAGCCTAACATATAGGCCGGAATGACCAGCTGCCTGCGATTGGGATCAGGCTCGCCCAACCCTGCACCAATCTGCTGCAGGCCCGGCAACATCACATCAATGGCAAACGCATTGATGGCAATTAAAGCCGCAACCAGAACAATAAATTCAAAACGGCCCAAACGGCCAACAAGTTTCTTCGTCGTCATTATCTCGGAGTCCTCGAGGGGCTGTCACCACACGGCATTGAACGGCAATCAGCACGGCTTGTGGGGAACGGACCTTTAGCGCAAATCGCGCCCTTAGGGCAATTGCCAAGGGTAGAGTGCAGCACAAGTTTATGTCAGCAATGAAAAACGGCGGGCATTTCTGCCCGCCGCTTCAAATTCGATTGCGAAGAACTTACTTCTTCTTTGGCGCAGCGGCAGCAGCGGCTGGAGCAGCACCCTTGGCAGGAGCAGCGCCCTTTGCAGGCGCAGCACCCTTGGCCGGGGCAGCAGCGGCACCCGCCTTGGCAGCGTCTGGAGCCTTCTGGGCCGTGGCCGGAACTTCGGCAGTCGCTGCAGCTTCCGCCACAACTTCTTCCTTGGCCTGGGCCGTCACCGCGCACAGCGTCACGTCATCGCGCGAGGCCGACGTCACACGGTCTGGCAGCTTGATGGTGGACAAATGGATCGACTGGTTCACCTGAATGCCAGTCAGATCGACAATCAGCTCATCAGGGATGAAGTCGGCAGGGCAATAAAGCGAAACCGAGTGCGATACCACGTTGAGAACGGCACCGGCCTTCAAAGCTGGCGAAGCGTCCTGGTTGCGGAAATGCACCGGAATATCAACCGCGATACGGGCATCCTTGCCGAGGCGCAGGAAGTCCACATGGGTGATGCGATCCTTCACGGGATCAAATTGTACATCGCGCGGAATGGCGCGAATGGTGTTGCCGTCGATTTCGAGGTCAACCAGCGTGGACAGGAAGCGGCCCGTATTCACATGAGGTTCAACGCTCTTGTAAATCAATGAAATGATTTGGGGATCCTTCTTGTCGCCATAAACGACGCCGGGAACAAGTCCCTCACGACGAACAGAGCGAGCGGCCCCCTTACCGGCCCGGCTGCGAGCTGCAGCCTTGATGTTAATGATCTTAGACATTCTATTCTCCAATAAATGAATCCGGCCTCCCTCCAGGGGTGGACGACGCCGGACGGCGCCACATAGGGGAAACCAGGAAAGATTGCAAGTTGGCCGCCCCCCAAGCGGCCACTGGCGGTGGCAGGGCCCTGGATAGCCCCCAATTCCCAGGATTTAAGGGATTCAGGCAAATCCCGGAAAGAAATCTGTCTTTATGTGGGTCCATGGAACGCCAAGTTCCGCCAAGACATTTTCAAACCGCACAACCATGGATCTTGGGCCAGAGAGATAGAACATCCGATCTTTGAAGTCTGGCGTCATTCGTGCGATCAGGGCCTTGTCGATGAAGCCTTCATGAAAGCCCTTGGCAGCAGCACCTGCTTCTGCAACGACATAGACGTTTCTGAGGCCGATTGCAGAACCTGCGGCATCGAATATTTCCCGATATGCAATTTCATCAGCACTATTGTTGCCATAGAACATCACAATGTCGCGCGTCTCTCGACGATCCATCAAGTCTTGCACCATGCTCCGAAATGGCGTGACACCAATACCACCCGCGATGAAAGCGAGCTTTTGCTCAACATCTTTGGGCAGGGTAAATTCACCGGAGAGTTGGCCAGCAAAAATCGTCTGGCCGGGTTTCAGATGCAACAGTCCTTGCTTGAAGGACGAAGGATCCGGATAGAATTTCACACCAAGGCGAACTTCTGATTCCGAAGGTGCCGAGGCAATGGTGAACGAGCGGCGGTTGCCACGATTGTCGGGGCTGCGAACATTCAGGGTCCAGTCGAGATATTGACCGGGCTCAAAGATAATGGGCCGGTTACTGCGAAACACATAGTCATAAACCCCTCGCGCTTTTTTCTCGATGCGATCAAGAGTAAGCCGATATCGGAATTTCGGAGACACGGCCCATGCAAAAGCATTGCCAATCAGGAATCCAAGCTCGGGCGTAAAATAGAATTCGCCGATGTGGACATTGGGCGAAGAAAGTGCGCCTACAATCGCACCGAAGGCCAGGCTAGGATAGATTTTGGCGGGCGCCGTCAATGGTTCGGTCAACATGGCAAAACCTGCAAACAAAAGTGGAGAATGCAGGAACGTCTGAACCAACGCTTCACCATACATGGCAGGAGACGTCGTGGCGGCGGTGGCCACGAGATTGGCCAGCACATAGGCACCGAACATCTCAAAGCGCTGGACTTTACGCAAAATCAAAAGCCCACCGACCAAAACGATGGGCAATAGTTCGAGATTGCCGCCCACCCACCATGTGGCTGATTGATCCAAGGCGAAATAAGCGACGACCACACCCAATGCCACAGGGTTGAAGACATGTTTGCCAAAAATGGCCAACACAAACTTGGAGGCAATTGCAGCAAAGGAAGCCAGTGCCAATCCCCCGAGTCCCAGAAAATCGCTGGACGCCACGGGCGGCATGATGAGAGCAAGAATGCCCGCCGTGATGTAAACCGAGTCGGAGTTTGCAGGAACGCGAAACGCCCTTGCCAGTGCAACGTTGCTGATCCAAGCCACAACACCAATCAACACGGTGGAAGCCGCCAATTGCGCCGGGTCATTCGGCGCAAGTCCTGCAAAGCCCAATGCAAAATCGGCCAGCAACAAGGCACCAACATAATAGAGCACCAGCCTGTACATCGTCACATGGTTCAGAAATCCATCAACCAAAATCTTGAATTGCTTCACGATACAAATCTTTCAAAACCGGATGTCTGCGTGGCAATCCCCTTGGCATCGACGACATAAGCTTCAATGCCGGGCAAACTCTCGAGAAAGTAAACGCCCTCTGGGCCCATGGCGTAGGCAGCCGTTGCGTAGCGATCAGCATCCACCACATCCTCCGCAATGACGGAAACGCTGACAATTTCGTCGAGCTTGCGATCAGGGTTGCGCGGATCATAGATGTGATCACCGCGCACATAGGCAC
>JBDSTO010000086.1:0-9499 GCA_039928255.1 Aestuariivirga sp. | reverse complement strand
AACGCGCTTTCCAGTTTCAACGCGAAATGACTTGGCAAATGACATGGGGCCTCCCCGCCTGTTGCGGTTTGTTTACTTGTGGGCGGCAATAGTCAGTGTTTAAGTGATGATATTCAAGAGGAAAATCGCCTTGTCCGAACGTCCGTCCAACACTTTACAAATGGCCAATCCGGCCTATCGCCTGCCTGCCATGGATCAGGATTTCCTGCTGGGAGATTCAACCCGTGGCATCAGGTTCCAGCTTGAATACCAGAAGGCCGAAGACAATTTGCGGGCCCTTAAAATTGATTCAACCATTGTTGTGTTTGGCTCGGCCCGGATGCGCGAAGAAGATAGCAATGGCTGGTATAATCAGGCCCGTGAGTTTGCCCGCATCTGCTCCCTCGAAGGGGGTGCCAAGCTGAACCACAAAATCGCGCGTCACAACGTAATCGCCACGGGTGGCGGTCCCGGCATCATGGAAGCGGCAAATCGCGGTGCCTATGAAGCAGAGGCCCATTCCATCGGCTACAACATCACCCTGCCCAACGAGCAGGAACCCAACCCCTATTCCACGCCCGACCTCACATTCCGGTTTCATTATTTCGCCATGCGCAAGATGCACTTTGCCATGCGCGCCGCGGCTCTCGTCGTGTTCCCCGGTGGCTTTGGCACGCTCGATGAACTGTTCGAGCTTTTAACCTTGCGGCAAACTGGCAAAATGACCAAGCCGTTGCCGGTGGTTCTCTATGATTCAAAATTCTGGAAGACCGCCATTAACTTTGAGCATTTCGCCAAAGAACGCCTGATCAACCCCAAGGACCTCGACCTCTTCACCTTTGCCGACAGCCCGCGCGCGGCATGGGAAGCACTGTTGAAACTGGGCCTCAAAATTCCAACGGAGTAAGCATGCTGAAACTTCATTTCCACGGCGCGGCCCGCACAGTTACAGGGTCCTGCTACATCATCGAAACGGATACGGCCAAGGTGATGGTCGATTGCGGCATGTTCCAGGGCTCAAAGACCATGAGCGAGTTGAACTATCGCGCCTTCCCGTTTGATCCCAAAGCGATCGATGCGTTGGTTTTAACTCATGCCCATATCGATCACACCGGCGTTGTGGCCAAGCTCACCAAACAGGGCTTTTCCAAAACCATCTATGCAACGCCGGGCACGACTGATCTTTGCGGCATCATGCTGCCAGATTCCGGTCACATCCAGGAAATGGATGTCATCAATTTGAACCGCCGCAACATTCAGCGCGGCCTGCCCGATGTGGAACCGATCTACACCTTGCTTGATGCCATGGAAGCGCTGAAGCAATTCACTTCCATCGATTATCAAACCTGGTTCTCGCCTGCTGCTGGCATTCGCATGCGTTATTGGAACGCCGGCCATTTGCTGGGCTCGGCCTCAATTGAGGTTGAAGTTGAACAGGCTGGAAAAGCGCCAATGCGCATCCTGTTCTCCGGTGACATTGGCCCTGACAATAAAATGCTGGAACATGATCCAGAAGGTCCAACCAACTGGGACTATGTGATCTGTGAATCAACCTATGGCGGCCATGATCGTTTCGAGCGTTCTCAGGAAAAACGCCGCGAACTGCTCGCCGATGAAGTGAAAGCCGCAGCCCAACGTGGCGGCGCATTGCTCATTCCATCCTTCGCGGTTGAACGCACGCAGGAAGTGGTGACCGATCTTGTTTACATCATGGAAAACAAATTGGCACCCGAGGCCAAGATATTCATCGACTCGCCCTTGGCCAGCAAGGCCACCGAAATCTTCAAGAAATATTCAAAAGTATTTGACGATGGCGGCGCATTGGGGCGCGCTTTCGCCTCGCCTTTGGTGCACGCCACAGAATCGGTCGAGGATTCAAAAGCCCTAAATCTGTTCAAGGGCTTTTACATCATCATCTCGGCATCAGGCATGGCCGAAGCGGGCCGCATCCGTCACCATCTGCTCAATCATCTCTGGCAACGGACAACGACGGTCCTCTTTGTTGGCTATCAGGCTGCAGGAACCTTGGGTTCGATTTTAATGGCCGGAGCCAAGCACATCAAATTGATGGGGCAGGACGTAGCGGTGGCCGCCACCATTCGTTCAATTGAAGACTATTCGGGCCATGCCGATGGCCCGGAACTTGTGACCTGGATTTCAAAGCGCCTGCCCATCGCGCGCAATCTCTTCCTCACCCATGGCGAAGAAGACCGCCAGATCGCACTGCTCAATGATGTGAAGGGAAACCTCATTCCTGAAGACCGCATCATCCGCCCCGCACTCGATGAGGCCTATGATCTCACAGGCAATGCCGCAAAACTGATCCCTGGTCTTCCCGGCCCGCGCATTGAGCATTCCGCCGTGGCCCAGCTTGACTGGCACAATGACGCGCAAGGCGTGTTGCTGGATTTGAATGATGCGTTGAAAAAAGCTGCCACCGACAAGGAACGGGGCGTGCTTCTGCGCCGTATCAAGAAGGCCATTGCTGGCGGCGAAGACCCCGGCCTTCCGCCCGCCAACACCAGACGCCGCCGCTTCGGCGCACGCGGATTTGACGAGGGCTGACGTTAGATCTCACCTTTCATCCGTCATTCCGTCCAAGGGCCTTTAGCCCTGAGCGTAAGCGAAGGGTTTGCCCGCGAGACGGAATCCAGCTTTCTTTCAGCATTCAGTGTGGCCGAGCTGGACCCCGGCCGGAGTTTACCCCGTGCCACGACACGGGGCCGGGGTGACGGCAAAGGGGAAAGCGGGAATGGAATTATTCTGAACTAAACCTTCACCCAAGCGCGCTGCTTCGATGAAGCAACCGCACTCTCAACCACCTTCTGAATCTCATACGCTTCACGGAAATCAGGCCCCGTCGCTTTGCCGGCAGCAATGCCGCCCAAAAACTCCGCCATCTCAATGGTCTTTAAATCATTGAACCCCAGCCCATGCCCGCCCGCCACACAGAAGCGCCCATAAGGTTCATGCTGCGGGCCGGATTCAATCTTCGCAAAGCCGTTTGATTTGGCGTTGCCGCCTGCCTTGTAGAAATGAATCTCGTTGAAATGCTCCTGATTGAAAACCAGCGAGCCTTTGGAGCCTGTCACCTCAAAGGCAAGATGCATTTTGCGCCCCGTCGCCACCCAGCTTGCTTCGATTGTGCCGCCGCAGCCCTGCTCGAAATTCACCAGAACCCGCGCCACATCATCAACCAGAACATCGCGCCGCTCTTTGGCACCGGGCGCAACAGGGCGCGATTTCACAATGGTGCGAATGTCGGCATTGACCTCTGCAATCGGCCCCAGCATGAAGCGCGCCATGCTGATCACATGCGAACCAAGATCAGCGACAACGCCCGGCCCACCCACAGGATCAATGCGCCACGTATAAGGCGATTCAGAATCATGCATGTAGTCTTCGGCATGAATGCCGCGAAAGCCGGTGATCTCGCCAAGCTCACCGGCCGCAATCATCTCACGCGCCAGTTTCACCATCGGGTTTTTGATATAGTTGAAACCGACTTGAGTGATGATATTCTTGGCGTCTGCCGCCTTCACCATTTCAAGTGAATCAGCCAGTGACGGAGAAAGCGGCTTTTCACAATGCACATGTTTTCCCGCGGCAATGGCGGCCAGCGCCATCTCTTTGTGGAATGTATTGGGCACGGTGATCGAGACGACATCAACCTCAGGATCAGCAATCACATCGCGCCAATTGCCCGATGATTTTTCAAATCCATATTGCGCTTGCGCCTTCGCCGCACCCTCGGCACTGACATCGGCCACCATGCGCAAATGTGGTACCGGAATTTCAGGATAGGCCGCCAGCGCCGCACGATAGGCAAAGGCATGGGCCTTTCCCATGAAGCCCGTGCCGATGAGGCCAATGCCCAGTTTACGCATTGGGGAAACCTTGCGTCTCCACAGTATATCCCGCCGCCGTCATCACGCGCATCAGTTCCTTGTGGCCAACCTGCGCCATCTTCAACGGCGGATTTTTCTTCGGGTCCTGCTCAGCCTCAACAACGAACCATCCCTCATAGCCATAGTCAGCAAACTTCTGAACGATTGCGCCAAAGTCGAGCGAGCCATCGCCCGGCACGGTGAAGGCGCCAAGTGCTACAGCATCAAGGAAACTCTGCTTTGAACGATCAAGCCGGTTGATCACGTCCATGCGCACATCTTTCACATGAACATGCGAAATTCTTTTGTGGTGCCGGTCGATGGCACCCAAGGGATCACCACCAGCAAAGGCCAAATGGCCCGCATCAAGCAGCAGCGGAATGCCCTCGCCTGAATAATTCATGAACACGTCAAGCTCGCGCTCGGTCTCGACTACAGCGGCCATGTGATGGTGATAGGCCAGCGGCATGCCCTGCTCCGCACACCATTCGCCAAACGTCGTCAGGGTTTTCGCATAGGTCTTCATCTCGTCATCAGAAAGCTTGGGCTTGGTATCAAGAGGCTTAGAACGGTCACCCTGAATCGAACGCCCGACTTCGCCATAAACAATGCATGGGGCTTTGACTGCCTTGAACAGATCAATCATCGGCTGGATGCGGTCCTTGTTTTTCGACATATCTTCATTGACCAGCGTGCCGGAAAACCAGCCGCCGCACAGCGTCACGTCAGCCTTCTTCAAGATCGGCAACATGACATTGGGATCAGACGGAAACCGACGTCCCATCTCCATGCCGGTAAATCCCGCCGAGCGCGACTGGCGCAAACATTCTTCCAGCGAAACATCATCGCTCAATTCCGCAAGATCATCATTCCACCACGCGATGGGCGACATGCCCAGTTTAGCTTTCATCGAATTCTCCTAAACGAAAATTTCGTTGCGACAGTTTCTCATCACACCGTCATTCCCGCGCAGGCGGGAATCCAACTTTGAACACCGCAGAGTTAAACCCCGCCTTCGCGGGGGTGACGGCCCAAAGTTTTTGCAGGCCTTACCTTCAATCAAACCCCAACGCGCTGTTTCGCCCGCACGCTCGCCTGATATTTCGCCGCCTCCAGAACTTCCTTGCGGTTGGAAACTGTGGGCACACCCACATCCCACATGGCATCACCGGGCGTCCAGTTAAACGCATCAAGCTCAATTGAAATGACGGTGGTGCGATCCGTGGTCTTGGCCCAGTCCATGGCTTGGCCCAGTTCGGCAATGCTCTTCACACCGCGCGCCAGTGCCCCCATCGATTCCGCATGTTTCACAAAGTCCACGGAGAAGGGCTTTGTGACGTTGGTGCAATCCTTGATCAGGTTGTTGTAGGACTCACCGCCCTTGAAATTCTGCAAGCGGTTGATCACGGCATAACCGCCATTGTCACAGACCACGATGATGAGCTTGTGCCCGGTCAGCACCGAAGAATAGATGTCGGAATTCATGATGAGATAGGAACCATCGCCCACCATCACGATGGTGTTGCGCGTCGGGTCCGCCATGGCAGCGCCCCAGCCGCCAGCGATCTCGTAACCCATGCAGGAGAAACCATATTCAACATCAAAACTGTTGGCCGACTTGACGCGCCACACCTTGTTGAGCTCGCCCGGCAGGCCACCTGCCGCACCCACCACATAATCGCGTTCACCCGCCTTGTCGTTGACGATGCCAACAATCTGGCCATAGGTCGGCAGCGGTCCATTGGTCGGCGTCTTGTAGCCATCAACAGCCTTGTTCCAGATCGCCATTTCTTCGCGGCCCTTCTTGGTCCAGGCACTATCGGCCTTCCAGCCCTTCATGCCTTCAGCCACTTCTTCCATGCTCACCTTAGCATCGCCCACCACGGCAACAGCCCGGTGCTTCAGCGCGTCATAGCGTGCAGCGTTAATCGAGATAAATTGCGCATCGGGTGAAAAGCAGGTCCAGGAGCCCGTGGTGAAATCCTGCAGCCTTGTGCCAACTGCAAGCACAACATCGGCCTGCTCGGCAATGTTGTTTGCAGAGGTCGATCCGGTCACCCCGATCGGGCCCACATGATTGGTGTGACTGTGGACAAGGCTGCCCTTGCCCGCCATGGTTTCAGCAATCGGAATACCGTGATCAACAGAGAACTTGGCAAGGATCTCCTCCGCACCTGAATAGCGCACGCCGCCGCCTGCAATAATCAAGGGCCGCTTGGCTTTCTTCAAGGCTTCAAGCGCGCGCATCACCTGGCGGGTATCCGGGCGCGGGCGTGGAATTTCATGAATGGTCGGCGTGAAGAAGGCTGTCGGATAGTCGTAAGCCATTTCCTGCACATCTTGGGGCAGGCCGATGAAGGCCGGACCACAATCAGCGGGATCGAGCATGGTGGCCACAGCCTGCGGCATCGATGAGATGATCTGTTCGGGGTGAGTAATGCGGTCCCAATAGCGTGACACGGGCTTGAAGGCGTCATTCACGCTAATCGAAGGCACGCCATAATGTTCAACCTGCTGCAACACAGGGTCAGGCCTGCGGTTGACGAAGGTGTCGCCAGAGATGATGAGAAGCGGCAGGCGATTGGAATGAGCAACCCCGGCAGCAGTAATCATGTTGGTGGCACCTGGGCCAATGGATGAGGTGGCAATCATGATCTGGCGGCGCAGCTTCGCTTTGTTATAACCGATGGCAGCCAGCGCCATGGACTGTTCGTTCTGCCCGCGCCAAACCGGCAGGCGGTCTTTCACCTCGACCAGGGCCTCGGAGAGGCAGGTCACGTTGCCATGACCAAAAATGCCGAACGCACCGGGGAACAGCGGTTCCTTTTTGCCATCTATCATGATGAACTGATTGACCAGATATTTCACCAGCGCTTGGGCCATGGTAAGGCGGATAGTGGACATAAATAACTCCCATTCTTTGAGCGGGAAGCCTATTGCATCGGCACAAAAGGGACAAGCGCCGACTTGCCTCATCTGAGGTGAGGTGCCATGCTTTCACCACGCAACTTGGAATTTGAGATGTATGACACCCACGGGCTTTTCATCGGCGGCACATGGCGGAAATCAGGCGCTGGGGCTCAACCCTTGAGCCTGCTTTGCTTCAAGTCAAAATACTGAGGTCATTCATGCCCCATATTCTTGTCGCCGGCCGCATCCATGAACAGGGCCTCGAAGTTCTGAAGAACGCCAAGGGCGTCACCTTCGAAGTCGTCGATGACGTGAGCCGCGAGTCCTATGTGCCGCTCCTCCCCAAGGCCGATGCCCTGTTGATCCGCACGCAACCTCTGGACCAACCCGCCATCGCTGATGCACCCAACCTCAAAATCGTCTCGCGCCATGGCGTGGGCTATGATGCGGTTGATGTCGAGGCGTTGAATGCCCGCAAGATTCCGCTGTGCATTGTGGGCGATGTGAATTCCCGCGCCGTTGCCGAACACACACTGATGCTGATGCTCAGCGCCGCCCGCCGTGTCGTAGCCCATGATCAGGCGCTGCGCGCCGGAAACTGGAAAATCCGCAACACCTTTGAAACCATCGAACTTGATGGCAAGACTCTGCTGGTGATGGGCTTTGGCCGCATCGGCAAACGCGTGGCGGCTCTCGCTCAGGCCTTCGGCATGAAGGTACTGGGGCTTGACCCCATGATTTCAGCCGACGCCATGAAAGACTTGAACATCACGCCCGCCGCTGATTTGCCTTCCGCATTGAAAATCGCCGACTATGTGACACTCCATGTGCCACTGATCGGCGGCAAGCCCGTGATTGGAACTGAAGAACTCAGCCTCATGAAATCCACCGCCATTCTGATCAACGCTGCGCGCGGCGGCCTGATCGATGAGGCAGCCCTTGATCAGGCCCTGCTCTCGCGCAAACTCTATGGCGCGGGGCTTGATGTCTTTGGTGTCGAGCCGCCCAAGGCAGAAAGCCCTTTGCTGGCCAATCCATATGTGACACTCAGCCCCCATTCCGCAGGCCTCACCGCTGAATGTGCGGCCCGCATGGGAGTCTCAAGTGCTCAGAACATTCTGGATTTCTTCGCGGGCAAACTTGACGCCAACCTCGTGGTCAACGCCAAGGTGATTGGTTTTTAAGACCAGCCTTAAAAACAATTCATAGACCTGTAGTCGTGTCTACGCTGACACGCCGAGAGGACCTTGCATCAACGGAAATCACCAGCAATCCAGCAAGCACAATCAACACGACACCGATGATGGCCAGAAAATTGGGAATGTCGCCAAATAACACAACGCTTGAAAGCACGGCCCACAGCGTGAGTGAATACATGAAAGGTGCAATGGTGCGGGCCGGCGCCAGCGTATAGGCGAGAAAGACGCCGACATGTCCACCCACCATCAAGGCCCCGGCCAGAATGATCAGAAGGCTGTTCCGCAAGTCCGGAATGAGAGAGGTCTCAAAGGCCAAGGTGCCGACAGCGCCCGCAAGCGTCAGCATGCACAAAACAGACAGGGCCACAATCGGTGAGGAAATTCCTTGCGGAACTTTGCGTGTGATGAGGTCGCGGCCCGCGGCTGAAACCGCAACAAGAAAGCCCAACAGGATATAAGGTGAAAATGTCGTGGCACCGGGTTGGGCCACCAAAAGCGCGCCTGAAACACCAATCCCGATCAGGAGCAGCCGCACGGCACCAAGCTTTTCACCATAAAACAGGCTCGCCCCCAGCAGAACCATCAGCGGTGCCGTTTGGGCAACCGCAGTCACATCACCCATCGGCAAATGCAGGATCGCCAGCGTGAAGCCCAGATTGGCTCCCACTTCACAAAGCCCCCGCGCCAGGGCCCAGGGGTTGAACATTTTACCAAGACCCGCCGTCTGCCCTAGCGAAAAAATCACCACCAGACAACACACCACAGCAGAAAGCCCGCGCAGCATGACGAGTTCAAACACCGGCACATGCGCAAAGGCAAATTTTGAAGCGCTGTCGCTGCCGATAAACAGGCCCATCGAAATGACCATGGACACAATGCCGTTAAGACGAGACGAAATGACCATGAATGCCGCCAAAAAGGAGATGACCACCCCTAGCGGTGCCAAGGTTCAGTGGCAATGGCCGCGCAAACCCCCCAAAATTGCCGCGGTTGAGATCGGTGCCAAGTCGAAGCACTTCCGGGATGCCTATGACCTGACCTGCTTTTTCTGAACCAGACGATATGAGAGTATCGAACTGGAAAGGATAAAGAAGATGGCCAGGAAAAGACTTAGCGCGGAGCAGATTGTAACGAAGCTTCGCCAGATTGAGGTACTGCAGGCCCAAGGCAAAACGATTGCTTTGGCTTGTAAGGAAGCCGGAACGACAGAGCAAAGCTACTATCGTTGGCGCAATGAGTATGGTGGGCTTGGTGTTGATCAAGCCAAAAGACTGAAGCAGCTTGAGACCGAGAACGGTCGGTTGAAGAAGCTGGTGGCTGACCTGTCGCTTGAGAAACAGGTGTTGCAGGATATCGCACGGGGAAACTTGTAAGCCCTGAGCGGCGCCGGCAGGCTGTGGATGCAGCACAGGATCGTTATCACCTGAGCGAACGTACCGCTTGCCGGATCGTCGGGCAACCAAGAGGAACACAGCGATATGTTCCAACCTTGAAGCCTGATGAAGATGAATTGACCCGGAATAT
>JBDSTO010000085.1:0-7315 GCA_039928255.1 Aestuariivirga sp. | reverse complement strand
GCGGTGATGTGGTGGAAGCGGCAGCCAATTTGTTTTCCATGTTGCATGAGCTTGACGCGCAGAAACCTTCGATCATTGCTGTCGCTCCCATTCCAAATTCGGGCTTGGGCGAGGCGATCAATGACCGGCTCAACCGTGCAGCCGCACCGAGGACATGATGAGCAAAATTCCAACTAACATCATTGAAAGGCTTGTTGCAGTGGTGGGCGAGAAACACGCCATCCGCGACGCTGCCGACATGGTGCCTTATCTTAAAGAATGGCGCGACCTGTGGCGCGGCACGTCGCAATTAATCTTGCGACCTTCGAACACGGCGGAAGTGTCCGCAATCATGAAAATCTGTAACGAGACGAAAACACCGATCATCCCGCAATCGGGAAATACCGGATTGGTCGGTGGACAAATCCCCATGAAGGGCGAAGTGGTTTTGTCACTCGACCGCATGACCCGCATCATCGAAGTGGATGCCGCCAACGACACGATGACAGTTGAGGCCGGGGCCATTTTGAAATCGGTGCACGAGGCGGCGGACATGGTTGATCGCATGTTTCCGTTGAGCCTCGCATCGGAAGGATCGTGTCGCATTGGCGGCAATCTTTCGACCAATGCCGGCGGGCTTAATGTGCTTGCTTACGGCACGGCGCGAGAATTGTGTTTGGGGCTGGAAGTGGTTTTGCCCAGTGGCGAAATCTGGAATGGCCTCAAGAAACTTCGCAAGGACAATACTGGATATAATTTGAAAGAATTGTTTTTGGGCTCAGAAGGAACACTTGGAATCATCACTGCCGCCGTGTTGAAGCTTTACCCGAAGCATCGGCGGCAAGATACTGCTATCGTTGGACTTTCAAATGTTGACAATGCGGTGTCTCTGCTCTCACTGGCGAAATCAAAAAGTGGCAATCGCGTGGTGGCGTTTGAATTGCTGTCGGCCATTGGCGTTGGGTTTGCAGTCAAGCATATGAATGCCGTGAACCCTGTCGCAACGCCCTGCGCGTGGTATGTGCTGATTGAATTGGCGGACGCGGGAGAGACTGCATTACAAGACATTCTTGAGCAGGCGCTTGGTGATGGGCTTGTCCTTGATGCAGCAATCGCTTCATCAGACACGCAGCGAAACGCCATGTGGCATGTGCGCGAGAGCATGTCCGAGTCGCAGAAGTTTGAGGGCGGGTCCATCAAGCATGACGTGTCAGTGCCAGTGTCATCTGTTCCGCAATTGATCGAACGCGGAAGTGCAGCTGTTCTAAAATTCATGCCGGGTGCGCGGCCTGTACCGTTTGGTCATATCGGCGATGGCAACATTCATTTCAACATCAGCCAGCCCATCGGCATGGACAAGCAGGCTTATCTCGACCAGTGGGCGGCGATGAACAAGGTGATCTTTGACATCGTTCTGGAACTTGGCGGTTCGATCAGCGCGGAACATGGCATTGGTGTTTTGAAACGCAATGACATGGCGCACATCAAGACACCGCTGGAGCTTCAGATGATGCGGGGCTTGAAGGCGCAGTTTGACCCCAATGGAATTCTAAGCCCGGGACGAATGTTGCCGGACGGCTGATCAATGCCCGATATCGCGTTCCGGCTCGTCCACCTTTACAAAGACAAAGCCCTTGGCTTTCAGTTTCAATATCCCCTCAACAACACCAGCCCCTGCCGGTTTGTGGGGCTGGTTGACGTGGGCCAAGATCACGTCACCATCTTGTGCGGCGGAAATTGTCTCGGCTGTTCGACGGGTTGAATAGGCGGCGCCGCCATCGCCCGCGATTGAATAACCCCCGATGCGTTGACGCATGTTCGCAATTTCGGCGATGCTGGATTTGGTATAGACTGCACCCGCACCGCGAAACCATTTGGGCGCAATGCCCATGGCGGCGATGACCGCCTCTTCGCCGCCTTTGACTTCGTCAATCACAGCCTGCGGTGAGCCCGCAGCCTTCAGGCCGTAGATCGACATTGGAAAATCAATCGTCGGAATATGCCTTGCGCCGTGGTTTTCGATCTCGAACAGGTCGGGGTGCAATTTGAACAATGCGATGGATTGCGGATTTCGTTTTAACCAGCGCGCCGTGACAAAGATGGTGGCGGGGATATTCTGCTCCACCAGCACGGATAAGATACGTTCGTCAGCAAGGCCTGAACAGGCATCGAGGGTTATTGCCACATGGGGCGTGGCGGTGCCGCCTTTGGTGACATTCAGCTTTGGTTCCAAAACAGCTTTGGCCCGGGCAGGAATGCCCAGGCTAAGAAGACTCAATAAAATGAAAAACCCCAACCTCATGGATTGGCGCGATAGATTTCAATCACGCCAAAATCAAGGTGGTGGGAAATTTAATTCCCTGTAATCGCCGCCTCAAGAATATCAAGGCCTTCCTTCAACACCATGTCGGAGGCCGTGAGAGGTGTCAGCAGGCGCACCACATTGGCGTCTACGCCACAGGTGAGAATCAAGAGCCCACGCTCAAAGCACTTGGCGGCCAGCGCCTTGGTGCCTGCGGCATCGGGCTTATTGCCGCCATGTTCGGTGACGATTTCAAAGGCGCACATGGCACCGAGCCCGCGCACATCGCCCATCGGCATGCCCTTGCCCTTGGCCTTGATGGCGTTGAGGCGCTTCATAATGGCCTCGCCCTGCTTGACTGATTTTTCCAGCAGACCCTCGGTTTCAAAAGCTTCGAACACGCCAAGGGCCGCTGCACAGGCAATGGGGTTGCCGGCATAGGTGCCGCCGATTGAGCCTGGGTCTGGCGCGTCCATGATCTTGGCGCGACCGACCACAGCGGCGAGCGGGAAGCCGCCGGCCAGGGATTTTGCCGCCGTCATCAGATCGGGTTCCACACCAAAATGTTCCATGGCAAAGAATTTTCCGGTGCGGCCAAAGCCTGACTGGATTTCATCGGCGATCAACAGAATGCCATGCTCATCGCAGAGCTTGCGCAGGCGCTGCATCAATTCCTTGGGTGCGATATAAAAACCACCCTCGCCCTGCACGGGCTCAATGATGATGGCGGCGACGCGTGCTGGCTCCACATCGGCCTTGAACAGCAGTTCGATGGCGTGAATGGAATCTTCAACCGTGATGCCTTTGTGAGCCGCAGGGAATGGCACATGCCACACGCCTGCAGCCATGGGCCCGAACTTGGCCTTGTAGGGCAGAACCTTGCCGGTCAATGACATGCCCAACAGCGTGCGGCCATGGAAGCCACCGTGGAAGGCGATGACGTCCGAGCGGCCGGTATAGGCTCTGGCATATTTCACTGCGTTTTCGACGGCTTCAGCACCGGTTGTCACCAAGGCTGATTTCTTTTCGCCGGAGATTGGCGCCACGGCGTTGAGCTTTTCGCAGACTTCAACGAAGGGCTCATAGGGCATCACCATGGCGCAGGTGTGGGTGAATTTTTCGAGCTGCTCATAGACGCGCTTCATCACCAGCGGATGGCGATGGCCGGTGTTGACCACGGCAATGCCGCCACCAAAATCAATATAGCGGTTGCCTTCAATATCCCAGATTTCGGCATTCTCAGCCTTGGCCGCCATGACCGGGGCACCCGCACTGATGGCGCGAGAGACTGCCTTGCCGCGACGCTCGACCCAAGCTTTGTTGGAACCAGCAGGCTGATTTTTGATGGGTGCGTTCATGGTCTACTCCGAATGAATGTCTATTTCGAATTTAGCCCCCTTGACCGCAGCAGTGCAAACGGATTCAGTGAGGCCAGATTGGGAGAGATACCATGCTTCATTATGTGACCTTCGGCAGCAACGACATGGCCAGGAGTAAAAAATTCTATGACGCGTCCATGCAGACCCTGGGATTGGTCTGTACCGTAAACAAAGCGGACGAGCTCGCCTATGGTCCACCGTTGAAACCTGGAGAAGACCGCATCCACCAGTTTTGGATTGTGAAGCCCTATCTGGCATTGCCCGCGACTTGGGGAAACGGCACCATGATCACACTGACGGCCGAAAGCCGCGCTGCGGTAGCAGCATTTCATGCGGCGGCCATGGGCGCTGGAGGCATCGATGAGGGTGCGCCAGGTCTGCGCCCATGGCATGAACATTTCTATGCCTGTTATGTGCGTGACCCCGATGGCAACAAGTTGTCGGTCGCGTGTGAAAAGCCAGAATGACGTGACCATGCGCCAACCTGTCCTCGCCCAAATTGAACTTCCAGATTTCGGACTTCCCATTGTAGAGCCGACACTTCCGCGCAGCCTCTATCAGGCCCGCATTGACCGGCTGCGTTCGGCCATGGCGGCGCGCGGACTGGACGCTGTGGTGATTTATGGTGACCGCGAACATGTGGCGAATATCTCTTGGGCCACGGGCTATGATCCACGCTTTGAGGAAGCCCTGTTTGTCGTCACACGTGATCGGCGGCCTGTTCTGTTTGCGGGCAACGAGGGCTATCCCTATGCCGAAATTGCGTCGGGGGATTTTGAGCGGGTGTTATGGCAACAGCTCAGCCTGATGGGGCAACCGCGTGACAAGGACAAAGGCCTCGCCCCGATGTTGCAGCAGGCGGGCTTGCGGCCTGGCATGGCGATTGGTCTTGCCGGATGGAAAGGCCTTGAGGACGAGGCCGGGCGCTATGATCCTGACTGGTTCGAGACGCCGCATTATCTTGTTTCAACGTTGAAAGGTTTTGGACCGGTTCGCAACATTGCGGACATTCTGATGAACCCGGTTGATGGCTTGCGGATTTTTAACGAAGCCGATCAACTGGCGCGCTTTGAATATGCGGCAACGCTGTCGTCGCAGGGCATCAAGAATTTTGTTCTGGGCGCCAAGCCGGGCTTGAGCGAATATGAGGCCTGCCGCAATCTGGGCCTCAACGGATTTCCTCTGGCGGTTCACGTCAACATGTGTGCCGGCCCACGCGCCAAATATGGATTGCCCAGCCCGTCAACACGGGTGATGGAACTCGGTGATCCCATTGTTGTTGGCCTTGGGTTGATGGGGGCGCTGAATTGCCGTGCCGGGTTCCTGGTGCGGGGCGCAGAGGATTTGCCCGCTGGCATTCGTGATTACGTGCCGAAGCTGATGGCGCCATATTTTGCCTCGGCTGTTGCGTGGTACGAGACGATTGGCATTGGCGTGACGGGTGGAGAAGTGTTCGACAAGGTGATGGGCCATGTGGGTGATCCATTCTTTGGGATTGGGCTCAACCCCGGCCACTATATCCATCTTGATGAGTGGGTGCATTCACCCATGAAGAAAAACAGCGCCATCAAACTGCGGTCCGGCATGGCGTTGCAATGTGACATCATTCCAGCGACTGGCACTGATTATTTCATGTCGAATATTGAAGATGGAATAGCGCTTGCTGATGACGCGCTGCGTGCGGCTCTGGCACGCAATTATCCGGAGGCATGGACGCGCATTTCTGCACGTCGGGCGTTTATGATTGACGTTCTTGGAATCAGGCTCAAGCCCGAAGTCCTACCCTTCAGCAATATGGCGGCATGGCTTGCGCCCTTTTGGCTGTCCCCCCACATTGCAATGGCGATGCGAGATCTAAATGGATAAGTTGATCGGCCAGACGGCCCGTAATGTTGTCGCCAAGCTGAAGTCCGGTGAAGTTTCACCGCTGGAGTGTTTGGCTGCACTGCGAACGCGCATTACTGACGTCAACCCGGCTGTGAATGCCTTGGTGACGTTGTGTTTTGATCGCGCCGAGTCACGCGCCCATGCGCTGATGAAGAAACCTTTGGCAGAGCGCGGCGTGCTGGCTGGCTTGCCTGTCCCAATCAAGGACCTCACCGATGTGGCAGGAGTGCGATCCACGCAAGGTTCGCGCATATATGCGAACCGCATTGCCGAGACCTCCGACATTCTGGTCAACCATCTCGAAAGTGAGGGTGGGCTTGTCTATGCCATGTCGAACACGCCGGAGTTTGGCGCGGGCGCGCATACGTTCAATGATGTTTTTGGTGCCACGCGCAACCCCTGGAATACTGCGCTTTCAGCGTCGGGGTCCTCGGGTGGCGCTGCCGTGGCTTTGGCCACTGGCATGGCGTGGCTGGCGCATGGGTCAGACATGGGGGGCTCATTGCGAAACCCTGCAAGCTTTTGCAGTGTCGTGGGCTTGCGGCCTTCTCCGGGACGGGTTGCTGCATCCGTGTTCAGCAAGATTGATGGCACACTGGGCATTGAAGGGCCGATGGCGCGCAATATCGGTGACCTTGCCCTGATGCTGGACGCCATGAGCGGGGCAGAGGCTGGCGATCCGCTCTCGCTGCCGCGAGAGTCAGCAAGCTTTCAAAGTGTCGTCGCCGCGCCGCAAAAGCCCCGCCGTATCGCAGTGAGCCGCAACCTCGGCATCACGCCGGTTGACCCGGAAGTCGCGGACATCATCGTGGCGGCCGCTGCGAAACTTGCAGGCGAAGGCGTGATTGTTGAGGAGGTCCATCCTGAACTTGGCGAGGCGATGCATTGTTTTCAGACGTTGCGCGCGCTGGGGTTTGCCACCGGCATGCGGACCTTGTTGCGCGATCATCGTGATCTTCTGAAGCCCGAAGTCATCTGGAATATCGAGAAGGGCCTTGTGCTCAGTGGTGATGAGATTGCCATTGCGGAGGCCGAGCGCGGCTCACTTTTTAGGCGCATGCATGATTTCTTGGGCACCTATGATCTGTTGCTGTGCCCCGCAACAATTGTTCCGCCCTTTCCGGTGGAAGAGCGTTACGTCAAATCCTGTGCCGGAGTTGAGTTTGAAACCTATGTGGACTGGCTGTTGATCGTGGCTGTTGCAACGCTCTGTGCCTGCCCTGCTCTCTCGATGCCGTGCGGATTTACATCATCTGGTTTGCCCGTGGGACTCCAAGTGATCGCGCCCAACCGGCAGGAGGCCAAACTGCTCGGCATGGCGCGCTGGATCGAGGATGCGCTGGGGCTTGGCGCGTTGACTCCAATTGATCCGCGCATAAGCCGACCATGATCCGGGACGACCTCTGGCATGAACATCAATATATGCCAAGCCTCGCCATTTCCAATTCCGGAGAGATATTTCAGGATTGGCGAAATCGTTCGGCCGCCACCCGCTCGCGGCTAAATTTTGTGGCGGACATTCGCTATGGGTCACATCCCCGCGAGGTTTTGGATTTTTATCCAGCGAAGAATCCGCATGGTTGCCTGGTTTTTATCCATGGCGGCTATTGGGTCGATTTTTCAAAAATCGAGACGACCTTCGTGGCGGAAGGATTTGTCGATCAGGGCCTGTCAGTCGCCCTCATCAATTATCCCCTGTGCCCGGAAGTCTCGATTGGCGATATTCGCGCGTCCTGCGCGCAGGCCTTTGTGCATCTTTATAAATCGG
>JBDSTO010000084.1:0-7315 GCA_039928255.1 Aestuariivirga sp. | reverse complement strand
CATGACGGAACTCTTCGGCAAGATCGGCAATCCTGTGATCACCGATTTGAAGGCGCAGATTTTTGGTTCAACCGCCAAGGTGACGCCGGAAAACCTGCCTGATCTTTATCAGGGTGAACCGGTGATGCTGATGGCGGACTCGGCTTCCTTGTCTGGTGTTCTCAAAATCACCGGCATGAATGGTGACCAGCCCTGGGAAGTGAAACTTCCTTTGGCAAGTGCAGCACAGGGCACTGGCATTTCCAAACTGTGGGCGCGTCGCAAGATCGCCGAATATGAGGTGGACGCCACGCTTGGCCGCATTGACCAGGCTCAGGCCGACAAGGGTGTTCTGCAAGTGGCTCTCGATCATCAGATCGTCTCCAGCCAGACGTCTTTGGTGGCGGTGGACAAGTCACCCAAGCGTCCTCCGGGCTATCAGCTGACGCGGGCTGATGTTCCTCTGAACTTGCCCGCGGGTTGGGTGTGGGAGAGTGTGTTTGGTGACGCGACGCCCGACACTGTTCCGCATCTTGAACAGAAGGCCAGTGCAGACTTCCTGCAATTGGCCAAGGCTGAAGCCCCAAAGCAGGCACCTGACCTTACCCAAGTGGCTTTGCCGCAGACCGCAACCGATGGGCAGTTGCTGGCGCTGTTGGGATTGGTGCTGGGCTTCCTCGGGCTGGTGCTGATGCGCAAGCGCGAGGTGGCGGCGTGAGCAACCTCATTGCTTTCCCTCCCCGGGTTCCGGGGAGGGTGGACGCAAGGCGGACGGGTGGGGAGTGGAATCCATTTGCCATCTTCTCGCCACCCCACCCCCGTCGTTCCGACGGCACCCTCCCCGCAATGCGGGGAGGGAAAGGATTAAGACGCGCAGCAGGCATTTTACTGCTCATCATCAGCGCGGTATTCTTCGGCCAGTCCGCCTATATCTATGCCAAGGCGCAAGTGGCACAGGTTCTTCTTGAACGCGCCTTCACGCAGACCTTGGTGACAGGCCATCCGGTCAAGGCCTGGAGCTGGGCTGATACGCGACCCGTGGCGCGGTTGAAGATTGATCGCATCGGCGCTGAGTCGATTGTGCTCAAAGGCGCATCAGGCGAGGCGCTGGCCTTTGGCCCTGCCCTGCTCGATGAAACAGCGCGCATTGGCGAACGCGGAACTTCTGTCATCGCCGCGCATCGCGATACGCATTTTGCATTCTTGAAGGATGTGCAGAAGGGTGATGTGATTTCGGTGACGCGTGATGATGGGTTGTCATTTTCCTATCGCGTCACGGGGATGCGCATCGCCGATGCTGATCAATCCGGCATTGACCGACATGCCTCGGGATTTCATCTGGTGCTTTCGACCTGTTATCCTTTTGAAGCGATCACCCATGGCAAGCAGCGCTATCTCGTCGAGGCGGAATTGATTCAATGATCTCTTTCCCCGCGAACGGGGAAAGAGGTTGTTCATTTAGTGGGCGAGATAGGAAATCGTTTTTGCAATATCCGTATCATCGATCAGTTGAAAGCGGCTTTCGCTGCCCTTCTGGCGGGCGGCAACGAGCGGCGCGTAGTCCGGATCGTTCACGAAGGCCTCTGCTGCTTTCATGGTTGGAAACTGCATGATGGCAATCAGCGTGGTGTCCAGGGGCTTTCCTTCCAGGGTTTTAACATTGCCGCTCCGCGACAAATACTTTCCACCATGCTTGTGCACGAATTCATGCACCTTGGCGGCGTAGCCCGGCACCCATTTGTCGTCAGTGATCTTGATATCGGCAATCAAAAAAGCAGTCATAGAATTCTCCATTGGTCTTTGTCGGCGCAAGATGATCTTGTTCCAGACCGATGATTGGCAAAAAAATGCCGGGCTTCTCTAGTTTCGAAACTGTAGTGGCCCGGTATTCACTTTGACTTTGTGGAGAACTTAAGCCGCAATCTGGCTCTTCTCGGCTGCGAAGGGGCTGAGCTTGAGCCAAATCTTGATGTCCTCGGCAAGTTGGCGATCACCTGTCAGCATGAGTTTGTCATTGGCAACGGCCTGTTGAATGGGCATCCAGCCCATCCACACCGATGTCATGGTCTTCAAATCAGTGCTCACATAGAGATCGACCTCAAAACCGGGATCGACCGAGCACAGGTCCACATCCTTGTTGGGTTCAACCACCAGCCACCATTCGCGGCGCGAGGCGGGAAGTTCGGGATATAGAAACTGTACCACGACACGGCGCTTTGGAATGGGCGACGGATCAATGTTGCGGTGCATGTCCCACATCAAGAGCGATGGATCGAGATTCTTCAGCGAATGCCGGGTTTCAACCCAGTGCTGTCCCCATTTGCCCATCACTTCGACAACAGCCTTCAATTCCTGGCCGGAGCGCGAGAGGTGATATTCAAATACACCGGGCTCATCTTTCACGGGGTTGCGAACAACAACACCGGCTTCTTCAAGGTCTTTCAGGCGTTTTGACAGCAAGGCCGGCGACATGCGGGGCACGCCGCGGCGCAAATCATTGAACCTTGTGGAACCCGCCACAAGTTCACGCAACAACACCACCGTCCAGCGTGTGCAGACAATTTCTGCGGCCATCGCCACCGGGCAAAACTGCTTATAACTTCCACCTGCCATTTTACGATCCTCGCTCATCAATCAAGTTGGGTGGGTTTTAGCCCCAACCCCTCCCGCCAGCATAGTTCAGAAACTGTACCGGGGTAGTTCAGTTCGTGAACTAGAGCGATGGCCCCAATTGCGCCAAAGGGCAGCGGCGAAGGGCGTTGCTCTGCAATGTCCGCCTAAGGGGGCACATCACTACATGGAGATCAATTGACTATGACTAAATCAAGACAGACTTTGGGCCTCGTTTCAGTGCTGGCTATCGGCATGGCATCAGCACATGCGGCAGGCAGTTCGCTTCTTGTTGACCACGTGCGCGCCGCCAACGACCGCTTCAAGGATGTTTCAGTGGCAGTGGCCGAAGGCTATTCGCCGATTCCCTGCGCGTCTGGCCTGCAGGGCGGTGCCATGGGCGTTCACTATGTGAGCGGCGAGCGCCTGAAAGATGGCGTGGTCGATTTGTCCAAGCCGGAAGCCGTGATGTACGAGCCGATGCCGGACGGCACGATGAATTTGGTAGCGGTTGAATATATCGCATCCAAAGGACCAGCAGCGCTCGAGGGACAATTGTTCAACGTCGTGACCGAACCCAACCGCTATGGTCTGGACACGTTCTACGAATTGCATGTCTGGGCCTGGAAGCCAAATCCCGCCGGAAACTTTGCCGACAACAATCCCAATGTTTCCTGCGACGCAGCCAAAGCCAGCAACTAACCGACCAGACAAAGGCCGGGTGTTGCACCCGGCCAAACCATTTCAAGGATTATTGTATGTCACGGAACAAAACAAAACCTTCGTTTCTGCAAACCAGCTCATCGCTGTTTCAAATTATTTCCGGAACTTTCATCGATGCGGGAATCCGCATGAGAACGCGCAGGATGTTGCACCAACTTGATAATCGTACGCTGAAGGACATCGGAATCTCTCGCTGCGATATTGACCGGATTGCGAGCGAGTCAGTCCACCCGAATTAATACTGCTGCCCGAAGGCCGCCACGCCTTTCGGGCACCCCCTCTCCTGCCAAAACGCTCGGGTGAGGGTTATCTGTTCTTTCTTTTTGCCTTCGGCAGTTTCCAGATGTGGTGGACGAGCTCGTCGACCGTGATGCCTTCTTCGGTGTAGGCTTCGTTCTCAACTGAAATCCCGGCTTCGCGCACGGTGTCGACTGTGCCTGAGACCAGCGGGTGCCACCAGGCGAGACCCCGGCCTTCATCAAGCCTGCGATAGGCGCAGGATTCGGGAAGCCAGCCCAACTCAGGCACATTCAGCGGCGTGAGCGTTACGCAATCAGGAACGCGTTTTGCGCGGTTCACATAGTCTGTGCATTGGCAGGTGCCGATGTCGAGAAGCTTGCAGGCGGCGCGCGTATAGAGAAATTTTCCGGTGTCTTCGTCTTCGAGCTTGTTCAGGCAACAGCGGCCACAGCCATCGCACAGGCTTTCCCATTCGCTCTTGGTCATTTCACCAAGGGATTTGGTTTTCCAAAACGGGTTTTCGTCGTCCATGATTTCATGACTTAGACCAGGCCGGGGACAAATGCCAAGTCGCTGGAGATTTTTCATGATTTCACCAAATTTGCGGCTAATCTTGCCACAGTGAGGGCTTTGAGCCTAAGCCGAGGCCCGGGAATTGATTTTGTGAAGAAACTGCCTACACGCAACGCGTTTTATCGCGCCATCTGGACTGCGGATGCCTTTGTGTCGTCCACGGTTTACGATGGCTGGCGCGCGATCCGAAGCGCCAGTTCGGCCTATTCGGCATTTCTCCATCGCTGGTTTCGAATTTCTGGCGTGACACGTATTTTTATCGATCTCGTCGATGATTTTTTTACCTTCGGCGTGGCGATTGCCTTTGCCCTGCTGGCCTATGCGCTGCCGCCGTTTTCGGGAACGGGCGATATCTGGAATCGCGGGCGGACCTACGCCATCACGTTTACTGACAGCACAGGCAATGTGATCGGACGGCGCGGCATCAGGCAGGATGACGCCATTCCCTTCAACGAGATTCCACCAGTTCTCACCAAGGCGGTTCTGGCCACCGAAGATGCGCGGTTTTATGATCACTTCGGCGTTGATCTTGTTGGAACGTTGCGCGCCATCGTACGTAACGCCAAGGCCAGCGGTGTGAAACAGGGTGGCTCGTCGATCACCCAGCAGGTTGCAAAGAACCTGTTTCTATCGCCCGAACGCACCATCAGGCGAAAAGTGAACGAAGCCTTTTTGGCACTGTGGATTGAATCGCGGCTGTCGAAGCAGGAAATTCTAAAGCTTTATCTTGATCGCAGCTATCTGGGCGGCGGCAACTATGGTGTTGAGGCTGCCTCACAATTTTATTTTGGTAAATCGGTGCGCGACATTGGCTTGCCGGAGGCCGCTGTTCTGGCGGGCCTGTTCAAGGCGCCCACGCAATATGCGCCGCACGCCAACCCCGAAGCTTCAAGAGCGCGCTCCAACGTTGTGCTCTATCGCATGCTGGCATCGGGCATGATCACACAGGGCGATCTGCTGGAGGCAAAACGCCACCCTGCAACAATCGTTGAGCAATCGACTGTTGCCAGTCCCAACTGGTTTTTGGACTGGGCCTATCAGGACACGCTTGACGTTATGGAAAAGCAGGGCCTGAAAAATGACTATGTGGTGGAGGTCAAAACCACCATTAATTCAAAACTTGAGGCGGCGAGCCAGGCCATCATCAATGATGTCATTGACACGATAGGCCCGGATTCGAATTTCAGTCAGGCCGCGTCCATCACCATGGCGCCTGATGGCGCGGTCAGGGCCATTATCGGGGGCCGCGACTATGACGACAGCCAATTCAACCGCGTTACTCAAGGAAAGCGCCAGACAGGTTCGGCCTTCAAGCCGTTCGTCTATCTCACCGCTTTGATGAACGGCAAAACGCCGGACAGCATCGTTGTCGATGGTCCGGTCTGTGTCGGTGACTGGTGCGTGCACAATTTCGAACCCGGCTTCCGCGGTGCCATTCCGCTGCGCGTGGCGCTGACCCACTCGATCAACACCATCGCCGTGAAGCTGATGGTGGAAGTGGGCCGCAAGAATGTCGAAGCGATGGCCCATCTTGTGGGCATCCAGGGCAAGCTTGATCCCTACCCCACCATGGCGATCGGTACGAGTGCCTTGACGCTGATGGATCTTGCCACCGGCTATGCCACCATCGCGGCAGACGGCAAGCTCGCCAAACCCTATGCCGTGCTCGAAATCCGCCGACCCAATGGCGACCTTCTCTACAGCCATGCGGCCAATGAGGCAGAGCGACCACAGGTGGTGCCCGCTGAAAAAATGACTGAACTCATCACGATGATGCGCAGTGTTGTGACCAGTGGCACCGGGCGCGCGGCCGATCTCGGTTTTGAACCGGTGGCCGGCAAGACCGGCACCAACGCCAATTTCCGCGATGCGTGGTTCATGGGTTTTTCGGCGCATCATGTGACCGGGGTATGGGTCGGCAATGATGACAACTCACCGATGGCGTCAAGCAGGGCTGCGGCTGTGACGGGTGGGCGCGTTCCAGCACCCGCCTGGAAGCGTATCATGGAAGTGGCCGAGGCGGGGCTTCAGCCTGAAGGCCTTCCCGGCGTACCGCTCGATGCCAGCTATTCTGCCGTTGCCGCGCCACCGCCTGATCCTGCCCTTGATTCTGTTGAAGTGCCGGTCGCCGTCGATGCCAGCGGCCAGCCCGGTGTTGATCCTGTCGATGCAGGTGCGCGTGAAGTTCTCAACGGCATGGCTGATCTTTTCCAGTCGCCGGAGCAGGATCCTGCAGCCTTGGCGCTGGCCGCGAAGGCGTCCAAGAAACTTGAGCCCGCAAAGCCTGCCCGCCGGTCGCTCTTTGATATTCTATTCGGGACCAAGCCGAAACCTGCAAAGCCCAAAACACTCTTCGGCAATTGAACAATGATGATGGCAGCAGCAGATTTTTCAGTTACATGTGGCCTGTTCAACAGCGTTAGACAAATGCCATGCGCAATCTGACATTTGCACCCGTCATTGTGATTATCGGTGCAGTCCTCGGGCTTTTGACTGCCATTCACCAGATGAGTGTGGCAGGGCTTTATGCTGCGCCCTCGAGCCCCGGCTGGAATTCATGGCAGCCCGAGAAGCCTTCCTTCTGGCAGATTTATGCCACGCAACGCTTTCTGGATGATGGGGCCTTGCCACCACCAAAATCAGTTCAGCTCTATACGCGGGCACTTGATGATGATGGAAACCAGCTGCGCGCTGAATGTGACTATTCGCTCTCGGGGCCCGCCATCAAATCGCGCTGGTGGACTGTGGCAACAGTGATTGATACGGCAAGCCCTCCGGCAGATGTGCTGGCGGCGGGTTCAGCCCTGGTCGGCCAAGACAATACGCTGGATGTCAATCTTTCGCGCCAGCCCCAAGGTGGCAACTGGCTGAAGGTTCCTGCCAGCGGCAATTATCTGTTGCGGGCCGTTGTCAACGATGCAACCGACACGGTGCAACTGCCCGGCATCAAGAAGCTGGGGTGCTGAGATGGGCCGGATATTTTGGGTCATCACATCGGCCTTGATCGGGCTTGCCATTCACATTTCATATGTCTTGTTTGTGCCCGGTGTTTCTTTTGAGAAGCGCCTGGCCGCCATCACGCAAGGCCAGCAGGACAATGATTTTGCAGTTCTTGATCCTGCGGTACAGGGCGGTCTTGTGCAGGGTGCATCACCCGCTGATGTTGTGGGCCTGTGCAAGCTCAACCTTT
>JBDSTO010000083.1:0-22474 GCA_039928255.1 Aestuariivirga sp. | reverse complement strand
GACCTGTATAGATTGGAACCATGACCGCGGCGAGTGATGTGAGCAGCCCCCTCAAAGGGCTAGGCGAAGTGGCGAAGGCCAAGGGCATGCCCCCGGTTGAGCGCTGGAATCCGCCTTTTTGCGGCGATATCGACATGCGGATCGCGGGCGACGGCACTTGGTTTTACATGAATTCGCCGATTGGCCGGAAGCCTTTAGTCAAATTGTTCTCATCGATCTTGCGGCTTGATGAGGACGGAAAATATTATCTTGTCACACCTGTCGAAAAATGCGGCATCAAAGTTGATGACGCGCCGCTCTTTGCCATTCGCATGAGTGTTGAGGGCGTGGGGCGGGACCAGATTATCAAGATTGAGACGCAGGTTGATGACGAAGTTGTGATTGGGCCCCAACATCCGATGCGGGTGGCAGACGAGGTGGGGACGGGCGGGTTGAAGCCTTATGTTCTGGTGCGACGCAATCTCGAGGCGCTGGTTTCACGCGCGCTGTTTTATGATCTCGTGGCGCTTGGCGTTGTCGAAGGCGAATGGTTCGGCGTGTGGTCGTCGGGGCAGTTTTTTCCGATGCAACGCGCTGATGAAATTGGCGCTTCGACGTGAGCGACGAATTCTCGCTGGCGGATTTTCTGGCACGGGCCAAGCTCAATCTTCATGCCGAGCCCACGTCTGGCTGGTATGGTTCTGATGATGACATGAATGATCGCGCACGGATGATCCCAGAGGGCGTAGTGCCCAAGGCCGCTGCCGTGCTGGTTCCCATTGTAAAACGACCTTCAGGGCCAACGGTTTTACTCACGCAGCGCCATTCGGGACTTGCGAAACATGCTGGACAGGTTGCCTTTCCTGGTGGGCGGTTGGATGACGGCGAAACGGCTGTTGATGCGGCCCTTCGTGAGGCCGAGGAAGAAATCGGGCTGGCGCGAAGGTTTGTTTCGCCGCTGGGTTATCTCGATGGGTTTCTGACGGTGACGCAATATCTGGTTACCCCGGTTGTGGCACTGGTGGAGGAGGGGTTTACCTTGCAGGCCCAGCCTTCAGAGGTTGATGACATATTCGAGGTGCCGCTCGCTTTTCTGATGAACGCCGCCAATCGCCAGACGCAATCGCGCGACTGGAAGGGCCTGACCCGGCATTTTTACGTTTACCCCTATGGGGAACGTTATATTTGGGGTGCCACCGCAGGCATGATAAAGAACCTGCATGACAGGCTCTACGCCAAAACTCCCACGGCTTGATGATGCGACCTGGCTCCGTGAGCCACGGCTGCAGCAGGTGATGGCGGCTATTCTGAATGCGGGCGAGGATGTGCGCGTGGCGGGCGGTGCGGTGCGCAATGCGCTGCTTGGTACGCCTATCAATGATGTGGATCTTGCCACCACCATGGTGCCGCAGGATGTGATGCGCGTGTGCAAAGCGGCGGGCTTTGGCGTTCACCCAACGGGGATTGATCATGGCACAGTGACCGTTGTGAACGGCAGCCGCACATTTGAAGTGACGACATTGCGGCGTGATGTGGAGACCGATGGGCGTCGGGCGGTAGTTTCTTTCACGCGCGATTTTGCCGAGGATGCTGAGCGGCGGGACTTCACCATGAACGCGCTCTATTGTTCAGCGCGTGGCGAAATCTTTGATTTTACAAACGGTTATGTAGATATTCTGAAGCGACGTGTGAAGTTCGTAGGGGAGGCCGAAACACGCATCAAGGAAGACTATCTGCGCATCCTCAGGCTGTTTCGTTTTCATGCGGCCTATGGCGAAGGCACTTGTGACGCCAAGGGACTTGCGGCAGCAACCAAGCTGCGGGCGGGCCTCAAGAAGATTTCGGCTGAACGCATTGCACAGGAGATGAAGAAGCTCGTGGTGGCACCGCGCGCGGTTGCCGTTTTGCAGGTCATGGCCAAGGTCCAAATCCTGAAACTGGTGTTTCCGCATACGGATGAATTTCGCGTGGTTGGTCGGTTGCCCACTGACCCGCTGCTCAGGCTTTTTGTGTTGGCCAAGCGTCCGCTCGAATTGAAAGAGCGGCTGCGCCTCTCCAATGCCGAGGCCGATCGCATTGAGGCTCTCAAGGTCGCCCCCGCCGTTTCGCCTACGCTTTCTGAACAGCGGGCCCGCGCCCAGATCTACAAAATTGGAATACAGGCTTCTGACGATGTCACATGGATTTCACAGGCGCGCAGCAAAGCCAAAATGGATGATCCGCGCTGGCAGCGTTTACGGGATTTGGCTGCGGCATGGCCTGTTCCAAGCCTGCCGGTTTCGGGGCAGGATTTGATTGCGGCAGGGGTTAAGCCGGGACCTAGCCTTGGCCAGCAGTTGCGGCGCATCGAGGACTACTGGGTGGCGCAGGATTTCCGCCCAGGACGAACTGAACTTTTGCAAATGATAGAGAGGGACTAACATGAGCGCAGACATCATCGTTCTCAAAAACAAGGGCAAGAAGGCTCCAAAGGTTGAAGTGGGGGGACCGGCACCCGGCTCGCTGGTTTCGGGCGCATACAAAACCTCCACATGGAACCACTTCACGGGCGAAGACGGCCGGTTGTTCTGTGGCATTTGGGAATGCACTAAGGGCAAGGTTTCATTTGAAACCACCGAATGGGAATATTGCTATTTGATCTCTGGCGAAGTGATTTTGAAAAGTGAAGACGGCCCAAAATGGAAGTTGAAGAAGGGTGATGGTTTCATTATTCCTGCCGGTTTCAAAGGCACATGGGAGACAGTTAAAAAAGTGAAGAAGCACTATGTAATTCTGATGCCCAAGCCTGCTGCCAAATGAGCAAAGGGACGGCTCTTGTCACAGGCGCTGCAAAGCGCATCGGACGGCAGATTGCGCTTGATCTGGCTGCGGATGGTTATGCCGTGGGCATTCACTGCAATCATTCGGTGGAGGAGGGCGAAGAGGTTGCCTCGCTCATTCGCGCCAAGGGCGGCCGCGCCGTTGTGGTGCAGGGCAATCTTGCGGAGTTGGCAACGCTCTCGCGCATCATCGCCGAGACGGCCGCTGCTTTTGGCCCGCTCAACTTGCTGGTCAACTGCGCGTCAATTTTCGAGAACGATCTCATCGGGCAGATGACGCCTGAGAGTTTTCAAATCCATATGGATGTGAATTTGCGAGCCCCGGTATTTCTGTCTCAAGGGTTCGCCGCGCAACTGCCCCATGGCGTTCCTGGCAACATCATTAATATCATCGATCAACGGGTGTGGCGGCTCAATCCCAGCTTCTTCTCTTACACGCTGGCAAAATCGGCGCTGTGGACGGCAACGCGCACCATGGCGCAATCATTAGCGCCCAACATCAGGGTCAACGCCATTGGGCCGGGGCCCACGCTGCCTTCATCGCGGATGACGGATGAGGAATTTGAGAAACAGCAAAGCCTGACGCCTTTGGGTCGCGGCACGTCGCCTGAGGAAATATCGCGGGCGATAAAGTTCATAGTGTCCCAGCCGGCCATGACGGGGCAGATGATCGCGCTCGATGGCGGGCAGCATTTGGCTTGGGCTACGGCTGATGTGATTGAGGTGGATGAATGAGTAAAGACGTCAAGATCAGCCACCACGTGGCCAGCGCATCAGCGCGCATTCGGCATGTGTTCGTGCGTGATCTCAATCTCATGGCGCTGATTGGCATTCACGATGCCGAGAAGATCAAGGCGCAACGCATAATCGTCAACATCGATCTGTCGGTGCAGGAAACCGATGGCCCGATGGCCGACGACATCAGCCATGTGGTGTCCTACGAAATTGTGGTCAAGAAGGTTGAAGCCATTGTGGCTGCGGGACACGTCAATCTCGTCGAAACGCTGGCCGAGAAATTTGCCGAAGCCTGTCTCAAGGACAAGCGTGTAGTGGCGGCGCGGGTGCGCCTGGAAAAGCCCGACATCATCCCCAATGCGCGCAGCGTGGGTGTTGAAATTGAGCGTGGCCGCTGACATTTCTCAGCCCCGTTTAAGCGTATAAGATAGCAACATGACCGATTCACCGCCGCTTATCGGCGCGGAGCTGATCCGCGATTTTGTCACCAGGCTTCCCTCGAAGCCGGGGGTTTATCGCATGTTCGATGAGAAGGGCGATTGCCTCTATGTGGGCAAGGCGTGCAATCTCAAGAACCGGGTGTCCAATTATGCGCGGGGCCAAGGCCACAACAACCGCATCGGGCTGATGATCTCGCTGACGCGCAATATGGAATTTGTGGTGACGGCGTCGGAAGCTGAGGCGCTGCTTCTCGAAGCCAATCTGATTAAAAAACTCAAGCCCAAGTTCAACGTGATTTTGCGCGACGATAAAAGCTTCCCTTACATCCTGATCGCCAAGGGCCATGAATTTGCGCAACTCGCCAAGCATCGCGGGGCGCGAAATATCAAGGGCAGTTATTATGGGCCCTTCGCTTCTGCGGGGGCGGTCAATAGTGCCATCAACACCTTGCAGAAGGCGTTCCTGTTGCGCTCGTGCAATGACAGCGTGTTTGCCAATCGAACCCGTCCGTGCCTGCTTTATCAGATCAAGCGGTGTTCAGCGCCCTGCGTGGGTTTCATCGACAAGCCTTCCTATGACGGGCTGGTGCAAAACGCTGAGGATTTTCTCTCTGGCAAAAGTGTAGCGGTGAAAGCTGAGATGGCCGAGCGGATGCAGACGGCTGCGGAAGCGATGGAATTTGAAACGGCGGCGCTTTTGCGTGACCGAATTCAGGCGATGAGTTTCGTCACGCAAACACAAGGCATCAACCCGCAAAACATCGACGAAGCCGATGTGTTTGGGCTGGCCCACGAGGGCGGGCAGTTCTGCATCCAGGCGTTTTTCATTCGCTCGGGGCAAAACTGGGGCACGCGCGCCTATTTCCCGCGGGCCGACAAAACCAATTCTGATGCCGAGGTGATGGCGAGCTTCATCGGCCAGTTTTATGATGACAAGCCGATCCCCCGGCAAATCATGCTGTCGCATGAGGTTGAAGAGCGCGAGCTTTTGGAAGAGGCCTTTGCCACGCATTCCGGCCACAAGGTCGAGATCATCATTCCGCAGCGGGGCGAGAAAAAGGCGCTGGTGGATCATGCTGTTGCCAATGCGCGTGAAGCCAATGGCCGCAAGATGGCGGAAACCTCCAGCCAGGAAAAATTGCTGGAAGGTGTGGCAAAAGTTTTCGGTTTGCCCACCACGCCGCGTCGCATCGAGATTTATGACAACAGCCACATCCAGGGTGCCCATGCCGTGGGCTGCATGGTGGTGGCGGGGCCTGAAGGCTTCATCAAAGGGCAATACCGCAAGTTCAACATCAAGGCCGAAGATTTTGTGGCGGGTGATGATTTTGCGATGATGAAGGAAATGCTGACAAGGCGTTTCACACGCCTTCTCAAGGAACATGGCGAAGGGGATTTTGAAGGCGAGACGGTGCACTGGCCGGATCTTCTGTTGATCGACGGCGGGCAGGGGCAGCTTTCGGCAGTCAAAGCCGTGCTTGATGATCTGGGCGTGCATGATGTGGCTTTGGTGGGCGTGGCCAAGGGGCCAGACCGTGATGCGGGCCGCGAGCATTTCCACATTCCCGGCAAGCCCTCATTCATGCTCGAAGCGCGCGACCCCGTGCTTTATTATGTGCAGCGCATGCGCGATGAAGCGCACCGGTTTGCCATCGGCACGCACCGCGCCAAGCGGTCCAAAGCGATTGGGATCAGCCCCCTTGACGAGATTCCCAGCATAGGACCCACCCGCAAGAAGGCCTTGCTCATGGCCTTTGGATCGGCGAAAGCTGTGGCTCGGGCCAATGTGGCTGATTTGGCTGCGGTGGATGGTGTCAGTTCGGCTTTGGCACAAGCGATTTTCGACCATTTCCACAGCGATGCATGAGGAAGACGTGACTGAAACGAGGCCAGCAGGGCGGCGGATAGCTTGGGCAAAAATCTGGAATTTGCCCAATATTTTGACCTATGGCCGCATCGCAGCTGTGCCCGTGGTTGCCGGATTGCTGATGTATCCGGGCACGACGGCGCGCTGGATTGCGCTGGGAATTTACATTCTGGCGGCGATCACCGATTTTCTTGATGGCTATCTGTCCAGGCTTTGGCAGCAGCAATCGGCCTTGGGCCGGATGCTTGATCCCATTGCCGACAAAGTTCTGGTATCGGTCGTTCTATTGGTGCTGGCGGCGGATGGCATTTTGTTTGGCGGGCACATGTGGGCTGCCATCATCATTCTGGCGCGTGAAGTGTTGGTCTCGGGCCTTCGTGAATTTTTGGGCGAGCTACGGGTTTCCGTTCCCGTCACCAAGATTGCCAAATGGAAAACCACGGTTCAACTTTTAGCCGTGGGATTTTTGATTGCAGGCCCCGCAGGCGACATGATTATTCCCGGCGTCACCACGGCCGGCATTGTGTTCCTGTGGATCGCGGCGGCGCTGACGCTTTATACAGGCTATGATTATTTCCGCGCCGGGCTTCGCCATGTGGTGGAAGAAGAATGAAGATTCTTTATTTTGCGAGGCTGAAGCAGATTGCGGGGCGCGGTGAAGAACATGTGGATGTTCCAGGTTCAATCGCCACGGTTTCAGCACTTATTGATTTTCTTTCGGCGCGTGATGAGCGCGTGAGCGAGGCCTTGCGCGACCGCAGGGTTTTGAAAGTGGCGATCAACCAGAAACATTCTGCCATGGATGCTTCCTTGAATGATGCTCGCGAAGTGGCGTTCTTTCCCCCTGTGACGGGCGGCTGACATGCGCCTTAATGTTTATCTGCAGCGCGCTGGCGTGGGCAGCCGCCGCGAAGCTGAACGGCTGGTGGCGGATGCGCGGGTTTCGGTGAATGGCAAGATTGCTGAAGCCACAACGCCCGTGGAAGAGGGCGACAAGGTTCTGGTGGACGGTAAATCCGTTGCCCCTGAAACATCGGCCTTGCCGCGCCTCTTCCTGCTCAACAAGCCCGTTGATATTCTGGTCACCAACCGCGACCACAAGGGCCGACCTACGATTTTTGAAATGCCGGTGATGAAGCGTGAAGGCTTGCCGCGCCTGATGAGTGTGGGACGGCTTGACGTGAATTCCGAGGGCCTCTTGGTTTTGTCCTCCGACGGGCCGTTGGCCCAAGCCATGATGTCGCCAGACACGGGTCTGGAACGGGTCTACCGGGTGCGTACGCGCGGACGCTTCAGCGAACATCAGATCGAACTTCTGGCCCGCGGTGTCACGATTGAAGGCATTCGCTATCGGGGAGCGGAATTTATCGAAGAAGTGGAAAAGGGCGGGAGGAGCAATGCTTGGTATCGCGTGGTTTTGACCGAAGGCAAGAACCGCGAAATCCGCAAGCTGGTGCAGCATTTCGGCGGCATGGTGAACCGGCTCATTCGCACGCAATATGGTCCGTTTCAACTCGACAAGCTGGAGCCTGGCGAGATGAAAGAAGTTCCGGCACGACAGGTCATGCGGCTGCTCGACCAGTTGAAAACCAAGGGCGCGTTAAAGGGATAGGCTATGGATCGTTTCATTCACAGGCATTTGCCACATTCGACATGGCCCACGGCCTTGCTGGCTGGGGTTGGTTCTGCTGTTGGAATTGGCCTCTTGGGATATGCCAGCGAAATGACCACATTCCTGATGCTGGTAGCCCCATTTGGTGCGACCTGTGTTTTGATTTTCGCCATGCCAACCAGCCCGGTTTCACAGCCCATCAATGTTGTCGGCGGGCACATTCTTGCTGGCATTGTTGGCCTCGTGATGCATTTTCTTTTGCCGGGGAGCGCCATTGGTGAAGGGCTTTCGGTTGGCATCGCCATCAGCGCCATGATGCTGTTGCGTCTGATCCATCCGCCAGCCGGGGCAACGGCCTTGGTCGCCTATCTGACGGCAACAACGTGGTGGTTCATTCTATTTCCCGTGGCAACAGGATCAATTCTGTTGGTGGTGATTGCTGCAATTTATCATGCTCTCACCAAGTCAACTTATCCTCATCCGGTGCCGGAGAAGAAAGCATAGGCGAGGCAAGGTGGAGCAAAAGCTAGAGACACGTCACAAGAGCTGGCTTTGGGTGCTGCGGCACTCTGAAAAGATGAAGCGCCGCGTCTCGTTTTTGGGTGGTGGCATCTTGGCTGGCTTGAGTGCTTATGTTTTCGCTTTGTTGACGGACAGGGCGCAATCTACATTCAAGGCCCTTTCCCTCGACCGCCCTGAAATTGCTTGGGTGCTGGCACCGATTGGCTTTGCCTTTTCGGCTTATATTACCGCCAAGTGGCTGCCCAACGCCAAGGGCAGTGGCATTCCACAATGCATTGCAGCGATGAAAACCAAGGATGACAAAATTCGCCAGCAATTGCTGTCTCTCAAAATTGCATTCGGCAAAGTCATGCTCACGGTTGTGGGGCTAGCTTGCGGCGCATCGATAGGCCGCGAGGGCCCAACGGTGCAGGTTGGTGCATCCATCATGTCGGCCTTGGGAAGCATCGTCCGGGTTCCGCAAAACACATTGATCCTTGCTGGCTCATCAGCGGGCATTGCAGCGGCCTTCAATGCGCCGCTTGCAGGAATCGTCTTTGCGATTGAAGAACTCAGCCGCTCATTTGAATCCAAGACCAGCGGACTGATCATCACCAGCACAATTGTGGCTGGCATCACAGCGACAACCCTTGCGGGGAACTATGCCTATTTTGGTTATGCTTCGGGCCAGATTGGAAGTGTTATCGACTGGATCGCTCTTGTGGTGACGGCGGTTGCGGGTGGACTGTTGGGGGGTGGTTTTAGCCGCCTGGTTATTGAATTTGGCAAGCGCTCCGCCTGGCAAGGGTTTTTGCGGGTAAAGAAACATCCGGTGGTCTTTGCCGCATCATGCGGGCTCATCGTGGGCCTGTGTGGATTTCTGTCGGGCGGTGCAGCCTATGGAACCGGCTATCAGGAGGCCTACAAGGTTATCCATGGGGATGGATCGCTCCCTCTTTTTTATGTGCCCCTGAAAATGATCGCGACATTTGTGTCGTCCATCAGCGGCATTCCCGGTGGTCTTTTTGCGCCATCACTTTCGGTGGGAGCGGGGCTTGGATCGCTGGTTGCTGAATCTTTTGAAGCGTCGAGTATTCCCCAATTTGCCCTTCTGGGAATGGCGGCCTATCTGACGGGCGTAGTGCAATCACCCATTACGTCGGTTGTGATCATGGCTGAAATGACTGACAATCATGCGATGGTCGTGCCGCTTTTGGCCACGGCATTGATTGCCAATTGGATGTCAAAGGAAGTCTGTCCCAAGAGCCTCTATCACAGCCTCGCTGAGAATTTCGCGACCCCGAAGGCTAAGGGTGAAAACGTCGCGGCCTAACGCCAGCCCCATTGGTCGGCCAAGGCAAGGCAGTCTTTCCAGGGCAAGACACTTGTTGTCGTTCCCGCCGAACGCAAGCTCGTGGCAGCGGCAGCATGGCCAAGCTTCATGCCCTGCTTCATCGACCAGCCTTCATGATGACCGATCAGAACACCCGCTGCAAAACAATCGCCCGCACCGTTTGATCCCACGACCTCTGACTTTGGAACATTGACCGAGGATTGTTCCACCACTTCTCCGCCTCGCAAGACCGCAATGGCGCCCAGGGGAAAGTGAATGACAGCAAAATCGAGATGGGTGTGGGTGCCGAGCAGGCCCTCAAGCGCTTTGCGGCACTGGGCCACATCGGTCTTACCGTTCTCCACGGTCTTCAATCCGGTCAATGCTGCAGCTTCAAAATCATTGATGATGAGAGAATCGAGCAACGGCAACATGGGCGTGACGAGAGATTTGATGATGGCTGGCTCAAAGCTCGCCATTTCAAGATTGGTTTTAACTCCGGCAGCGCGGGCCTTTTTCAAAATCGTGATCCAGCCAGAGGCATCGCCAGCCCACGGCTTGTCCAAAGTAGCGTGAAAGCCCGGGAGTCCGAGATGGGCGATCTTCGCATTGGTTTTGCTGAAATCAATATCGTCGGGTGTTTCAACGGCGTTGGAACCTGCGGTGCTGAAAAATGTGCGCTTGCCGGTATCCTTGGCGGTGACGACGACGACATAAGACGTGGTCTGGCCTTCGCGCAATTCAACTTGCGAGCAATCGATCCCTAAATCCAAGCAAGCCTTTTGCAGGAAATGACCATCGGCATCCTTGCCCAAAACGCCCGCAGCACTGACGGGGAAGGGGGCTTCCAAACGTTTCAACGCCGTGGACATGTTGAAGCTGGGGCAACCACCCTGATGCACTTCTGAGAGCACGGTTGAAACCGTTTCTTCCTGCGGCCAGGACGCCACGGTGATGTTGCGATCCACACACCAGGCGAGGCCGCTCAGAATGCCGGAGCGCGACAAGATTTTAAACCTTCAGAACGGGATCGGTAATTTCAAGATCTTCGGCCAATGGACGATCTGGCAGAATCCGGCCCTTGGCCAGATGATCATGATAGGCTTTGACGGCCTCAACACAGGTCAAATGACGCTCGACTACGGCGCGCATCAGTTTCACCAGTTTCACGGGGCTTTCAGCGTAATTGATCTTGCGGCCAAAGAGTGCGACGCGGGCACCATTGGCTTCGGCTTGGAACGCCAGTTCAAACGTGTCACGCGTCGTGCCACGGCCACCGCCCAGAATGCCGACAATCAATTTGCCGGGATCATAGCTCGCGAGTTCGCTCATCGCCTTTGCACCGTTATATTGCATCTTGAGGAACAGCGGCTGCTCGGCACTCGCCACACCCGCCAGGGTGCGCACGATCGAGTCATTGATATATTCGCCAAGCTCAGCGCCTTTGAGACCAATGTCCATCGCCGGATTGAACACTTCGAGGAAGTGCCGCATCTTGGCTTTCACAGCGTCTTCGCGGAACAGCGCATAGGCTTCCAGAGCCTTCAAGTCTTGCGCGACGTTATTGGTGTAAGTCACTGAATAGAGGCCAAGATCAGCAAACTTTTTGGCCTGTGCCGGGCGCGCCGTGCGGAACGGATGAGACAGGTCTTGCTTTGTCGTAGCGCCGCGCTGCGACCAGATGTCGGAGGTGTCATTCAGGCGAATGGCGGGGGTGACTTTTGATTTGGTGAACAGCTTCTGGGCATGGAGCGCTTCGGCAGATGATTTAGACATCAGCATGATGTCGACAGCGCCGGATTTCGTCATCTCGGTCATGGCGGCCAGATATTCAGGCTTTGATTTCAGCCCCTCGCCACCGCGCCGCGGGCCGGGGGCAGTTGCGCCAAAGCCCATATCGCCATCCTTGGCGTCGGCGATGATGAAATCCGTAGGCTTATATTTTCCGGCGCGAATGTGGGCGAGTTTGGTGTCGAGAATTTTCATTTTTCTTATGTTCCTTTTGTCTCTTTAAAGAACAAAAATATCAATTGGCCAAGTGGTGATTTTGCCTAGCTGCCATTCGCTTGGCGTTGGCCGTAAATTCAGTTTTTCAGCATCCAGTATTGGGTGTGGCTGGACACATATTTGCTCAGGCTTTTGGCATGGCCAACGGGTGCGCCTGTCATGGCGTCCAACTTCGATTTCCAAAAGGTGATGAATTGGGGATCAATGGTTTTCAATTGGAATGTAAACGTCTGACCATCCAGAACCAGATTGCATTCGCTGGTTGGGCTGGCTGATTTGCCGATTTTCAATGTGTTGCGTTTGCCATGAAAATCAAACGCGCCCCCTTCAATCGACTGGTCAATCTTGACCGGTGTTGCATCAAGACGGTTCTGGTCAAAAATCACGAACTCGTCGAGTGCGCCCTTGGCTCCGGCCATGCCGATAATCAGGCCCTGGTTGGCAAAGCTGTTGACCTCGGGGTTGGGTTTTGAAAAGTCAGCGAGCAGGGCTGGTTCATAATCGAGATTTGACTGGAAGGTGCAGAGCGAACTTACGGCCCCTAAACTGGAAACGAAGTGCGTTGCCGAATGTGCGGGCGCCACAAAGAACACGAGAATGGCGATAAGTGCGCCCAGACCTGATTTCACGTTTTATCTCCCAATCGTATTTTTAATTGAAGGCACAATCAATTTCCGCTGGCGAAATTGCAAGCGCTTTGTTGTGGGCTTCACAACTTCAATTGTGCGAATTCATTTTGAAAGAGATTTACGGCGGTGTCGCCCGTCTCCGTCGTGGCATAGACGCCGCGCGACTGGCGGATGAACCAGCCATAGTAATCATCACGGAGAATGGCTGCCGCGCGCTCGACCTGCGTGGCCTTGCGAATGTCCGCAACGCGCGAGGGGCCTTGCAGTTTGATGTGTGCCAAGCAGCGCAGCGCATCCTGCTTGTAAGCCGTCATCAATTTGGTGCGGGTTGAACCTCCGGTATTTGGATCGCCCTTGCGGCGATTGAATTCCTTGAGCAGGGCCAGTTTTCGTTTTGCCGCAGGTCGTGGCGCATAAGGTGCGGGGTCTGCGAGGACTTCAATGCTTCCTGATTTTGCCACCACGATGAGCCCCAGGCCCAACCGCTTGGCCATCTTCACAGCTTCAATCGGAACGCGCCGCTTGGGACGCGCGATAGCGATATAAACAGTGTCGGTGAGAGCCAGCCGATCGATGGCTTGGTAGAAAAGTTGAAGCGTCAATCCGGTTTTCAACTCGACAATGACTGGAGGTTCATCACCGCGCATGGCCACCACGTCACAGCCTTTGACCTCGGCCTTGACGGTGAAGCCTTGGCCTTCGAGGAATTTTTTGACGGGGGCGTAGAGTTCGGTTTCGGGCATTTCAGATTGCAAATTAAAGTGATTCGGTTAGTTCAACCTGATTATCTGAAACAGTCGGCATTGTGGCGCAAACGCCACTGCATTTTGCTCACTCGCGCTCCTAGATTTAACGATGGTGAAATAAGTTAATAGGCGGGCCGTGTAGAGTCGGGCGGCATTGGCCGCGTTAATCTGCCTTGTGATGTTGATGTTAAATTCCGAAGCCAATTTCCACAGCGGTGCCCTTAATATTGTTAGGGTCTCGGGGATCGAGAGGATTCCCCACTACCCGGCTAATGTACGAACAGAATTCTGTCGTATGAATTGGAGTGCCCTCAAAACCATCTCGGTATGTGATAGTTCCCCAAATATAGAAATGCTTTTTCCCCTGTTGGATCAAAAGCAGGTCTTCGTCCAACACGGTGAGTCCACGTGCCCTTATGGATGTTTTACTCCCTATCAGGGTGACCCCATCGACATCCTGATAGGGGAAATCAAAATCGTCAGGAAGTACAGTGTCACGAAGTTCAGCCGTCACGTTAATTCTGGCATCTTTCGTACTGGTATTGCCAAAATTTTCGATATTGGGATTTATCTCGTACCAGAATTTCCCAAGTCTATTGGGATTGGTGTCAGGTCGCCATACCCATGGAAATCCACCCACAACAACGATTGGTCTTTGAGTTACAATAAGAGTCCGTTCAGAGATTTCGGCAGATTTTTGAGCTGCTATAGCTGCATCTTGGGTGACATTGAGTTGCCTTTCGCCTGCCCGCCAAAGCAGAATAGTGGACACAGTCAAGCCGCCAGTAAACAGTGTCAGGAGCAACGTGTAGAGCGCAACCGGGTCTTCGGCGCTTTTGCTAGCGAGTGTAAGCCCCCAAAAATCCACAGCACAAACGATGGACCACTTGCATGGTTCGTACTTATCTTGTCCGGCATTCTCAGCCTTTATCTTGCAATCCGCGCCTTCGCAAATAACAGCAAATCGGGTTTTGTTTTCGCTTTCAGTTTGGGAATGGCTGGCATCTTGATATTGGGTGGTGCGTTGTTGGGGTAAGCTAGCTGCAAGCCAAATGAAAATAACAACAACCGCGCTTATCCACCAAAGCCAACGTCCTACCCATGTGGCAAAGCGATCAAAATTCCCCATATGAGCCCCTAGCCCCCTAGATATCCTCCAACCTTATGCCTGGAGCCTCTAAGACCACAAGAGCCGCCAGGAAGAATGTGGCTGCGACAGTTCCCCGGCTGAGCTTGTTTGTAATTGAAGCCTCAGTTTCAGTTGGAAGCGTTCGCGCTAAATGCCCGAAGCACTCCCTTTGGGGCCTAGATATTCGCCACACCCGCGTCGTCTTCCTGATGGGCTCAAGACTGTTGCGGGGTGGCGAAATTCAAATTCCAATGGTGGAGTATGGCGAGACCTAGCAGGTCCACCGTACGGTGTCAAGAGTTATTTTCCTATTGAAGGAAATTAAATTCTAACTTCGGCCGAATAGGCATCCATCAGGCTGCGGCTCATGTTGCCGGGCTTGAATGTGTAGGGGCCGATTTCGGAGACGGGTGTGACCTCGGCAGCGGAGCCCACGATGAAGCACTCGTTATAGCTCGGAAGCTCATCGGGCATGATGCGGACTTCATTCACCGTCATGCCCTGCTTCTTGGCGATCTCGATCACCGTCTGCCTGGTGATGCCGTTCAAGAAGCAATCGGCAATCGGCGTGTGGATCTGGCCGTCCTTGATGAAGAAGATATTGGCACCGGTGCATTCGGCAACGCGGCCCTGCCAATCGAGCATCATGGCATCGGCATAGCCCTTCTTCTCGGCCTTGTGTTTGGAGATAGTACAAATCATGTAAAGGCCCGCGGCCTTGGCATGAACGGGTGCACACATCGGGTCGGGCCTGCGGTATTCCGCGATGTCGAGCTTGATGCCTTTCATCTTGGTTTCAGGATCAAACATCGAGGGCCAGGCCCAGGTGGCAATCGCAACATGGATTTTATTGTGCTGGGCGGAGACGGCCATCATTTCCGAGCCGCGCCAGGCCACAGGGCGCACATATTGGTCGCCACCGCCAGCAAGCTTCACCACTTCGTCCTTCGCCGCCATGATCTCGGCATCGGTGAAGGGCAGGTCGAAATCCATGATATTGGCGGATTTGCGGAAACGCTCGGTGTGTTCCTTCGATTTGAAAATCTTTCCGGCATAGGCGCGCTCGCCCTCAAACACCGAGGAGCCATAATGCAAGCCATGAGTCAGCACATGGACCTTGGCATCCCTCCACGGCACGATTTTGCCGTTAAACCAGATTGAACCTTCACGGTCGTCAAAAGGAATGATGGTCATGGCAGATTCCCATATTTTTGCTATTGAACAGATTGGCTTGTTTTGAAGGACGCTAACAGAAATGGAATATATGTCAATATGGCTGACATAAATTTGAAGCAGCAGATGTCTGAAGAAGAAGCCGTGGGCCTCGTCGAACTTCTGTTTTTTGCATACCGCGATTTTGTCGCAGACCCCGACCATATTCTTGAAGGTCTGGAATTTGGGCGCGCGCATCACCGGGTGCTGCACTTTGTCGGCCGCGAACCCGGCCTCACCGTGGCGAGGCTTCTGGAGATTCTGCAGATCACCAAGCAAAGCCTGGCCAGGGTTTTGAAAGAGCTGATCGACAAGAACTATGTCTATCAGAAGGAAGGCGAAGTTGACCGCAGGCAACGTCTTCTTCACCTGACCGACGAAGGTGAAGCCCTGCGCCAGAAATTGATGGCGCCGCAGGTGGCGCGGTTTCGTCGTGCTGCCAGCGAGGTGAGTGGGTCGAGCAATTTCCACGACATGCTGCTTCACCTCGTCAATCCTGAAAACCAGGCGATGGCTGAAGGCTGGAGCAATTCCCGCAAGCGTGACCTCTGACGTGCCGGACCTTCCCCATATTCTTGTGGTGGATGATGACCGACGCATTCGCGCGCTGCTGCAATCCTATTTGCGTGACCATGACTATCTGGTGTCTGTTGCGGCCTCGGCCGAGGAAGCCAGCGCCCTGATGGAAGGGTTGAGTTTTGATCTGCTGATCGTCGATGTGATGATGCCGGGTGTCGGGGGGCTGGCGCTCGTTTCAGGCCTCAGGGCCAAGGGCCAGAACGTGCCCGTGTTGATGTTGTCAGCACTCTCTGAAAGTTCCGACAAGATTGCAGGGCTTGCCACAGGCAGCGATGACTATCTGGCCAAGCCGTTTGAGCCTGAGGAATTGCTGCTGCGTCTCAAAAGCCTGCTGCGCCGTTCAGGGGCCAAGCCAAAGACACTTGTTTCATTGAAGTTCGGGGAATTTGTTTTCAATCTGGCCAACAGCAACCTCGATCAGAATGGCGCTGCTGTTCGCCTCACCAGTCGTGAGCGCGAGATCTTGAAATTGCTGTGCGCAAGACCCGGAGAGCCGGTTGGCCGTGACGAACTGGCCGAAGACGGAGACTTGTCGGCAACGCGGAAGGTCGACGTGCAGATCAACCGGCTCCGTCAGAAAATTGAAAATGATCCCGCCAATCCGCGCCACCTCGTCACGGTGCGGGGTGCGGGCTATGCCTTGATGGCGGAACCGCTATGACCGAAGAAGAGCCAACGCTTTACGATCGGTTCAACGCAGTTCTAGAGCGTTACGCGCCTGATGATCTTTATCGCCGTGCGCTCGCCATCATGATCACGCCGGTTGTTTTGTTGCAGCTGCTGTTGGCGCTGGTCCTGGTCTCGCGCTATCTCGACAATGTCGCCAATGTTCTGGCGCGAACGTTGGCCGATGAAACAGCATTGCTGGTTGACCTTTACGAAAAGTCCGACAAGTCGCCCACGGCCATCGCCTTTGTGAAAGAGCGGGCCGTCAACAATCTGCATATGAGTTTTGAGGTGAGGCACAACGGCAATCTTGGGCCGCAGAACACGGCCGTGCTGTCTCTGTTTGATCGACGTATCACATCCTATCTTTCGCAAGCGTTGAATGAACCTTTCCGCATCAACTCATCTGCCAAGCGCGAGGAAGTTGAGATTTCGGTGTTGGTTGATCCCACAACGATTTTTGTTCTGGTCGTGGATTCAAACCGTGCGCAGGCGGTGGGAACACCGCTTGTGTTGATGTTCATGGCGCTGGCCACATTGGCCTTCATGGCCATTGCCGTGGTGTTCATGCGAAACCAGATCAAGCCCATTCTCGACCTGACAGAGGCCGCGCAAGACCTCGGCAAGGGGCGCGACAGTTCGTCGTTCACGCCCATGGGTGCACGCGAAGTGAAAGCCGCAGGCGAGGCCTTCATCGACATGAAGCGGCGCATTGCGCGCCATGTGGAGCAGCGCACGGTGATGCTCGCTGGCGTGTCGCATGACCTTCGAACCATTCTCACGCGCTTCAAGCTGGAGCTTGCCGTGTTGGGCGATAACCCAAAAGCCAAGCCTCTGCGTGAAGATGTCGATGAGATGCAGAACATGCTGGAAGACTACATGGCTTTCGCGCGTGGCGATGGCGGCGAGAAGGCGGCGCCGCTCAAATTGCGCGAGGCGGTGGCTTCGGTGGCCGAAAGCTTCGACAAGGCTGCGGCACGCATTCAAACAGAGGCTATTCCAGAATTGACGTTGCCCCTGAAGCCCAATGCCTTTCGCCGCTTGCTGGGCAATGTTCTCAGCAACGCGCTGCGTCACGGCAAGACTGTGCGCATCAGCGGCGAGGAACGCGATGAACGTGTGTGGCTCTATGTCGATGATGATGGGCCAGGTATCCCGCCCTCACGGCGCGAAGATGTGTTCCGGCCGTTCGTCAGGCTTGACCCCGCGCGCAACCTCGACAAGACGGGAACGGGACTGGGGTTGGCCATTGCGCTTGATATTGCGCACGCGCATGGCGGCGATATTTTTCTGGAAGACAGCCCGATGGGCGGGCTTCGCGTGGCGATCAAGATTCCTGTATGAGCGTCACCACATCGTTGTCTTGGCGCGGATTGGCCAGTTTGTCGTGTAGTCCTTGCCATTGATTTCGCCGTGGGTAAGGGACTCAAGAATGGCACCAGCTGTGGGTACGATTTCAGCAGGAACATGTTGCGCTGAATCCCACAGGTTCGAGCGCAGGATGGCGCGGGCGCATTGAAAATAGGCGGCCTCTACAGTGATGAGGATGACGCTGCGGGGTGACTGGCCTTCAACCGCAAATGAATTGCAGAGGTGCTCATCAGCGGTGACGACGGCCTTGCCATTGACGCGAAATGTTGTGCCGCTGCCGGGGATCAAGAACAGTAGCGCCACGCGCGGATCGGCTACGACGTTGCGCAGGCTGTCGATGCGGTTGTTGCCACGGCGATCGGGCAGGGCAAGTGTCTGGGCATCAAGCACGCGCACGAAACCGGGTTTGTCGCCGCGCGGGCTGCAATCCAATCCGCCCGGACCCATGCTGGCCAAGACCACAAAAGGCGACAGCTCAACCAGCCTTTGATAGGCGGGAATGAGATGATCGGTTTCCTTGGCGGTGGATGCGAGAGCAGGGGCGGCGCTGTAAATCGATTCAAGTTCTGTGATGGTGGTGATGGTTTTCATAATTGTCTCGTGGCATGGGGGCGTTTCAGGCTTTCTCGCCCCATCGGTTGCTGAACACAAGAGACTGAATGTCAATTCTTTGACGCCAGCCCTTGGCTTCAAGTTCGGGGCGTTGATAGAGTTCATCGACATAGCCCAGGCACAAATAGGCTACGGGCACGACATGATCGGGCAGGCCCAGGATTTGGCGGATGTCGGCGTCGTTGAAAATGCTGACCCAGCCCACGCCCACACCTTCGGCCCGCGCGGCCAGCCACAGGTTCTGCACCGCGCAGACGGTGGAATATAAATCAGTGTCGCGGTTGTGGGTGCGGCCCAGCACGACGGGTCCGCCGCGTTCACGATCACAGGTGATGCAGAGGTTGATTGGCGCATCAGAGATGCCTTCCAGTTTCAACTTGCTGTAAAGGCTCGCGCGTTCGTTGTTGAACATGGCTTCGGCTTGCGCATTGGCTTTTTCGAATGCACTGCGGATTTGCGATTTTATCTCCACGTCTTCGATCACCAGAAAATTCCATGGCTGCATGAAACCTACCGATGGCGCGTGATGGGCGGCGAGAAGCAATCGCTGCAAGACTTCCTGCGGGATGGGCGTTGGCTTGAATTGGCTGCGAACATCGCGCCTGGTGAAAATGGCGCGGTAAACCGCTTCGCATTCGGCATCGGAGAATGGCCCGGCGGCGGCGAGTTCTGTGGCGTGATCTGGCAAGATAATCCCCTCAACAACATTGCCACTGCGCTGTCCTGGCGCAGTCTGCGAATGATGCGAGGCCGGTCTTCTGATTTGGCTTCGTCCTTTGCGCCGCCTTCCGAGCTTGAACTCGTGGCATTTGGCGCATCGTCGGCCTTACAGCGTTGGGCACATTGCGGAGTTGCACCGCATTCCCGATTCTCCAGCTTGCGCTGGCACCTCACGGGTTTGAGGCTAGTGAAATTGCCTCAGCAAGTCAAAAGAGTTTGCCGCCATTGGGCACGGATTGAGTGGGGCCGATCAAGACAACGCCGCCCTGTTCATCGGGAAAGCCCAGGGTCAAAACTTCCGACATGAAGGGACCAATCTGGCGCGGCGGGAAATTTACAACCGCCGCCACTTGTCGGCCAAGTAAAGTCTCCGGCGTATAATGCGTGGTGATCTGGGCTGATGATTTCTTGATGCCGATGGCAGGCCCAAAATCAATCTTCAGTTTGAAGGCGGGTTTGCGCGCCTCGGGAAAGGGTTCAACGCCAATGATGGTGCCGACGCGAATATCAACCTTCTCGAAATCGGGAAACGTGATCTCGGCCATCAGCTGGCAAGCTCGCGGGCGCGGTTGGCGGCTGCGGCCACGGCTTTTTCAAACAGCGGTTTCATGCCATCCTCGGCCATCAATACCTGCAAGGCGGCATAGGTCGTGCCTGCAGGTGACGTTACATTCTGGCGCAAGGTTGCGGCATCGATGCCGGATTGGCGCATCAACTCGCCTGAGCCTGCAACCGTGGCGCGGGCCAGTCGCGTTGCAATCTCCGGCGACAATCCCGCTTTTACGCCGGCATTGGCCATGCATTCCGTGAGCCAGAAAACATAAGCGGGGCCGGAGCCTGAAACGGCGGTCACCAGATCAATCTGGTTTTCGTCGCTGAGGTCGACCACTTCCCCGGTGGCGCTCAACAATTCATGGGCGAGGGCCAATTGCGATTTTGTGACGTTGGAGTTTGGAAACAAACCGGTGATGCCGCGGCCAATGGCGGCGGGTGTGTTGGGCATGGCGCGAATGATGGCGGCGTCAGCACCAAAGTGTTTGGCGAAGGACGCAATGGTCTTGCCTGCGGCTATTGAAAGGATGACGGGCTTTGATGCCTTGAGCGATACGAGCGGCGGTATTACATCTTCCATCACTTGTGGTTTGACGGCGACGATTACGATTTCTGCATCGGTGATTGAATTGATAGCCGGGTTCTGGCGAATGTCATGCTTGTTCAAAACTTCAGCGACTTCGGCCGGTGGTTTTGGATCAAAGGCCACGATCTTTTTGGGATCCGCACCGCCTTTGAGCCAGCCTTCCAACATGGCGCCGCCCATCTTGCCACAGCCGACCAGAACCAGCGTACCCTTTAATGCAATGCTCATGCTTCACCCATGGTTTCGAGCAGGGCGCTGTCCAGCGCTTCGGTTGCCGTGTGCCCCGCCCAGATTACAAACTGAATGGCGGGATAGTAGCGTTGGCAGGTTTCAATGCCAATGCCGAGCAGGGCTTCACATTGTTCATCGGTAATGTCGGCAGAACCGGTGAGAAGCAGGCTGTTGCGGAAGACAATCGTGCCATCGGCCCATAGGTCAAAATGGCCGTGGATCAATTGCGCATTGATCAGCGCCAGCAACTTCTGAACTTCTTCACGGCGCTTTTCAGGAACCTTCAAATCAAGCAGGCAGGCGAGGAGCAGGGCCTCAAGGTCATCGCGCCAGGTGAAGGACAGGCTCATGTCGGCCCAGCCGCCGCCGACCAGCATCAAGACCTCGTGGTCGTTGGGGCGATCCACACTCCATTGATGGGATTCGGCAAGCCGCTCCATGCGATCAAGCGGATTAGAGTGGTTGCGATTGGCGGGCGCCAAGGCCGTCATAAATCATTCCTTGCTGCATCGAATCGATGCTTTGGTGCACGGAATGTGCCGGAGGGTTGTCAGGGCAGCAACGGCTGCACTGATTCCCCCACAGGAATTTCAACGGGTTAGTTGGTGGCGAGCTTCTTTTCGAGTTCGGCCAGGCGCTGGCTGAGCTTCTCGTTTTCCATGCGGGCCTTTTCGGCCATGTCGCGGACCACGTCGAATTCCTCGCGCTTTACAACATTGAGGTTATTCAAAACGCGCTCAACCTGATTTTGCACCATGGTATCGACTTCCTTGCGAACACCTTGTGCCGCACCCGAAGCGCTGCTCATCAGCTTGGAGATTTCGTCGAAAAAGCGCGATGAATTGGCGGTCATGGGAAGACTCCTCTTTGTGCTTCGTAGCTAGGCATTCTGGCGGTGAAGTTCAAGTGCTTGCGAAGTGCTTCCAAGCATTGCAGAAGGGGGCATGTTTGCTGCAATTCCCTTTCCGCCCTTAAGCCCCAACCTCATTGAATGGGGACCTCTCGTCATCAAGTGGTATGGGCTGGCTTATGTGGGCGGGTTGGTGTTTGCCGCCTGGTACATCAAGCGGCTCGTTTCCACTCCCCGGCTTTGGGGCACATGGAAACCTGCCATGACCGTCCAGCAGGTCGATGACATGTTCGTCTGGTTTTTCCTCGGCGTGGTAGGGGGCGGCAGGCTTGGTTATGTGCTGTTCTATCAACCTCTCAAGTATTTCGCTCATCCCCTTGATATATTTAAAGTTTGGGATGGCGGCATGTCGTTTCATGGCGGCTTTTTGGGCGTTGTGGTGGCGTGTTATTTCTATGGTAGAAACATTGGCACGACGCTTGACCGGATGCTTGATCTGGGTGCTGCGTCCGTTCCCGTAGGCCTCGGGCTGGGACGTATCGCCAATTTCATCAATGCCGAACTCTATGGCGGACCTTCGGACATGCCGTGGGCTGTCATATTTCCTGGCGAGACTTTCGGCCGACACCCGAGCCAACTTTATGAAGCACTTCTCGAAGGTCTGCTGATTTTTGTCGTCGTGCGGATTGCCACGCATCGCTATCAGGCACTGGCCCATCCGGGCCGGGCCTCCGGATTGTTTGCCTTGATTTATGGATGTTCGCGGATTTTCGTCGAATTCTTCCGCCTGCCAGACAGCTTCATTGGATATTATGCAGGTTTCATCACGCAGGGGATGATTTTGTCGGTGCCGCTGGTGGTCATTGGCATCTGGCTTTTGATCAGGTCTCGGCGGACGTGAAAGAGTTTTTCAAACAACTGATCGCCGAGCACGGCCCGTTGCCGATTGACCGCTATATGGCGCTGTGTCTGGGCCACCCCAAGCTTGGCTATTACATGACGCGTGATCCGTTCGGGGCCGCAGGGGACTTCACGACGGCTCCGGAAATCAGCCAGGTTTTTGGCGAGCTTTTGGGCGTGTGGTGTGTCGCGGCGTGGGAGGCCGTGGGCTCGCCTTCGCCATTTGCGCTGGTGGAGTTGGGACCGGGGCGGGGAACCCTGATGGCGGATATTCTCCGCGCCACAGCGGCGATGACAGAATTTCGAGCGGCGGCGCAAGTCCACATGGTAGAAATGAGTCCGGTATTGCAGGCGCTTCAGGAAGAGAAGCTCGCTGGTGCTGCAACCTGGCACCTTTC
>JBDSTO010000082.1:0-10602 GCA_039928255.1 Aestuariivirga sp. | reverse complement strand
CTGATCAAGGCCACGGCCGAAAAGCATGGACTGTGCGCCACATTCATGGCGAAGCCCTATGCCGAATGGACGGGTTCGGGCATGCATATTCATGTGAGCCTTGGTGATGAGAATGGCAAAAACCTTTTTGCCACGGATGACCCCATGACCAATGAGCTTTTGCTCAACGCCATTGGCGGATTGAAATCCACCATGGCAGAATCCATGCTGATCTTCGCACCCAACGCCAACTCCTATCGGCGTTTCCGGCGTTCATCTTATGCACCCGTTGCCGCAACATGGGGCATCAATAACCGGACCGTGGCCTTGCGCGTTCCGGCAGGTGCCGCCGAGGCTTGCCACATTGAACACAGGCCTTCGGGCGCTGATGCCAACCCCTATCTTGTTATGGGGGCGATCTTGGCAGGCATGCATCACGGTATCGTTGAAAAACTGGATCCCGGTGCTCCCATCACGGGCAATGGCTATGAACGCCGCGCCAAGCATATTCCCGGCAACTGGTATGAAGCGATTGATGCGTTTTACCGCGCGTCAATCCTGAAGGAATATTTCGGCAAGGAATTTGTCGACACATTCTGTACCCTGAAGGAAGTTGAAGCAGACCGCTTTTTTGCCGAACCCACGTTGCGCGATTTTGAATGGTATTTGCGCACAGTTTAAGCGTTTCCTGAAGCAGTTGGCCTAATTTGGCAGCGCCCGGTGAAAACCTGGCGCTGCTTTTTGGTTTTGACTTCACAAGCTGTTGGAAGTGTTGCACAACAGTTGAATGACCACCAATAAAATTGACCAGATGCCCTGGGTCCTCCTCGGAGGCCTCGCCATTTCGTGCCTGCTGTTAATTTTGAAAGCCGTGCATTTGTTGCCGGAGCAGAATCTGGGCTGGATTGGTCTTGAGGCTTTGTTGTTGGGGGCTGCGGTATTTTCTGCGGTCCATTTTGCCGAGGTTCTGGCCCTCAAGGTGGGTGAGCCTTTTGGCTCCATCATTTTGGCGCTCGCGGTGACGGTCATTGAAACAGCGCTCATTCTTTCGCAAATGTCTTCGAGTTCGGCAGGTGCTGAATTTATTGGACGCAACACGGTTTATTCGGGTGTGATGATTATTCTCAACGGCGTTGTGGGCTTGTGTCTTCTGGTCGGCGGTGCCCGTCATGGAAAGCAGCTTTTTCGTCTTGACGGTGCCACCTCGGCATTGAGTGTTCTGGCGACGTTGGCGTGTCTCACGCTCATTCTTCCCAATTACACATTGGCGGAAGAGGGACCGTATTTTGCCGTGTCGCAGTTGACCTTTGTCGGCATTGTCAGTCTCATTCTTTATTGCGTGTTTGTTTTCGTGCAGACGGTTTTGCATCGTGACTATTTCGTTCTCGCGGAAGCACCAGGCGACAAGAATGTCCATGCCAAGCCGGCATCTGCAACAGTGATGATCAGTTGCGTGCTTCTTCCGTTGTCACTGTTGGTCGTTGTATTGCTGGCCAAGACGCTGACCGGACCCATTGACGCGATGATTTTAGCCGCAGGGCTTCCGGCAGGATTTGTCGGCGTCATCATCGCCCTGTTGGTAATTCTGCCGGAGGGTGCCGCCGCCGTGCGCGCCGCACGCCTTAACCAATTGCAGACCAGCCTCAATCTGGCGCTAGGATCGGCAATTGCCACGATCGGTCTTACCATCCCCACGCTTGCAGCCTATTCGATCTGGACGGGTAACAAGCTTGCGCTGGGCCTCGGCCCCGCCGCGACTACGCTTCTGATCCTGACGATTTTTGTGAGTTCGGTGACCTTGGCCACGGGCCGCACCACGGTTCTGCAAGGTGCAGTTCATCTGGTGCTTTTCGCAGTTTTCATGTTCATTTCGGCTTTCCCTTAAGGGCTAAAGCCACTCAAACAAATTTTTGGCAACAGAGGTTGGCGAGAGCGACCTGATTGGCTAGAAGCCTTGCATGCTCATAACACCTGTCACCTGCCTGCTGGACGCCAAGAACAAGCTTGGTGAAGGATGCCTTTGGGATGTGGAAGGGCAGTGCCTGTGGTGGCTTGATATTGCGCCCGTCTCAAAGCTCCATATTCTGGACCCGGCCACGGGTGCTACCAGGCATTGGGCATTCCCCCATATGCTCACCTGTTTTTCACTCGCCGGGGCTGACCGGTTGATCATGGGTGGGGAAGAAGGCTTGTTTTTCTTCAACCCCTCAACTGGAGCGCTTTCGCCCTTCTGCCAGCCCGAGACTGGGCGTCCGGGAAATCGTGGCAATGATGGGTCCTGTGATGCCGCTGGCCGCTTCTGGTTTGGCACGATGCAGCAGAATATTGCTGGAGATGGCACCGACCTCGACATTACGCGCAGTTCTGGTGCCTTGTACCGCGTCACCGCCGATGGCCGCACGGCGTTGATGTTTGACAATGTCGGCGTTTCCAATGGTCCGTGTTGGTCGCCCGACAACAAGACTTTCTATTTCAGCGACAGCCGCGCTCAATTGATTTGGGCTTTTGATTTCGATCTGGAGCATGGTTTGCTGTCGAACCAGCGCATCTTCAATGATACCAAGGATTATGGCCATCCTGATGGGGCGACAGTTGACCAGGAAGGATTCCTGTGGAGTGCCCGATGGAATGGTTCATGCGTGTTGCGGTTTGATCCTTCTGGCCACATTGACCGGATTGTGCAGATGCCGGTGACTAGACCCACCTGCGTGGTGTTTGGTGGACCCAAGCTTGATACGATTTATGTGACCTCCGCCGCGGCCAATCTTGATGCCGATATTTTGAAGAAGCATCCGCTGCAAGGTGGTGTCTTCTGCTTTGATGCTGGTGTGACGGGAACGGCGAAGTTCCAGTTTGCGAGTCTTGCATGACCAAGGCTTTCATCGCGCTGGATTGGGGCACCAGTTCCTTTCGCGCCTATGAAGTCGATGGTGATGGCAAGATTGTAAATCAAGTTTCAGCACCTGAAGGCATTCTCGCTGTCAAAGACCAACAGTTTGAAGAGACGCTTGAACGCCACATCGGCAGTTGGAGCAAATCTCTCGCCGTTGTGGCTTCCGGCATGATCACGTCGCGCCAGGGCTGGGTTGAATGTGCTTATGCTGAATGCCCGGCAGGTGCTGCCCAACTTGCAAAATCCTTGAATGCACTCAAAACCAAAAGTGGCCGTGATGTTCATTTCATTGGCGGGCTTCATTACAACAGCCCGTCCATCCATCATGATGTGATCCGTGGTGAAGAGACTCAAGTTGTAGGATCTCTCGCATCGGGGGCCACACATTTTGTAACACCGGGCACCCATTCCAAATGGATTGAGGTTGATGGCAATAGCGTTGTGAGCTTTGCCACCTACATGACGGGCGAAAGCTTTGCGCTTTACAGCCAACATTCCATTCTGGGCCGGTTGATGAGCGGAGACGCCGCAGACGCTGCCGCTTTCAAACGTGGCGTTGAGCAGGCCTTTGCCGATCCGGCGGGCTTGCTTCACGCCTTGTTTTCAGTGCGGACGTTGGGCTTGTTCAAGGATGTCGCCGCAGAGGCGCTCAATTCATATTTATCCGGGCTGTTGATTGGAACGGAAGTGGCCCACGCTACGATGGGCCATGATCGCAGTGCGGAGTATCAAATTCTTGGTTCGGTTGGTCTGGCTGAGGCCTATGTGACTGCGATGAAACTTGCCGGATTGAAAGTAACGACAGGCGATCCGCTCTGTGTGATTTCAGGACAGCGCCAAATTGCCCATGCGGCGGGAGTCATTTGATGAATTTTGATCAAGCTGTTGCTCAATGCGGAATCATCGCGATCTTGCGCGGTGTCACGCCACATGAAGTTCTCGATGTGACCGCTGCACTTTATGATGCTGGCATTCGCATTGTCGAAGTGCCGCTCAATTCGCCTGAGCCTTTCACTTCGATTGAAATGCTGGTGAAGACGTATGAAGGCAAGATGGTTGTGGGCGCTGGCACTGTGCTCTCGGTCCAGGATGTGCAGATGCTGAAAAACCATGGTGGACAAATTTCTGTTTCACCTGATTGCAATGAAGATGTCATCGCGCGGGCCGTGGCGCTTGGGCTGGAACCGCTGCCCGGTGTTTTTACACCCACCGAAGCTTTCGCCGCGATCAGGGCTGGTGCCAAAAATCTCAAACTGTTTCCGGCTGAATGTGCAAGCCCCGCCACGATCAAGGCGTGGAAGGCGGTTCTGCCCAAGCATGTTCAGATTCATGCTGTGGGTGGTGTTACGCCCGACAACATGGCGCAATGGCTTGCTGCTGGTGCTGGCGGATTTGGCATTGGCTCCAGCCTTTACAAGCCGGGGGCCACCCTCAAGACAATCTCAGATTCAGCACAAAAGCTCGTGGCAGCTTGGAAGAAGGCAAAACTCTCATGACAAAAGTTGCATTGGTTACAGGCGCTGGTTCGGGCATTGGCAGGGCATGTGCTTTGGCCCTCGGCAAGGCGGGCTATTGCGTAGTGCTAGCAGGGAGACGGCTTGATGCCTTGCAGGAGACGGCAAAGTTGATGGTGGCGGAGACGTTGTGTGTTTCAGCCGATGTAAGTGATCCCAAATCGGTTGCGGCCTTGTTTGCTGCAACCAAAGAAAAATTCGGGCGGCTTGATGTTCTCTTCAACAATGCGGGAACAGGCGCTCCCGGAACTGTGTTGTTGGAAGATCTGACCTTCGAGCAATGGCAGAACGTGGTGAATGTCAATCTCACCGGACCATTCCTGTGCACGCAGGAAGCCTTCAAGATCATGAAGACACAAAACCCGCGAGGCGGGCGCATCATCAACAATGGCTCAATTTCAGCGCAAGCGCCCCGGCCCAATTCCGCACCCTATACGGCAACTAAACATTCAATCACCGGCCTTACAAAGGCCACGGCCCTTGATGGCCGCAAATATGACATTGCCTGTGGGCAGATTGACATTGGCAATGCGGCCTCCGCTATGACTGCAAAAATGGCCAGCGGCGTTCCACAAGCCGATGGCAGCATGAAGCCCGAACCCACCATGGATGTTGAAGATGTGGCGCGGTCGGTTGTTTTCATGGCGTCGCTGCCCCTTGATTCAAATGTACTGCACATGACCGTCATGGCGACCAAAATGCCCTTGGTCGGCCGGGGATGACACTTACGCCGCGTGGCACTGTCACAATCGTATTCATCGCATTCGGGTTTATTGTTGGTGCCAATATCGGGGCCATTCCTGTTCTGGTGAACCAGTCCGGCGTTTCGCCTTTCATTTTCGGTATCATGGCTGCGCTGGGCATGGTGTCAAACATCACGGCCTTGTCGCTGGGTGGCTGGATCAACCGGCATTTTGACCACCGCACAGTGCTGCTTACCATTTTGCCGGTGGCCTATGGCGCGATGGTCTATACGCTGTCAGTCCATTCGGTTTTGAGCTTTGCGCTCTCCTTCATCGTTTTCAATTTTGCTATCGGCACGATGGATCTATTCATGAATGCCGAAGGTGCGGTGGTCGAGCATGATCTGGCCAAGCCGATTTTTGGCACGTTCCATGGTGTCGTCATGTATGCCATGGGAGCCTTCAGCATTCTGGCCAGCCTCATGGCCAGCTGGTATGGGCCGTTGTGGTGCGCGTTGCCGCCTTTGCCCTTTGTTCTTCTGGCCATTTATGCCGTCCACAAAACCATTCTGCCTCATGTTCCAGAAGTGGCGCATGAAGAACGCGTGCCTGCAAAATTGCCCAAGAAAATTCTGGTGCTGATTGGTTTGGCGCTTGGCCTCAACGTGGCGTGCGAGCTGGCCTGCATTCAATGGGCCGGGCAGTTGCTGGCCGAATTGCAGCCTGATCTTGCCGCCTATTCTGGTCTTGGGGCCGCGTTTTATTGTGCGTGTTCGGGCACCATGCGGGTCAATGGCGACAGGCTTCGCGCGAAGTTTGGTGACTTCACGATGGTTGCTGCCTCGCTGATGGTGGCGATCTGTGGCATGATCATTTTGTGGCTGACACGGGATTTTGCGCTTTCGGTTTTCGCCTTTGCGGTGGCGGGCTTTGGCCTGGCAATTGTTTTCCCAACACTGTTTTCAATGGCGGCAAAACTGGTCCCTGAAGCCCGTGCGGCAGCCCTCAGCTTTGTTTCAGGCGTTGGTGGATTTGCCCGCATGGGGCTGCCGCTCATTCTCGGATCACTGGCCCAGGCCTATGGCCTTCGCATGATCTATGCCGCGGCGGCCCTTGTGGCCCTGGCAGCCCTTCTTCTCAGCATTGCGGCGGGTCGCGAAATGGCAAAAAGAAGGGTGCGGGCTTCAAGCCCACACCCTTCCGGCAATTTTACAAGATCAGCTTAGGCTGCCTTGCTGTCGATGGCCTTGAGCTTGGGGCCGTTTCCAATTGGAATCTGGCGTGGCTTCAAGGCTTCTGGCAATTGGCGCTTCAGCACAATGTGCAACAGGCCGTTGTCCATGTCGGCACCGGTCACTTCAACATGATCGGCAAGTTGGAAGCGACGCTCAAAGCCGCGTGCAGCGATGCCCTGATGGAGCATCTCACCATTGACGACGGGCTTATCGGCTTTCTTGCCGGTTACTGTCAGTGTGTTGCCCTTGGCTTCAATGGCGACATCTGCAGGGCCAAAGCCCGCAATGGCCATAGTGATGCGATAATCGTCATCGCCAAGACGCTCAATATTGTACGGGGGGTAGGATTGAGTTTCGACGGTTGCGGCCTCGTCCAGTAAACGGAACAGGCGGTCAAAACCAACCGAGGAACGATAGAGGGGGGTATAGTCAAACATGTCATATTCTCCTTGAAGCAATGTGACTTTCCAAATGCGGACCCGGATGGCATCCGCAGGTCTTGAGATAGGAAGGCTTCGAAAGGTTTCAAGGGGTTTTGTAATGAAGATGAACCGCAGATGAACGGCACTGTGGGATTTCGTTCAAGAATGGCGGCCTAAAGTTTGAAGCATGATGGTTGATGGAGGCATCAATCAAAAAGTTCAGGAGTATCAAATGATTATGAAGTCAGTTTTTGCAGCCGCCGCAATTGCGGGTGCTGTTGCCCTGGGTTCAGCCGGGTCAGCCCAGGCCGATCCACATGTCTCGGTCGGCATTGGTTTTGGCGATGGCGGTTGGGATGGTGGTCCCGGCTTTTATGATGGCGGATATGGCGACGGTGATGGGTATGGCTGGCGTCGACACCACCGCCGCTGGGAAGATCCAGCACCTTACCGGATCTCCTGCGCACAGGGACGCAACATTGTTGCATCCTCGGGCTTTCGCGGCGTCTATGCCAATGACTGCTCGGCGCCGGTCTATCGTTACACAGCCTGGAAGCGCGGCGAGCAGTTCCGTGTTGCTGTCAGCGTTCGCGGACGGATCGTGGCTGTAAACCCAATCTATTGATTTCAAATTTGCGACTTTAGAAGCTGCAAGCCCTGTTTCATGAGGATTGCAGCTTTTTCATTTGTAGCAGCCTCCACATAGCAGCGAAATTCTGGCGCATTGCCGGATGGGCGCAAGTGAATGATGGAGCCATCGCCAAGTGTTGCGCGCAGGCCATCGGTGGCATTGAGGGATTTCAGTTCCCCAAGGGGCTTCAGGAAAGCGCCCAAGTCTTCTTGTGATTTTGTGAGCCTCGCCATCAACGCCTTCGATTTCTCCAGCGGGAAATTTTCAATGCGGTCGGAAAGAGCCGCAGCCAGCTGGAATGCCTGGCGCAAGGCAGACACTGGCGTGCCTGCGGCTTTCGCTGCCGACAAAACCGCAAGGATGGGCAGAAAACAATCTCGCGTCGGCAGCGCCTTTAACTTTCCGAAATCAGACCGCGTGAGAAAGCCGCCATTGGCTTCAAAGCCCACAATTGCTGAATTGCCTTTCGCAGCAGCTTCGTCCATGGCGGCGATGACAAAGGGCGAGCCCACGCGCGTGCGCAGCACATTCGCCTTGGTCAAGCCTTCAATTGCTGAATTTGACGTGACGGGTGTAACAATGATTTTTGACTTGAGGAACCTTGCGGCCAAAAGTCCAAGCAGATCACCACGCAGAACTTCGCCATTTTCATCTGCGACCAGAGGTCGGTCTCCGTCACCATCGGCAGACACAATGGCATCAAGCTTTTCCACTGCGGCCCAGGCTTTTAAGCGAGACCTAGTTTCATCACTGACAGCCTCGGTGTCAACGGGCACGAAATGCTCGGAGCGACCCAGGGCTTGAACATCAGCGCCATAGCCTTGCAACATGGCAGCAAGCATATCCCGCGCCACGGTTGAATGTTGATAGACGCCAATCCTCATTCCAGAGAGTGCGTTGGGCCTCAAGAGTTTCGAATAACGGGCCAAAAAATCGCTCGATGTCTTGGCGAAAACATCATCAGTCAAGACAGATGGAGCAGAGTTCAGCGGCACAATGAGAGGTGCCATACGGGCAATTTCTAGCTCATCTGTTTTGTCGATCTCACCATCGGGGCGATAAAATTTAATGCCATTGCGGTCGCCTGGAATATGAGAGCCCGTGACCATAACCGCTGCAGCGCCTTCAGCCATGGCAGCCAAAGCCAATGCTGGTGTTGGAACAGCGCCCGCCAATTTCACGTGCAGCCCCTGGGCCGCGAGACTTGCCACGACATCGCGCACAATTGCTGGGCTCGACTCGCGAAAATCCTGGCCCACAAAAACCGTGCCACCAAAATCGAGCTTGCCCGTTGAGAGCAGATGACGGGCGAACGCAATGACATGCTTCTGTGTCGTTTCGCCGATTAATTCTTCGGCAAGACCACGCAGACCACTTGTTCCAAATTTAGCTGACACTTTGATATTATCCAATCTGATTACACTTGCCTTAGGGCTTTCGCGTGATGAAGAAAAGGTCACAGCGTTGCGATAAAACCAGTTGAAGATTTTATTGACCGTGCCAAGCTGGCTCCACTGGAAATGGGACACGAAAAATGGCGAATGCTGAAATTGGTTTGATCGGCCTGGGTGTAATGGGTGGCAATCTGGCTTTGAATATTGCCGAAAAAGGCTTCCCCATCGCAGTTTTCAACCGCACGGTTGAAACCACCCACGATTATTATGCGAAGGCTGGTGCCTTGGCCAAGATGATCACCCCTTGCGACACCATGGAAGATTTGATTGCAGCCATCAGGCCACCGCGCCCCATTATCATCATGGTGAAGGCTGGGGATCCCGTTGATCAGCAGATTGCGATTCTGCGCAAGTTGATGGGCAGGGGCGACATCATCATTGATGCGGGCAACGCCAATTTCCGCGACACAATGCGCCGCTTTTCAGAGTTGGAAGGCTCGGGTCTCACTTTTATTGGCATGGGTGTTTCAGGCGGTGAAGAGGGCGCGCGCCATGGTCCATCCATCATGGTGGGGGGCACTCCTGAATCCTATGCGCGCGTTGAAAAGGTGTTGACGGCGATTTCTGCAAAATATCGCAAGGAGCCATGTTGCGCCTGGCTTGGGCCCAATGGTGCCGGTCATTTCACCAAGACCATTCACAATGGCATTGAATATGCCGACATGCAGATGATTTCCGAAATTTATGGATTGATGCGCGACGGACTCGGCTTGAAGCCTGCCGAGATGGCCCATATTTTCCACACATGGAACAAGGGACGGCTTAACTCCTATCTCATCGAAATCACCGCCAAGGTTTTGTCCACAATCGACAAACAAGCCAAGAAGCCTCTGGTTGATGTGATTCTCGACAAGGCCGGGCAGAAGGGCACAGGCAAATGGAGTGTCATTGAAGCCCAGACCATGGGCATTCCAGCGACGACCATTGAGGCTGCTGTTGCCGCGCGCATTCTGTCCTCAATGAAGGATGAACGTACCAAGGCTGAGAAGGCCTATAAAATTGCGTCCAAGAAGATCAAGCCAAAGTCGCGCGCGGCATTTTTGAAGTCGCTCGAGGGGGCTTTATATGCGGGCAAGATTGCGGCCTACGCGCAGGGTTTTGCGGTTCTGGAAGAAGCGTCAAAACAGAATGAATGGAATTTGCCGTTGGGTACTATCGCGTCGATCTGGCGTGAGGGGTGCATCATCCGCTCGCAGTTTTTGGGTTTGATCACGCAAGCGTTCAACAAGTCTGGAGGCAAGGGCAATTTGCTGCTGGCTCCCGCCTTCATGACGATGATGAAGGATAGTCATGGCGCGTTGCGTTCAGTTGTGGCGGAAGCGGCGAAGGCCGGTGCGCCTGTTCCAGCACTGTCCTCGGCCCTCAGTTATTTCGATTCCTATCGCCAGGCGCGGGGCACGGCCAATCTAATTCAAGGCCAGCGTGATTTCTTTGGCGCCCACGGCTTTGAGCGTATCGGCGAGAAGGGCGATTTCCACGGACCCTGGCACAAAGGATAAATCATGGCTGACTATCCCCGCGACATGAAAGGCTATGGCCGGGCCATTCCCGATCCCAAGTGGCCGGGTGGTGCGCATGTCGCCGTGCAGTTTGTCTTGAATTATGAAGAAGGTGGCGAGAACTGCGTGTTGCATGGTGATGCAGCCTCTGAAGCGTTTCTTTCAGAGATCGTGGGTGCCGCACCCTGGGTCGGCATGCGCCACTGGAACATGGAATCGATTTACGAATATGGCGCGCGTGCAGGCTTTTGGCGCCTGTGGCGCATGTTCACCGAGCGCAAATTACCGGTAA